>JAZLAL010000077.1:0-24978 GCA_045613185.1 Bacteroidales bacterium | reverse complement strand
CTTCAAAGGATTACGTTTCGGTAAATTCTTGAAACCAGGTATGGTTGTCACTGACGAGCCAGGAATCTACTTCATCCCAACATTGATAGACATTTGGAAAGCAGAAGGCAAACATAAAGAATTCATCAACTACGATAAAGTCGAGACATTCAAAGACTTTGGCGGAATCAGAATCGAAGACGACTTGTTAATCACACACGATGGTAACAGAGTTCTCGGTCGTCCAATACCAAAGACAGTGGCTGAAGTGGAAGCCTGCTGCGCTGAAGGAAAAGAATGGATGAGAATTCCTGGAATTATTTAATTTAATTCATAATGCATAATTCATAATGCATAATTGTTGAGACGTGTCGATATTCGTTGGCGCGTCTCAATTTATAAAATCATAATTGATTATAATGAAATCATTTATTAAAATATTACCTCTTTTATTAATATTCATTTTTTCTTGCACTCCGAAAAATGATACCATTCATGGTCGATGGGTTGTTGATAGGGTTAATTTCGACTTTGATGAAAGAAGAAACACTCCTGAGATGATTTCGCAGATAGGAAAAGAAGAAAGTAAAGACGAACTCATCTTTAAGAATGACAGCGTTGTTTATGTCAAGATGTTGAGTTATAATGGTGATTATCAATATATGATAAATGAAACATTGGAAATAAATTTCAAAGATGAAGCTTCTAATATTAATAAATTAGGAGTCTTGAAGGACAATAAAATATATTCAGAACAAAACACTCCCATCGGTAAGATGAGAATCGTTTTTGTTAAAGAATTTTAAAACTCTAAAACTTTAAAATTCTAGAGTTCTAAAATTTTATAACATTTCTGGTATTTCGTAATTGCATCTTTTTTCGTCGCCTATTGTGGTCTCAGGTCCGTGGCCGCAATAGCAGACTGTTTCGTTTGGCAGCTTGTAAAGTTTTCCGCGTATGCTGTCAACGATTTCTTTATAAGAGCCTCCAGGGAGGTCGGTGCGACCGATGCTGCGACAGAATAATGTGTCGCCCGTAATCAAGAAATTTTGTTTTTCACAATAGAAACAACAGCAGCCTTTAGCGTGGCCAGGTGTGTGAATCACTTCCAATTCGTCGTTACCTATATTGATTATTTGATGTTCGTATAAATCTATGCTTGGATAAAGCGTCTTATCTTTGTCGTAATTCATTCCGAAAGAGAAGGCGTAGGAATGTGCGTTCTTGAAATACTCCATGCCGTCAGGGTGGGAAGCCATCGGGATGTCGTATTTTTTTGCTGTTGAATAATTGCCTAAGATATGATCGAAATGAGCATGAGTGTTCAAAATCATAATTGGTTTCAACTCATTTTTTTCAATGAAATCGAATAAAATGTTATCCTCTCTCATGTTGCAGTTTCCAGCATCGACGATGACGCAATCTTTGGACTCATTATATATTATGTAGGTGTTAACACAGATTGGATTAAAGCTGAAGCATTTAATATTTAGCATAATTGTATGGTTTAAAAAATGATATATTTTAAGAAAAAATAAAAACAAAGTTAGAAAAAGTTTTAATTAATTTCAACAAAAAAATGTTAGAAAAAAACAAAAAAATCTTTACTGATTTATTTGTGTATAATATATCTTTTTTATAATTTAGCAAACTCGAAATTCGAGCAGGGATTAATTTTTATTAATATCTAATCTATTTAAAATCAATACTTAATAATGAGTAAGAAAGTTAATAAGACACAAGATTTGTTTTCGGTAATGGAACTTGAGACTAATTCTGTTGTTGAAGAATCTAACAAAGAGATTTTGGTAGATAATGAAGAAAAATTAAATTCTGAAGAAAAAAAAATAATAAAAATATTGAAAACAATTTTGACAAAATGGAAAACAAAGAGTATAAAATATATTCTGTTGAGGAAGTCAAAGAGGCTACCATAAAATATTTTGATGGCGACCAATTGGCAGCCGATGTTTGGATGAATAAATATGCCTTGAAAGATAGCGATGGCAATATTTTCGAACTTACTCCAGATGATATGCATCATCGTATCGCTTCAGAGATAGCTCGTATTGAAAATAGATATCCAAATCCAATGTCGGAAGAAGAAGTTTTTGAAGTTCTTAAGGATTTCAAATATATCGTTCCTCAAGGCAGTCCAATGGCTGGTATTGGAAATAACTTCCAGATTTCTTCTTTGTCAAACTGTTTTGTTATCGGAACCAATGGTCAGTCGGACTCTTATGGCGCGATCATGAAAATTGACCAAGAACAGGTTCAGCTCATGAAACGTCGTGGCGGTGTTGGTCATGACCTTTCACACATCCGTCCTGCAGGCAGCCCTGTGAAGAATTGTGCTCTTACTTCAACAGGTGTTGTTCCATTCATGGAACGTTATTCTAATTCAACAAAAGAAGTCGCTCAAGACGGTCGTCGCGGTGCTTTAATGATGAGTATCAGCATCAATCACCCTGACTCAGAAAGTTTTATCGACTCAAAGATGGAACAAGGCCGCATCACAAATGCTAACGTCTCTGTTCGTATCAGCGACGACTTCATGAAAGCTGTTAAGGAAGGTAAGCCTTTCGTACAAAAATATCCTGTCGATTCAGATAAACCATTATATACAAAAGAAATCGATGCTAAGAGATTGTGGGACAAGATTATCCACAATGCATGGCAATCAGCTGAACCGGGTGTTCTTTTCTGGGATACCATCACTCGCGAATCTATTCCAGATTGTTATGCTGACCTCGGCTTCAAGACTTTGAGCACTAACCCTTGTGGTGAAATTCCATTGTGTGCTTACGACAGCTGCCGTCTTCTCGCTATGAATCTCTATAGCTATGTTGAAAAACCTTTCACAAACAAAGCTCGTTTCAATGCAGAACTCTTCGCAAAACACGTCGCTATAGCACAAAGAATCATGGACGACATCATCGACCTTGAAATTGAAAAAATCGATGCTATCCTTGAAAAAGTCTATTCAGACCCAGAAAGCGACGAAGTCAAGAGATGTGAAGTCGAACTTTGGAAGAACATACGCAAAAAGGCTCTTCAAGGTCGTCGTACCGGTATCGGTATCACAGCAGAAGGCGATATGCTCGCAGCTCTCGGCAAACGCTACGCATCTGATGAAGCTATCGAATTCTCTACATCAGTACAGAAACTCCTTGCTTTTGAAGCATATAAGTCATCAGTGAACCTCGCTAAAGAACGTGGCGCATTCGAAGTGTTCGACGCAAAACGCGAAGAAAACAATCCTTTCATCAATCGTCTCCGCGCAATGGATGAAAGCTTCTACCAAGACATGGTAAAATACGGCCGTCGTAACATCGCTATGCTTACTATCGCTCCAACAGGAACCGTAAGTATCTGTACACAAACAACATCAGGCATAGAACCTGTATTTATGGTGTCTTACAAACGTCGTCGTAAAGTTAACCCTAACGATAAAAATGCTAAGGTTTCTTTCACAGATGGCGAAGGCAACTCATTCGAAGAATATAATGTGTTCCACCCAAAATTCATCACATGGCTCGAAGTTAACGGATATAACGTTGAAGAAGTAAAAGCATACGATGATGAAAAATTACAAGAAATAATCGCTAAATCACCTTATTACAAAGCAACAGCTAACGACATCGACTGGGTTAGCAAGGTTAAGATGCAAGGCGAAATGCAAAAATGGGTCGACCACTCAATCAGTGTTACTGTTAACATCCCTGCTGAGACAACAGAAGAACTCGTAAGCCAGATTTACCAAACTGCTTGGGAATGCGGTTGTAAAGGTATGACAATATACCGCGATGGTTCTCGTGCAGGCGTGCTCGTTTCAAATAAGACAAAAGAAGAAAAGAAACATGTAGAAAACGACATCATTGAAACACATTCACCTGTACGTCCTAAGACTCTCGAATGTGATGTCGTACGTTTCCAAAACAATTACGAAAAATGGATAGCTTTCGTAGGTAAAATTAATAACAAACCTTACGAAATTTTCCTTGGTAAGCAAGACGACTTCTATTTGCCTCCATTCGTTGAAACAGCATGGATTACAAAGAATAAAGGTGAAGAAGGCAGATCAAGATACGACTTGCAATTCCAAGATAAACAAGGATATAAAGTTACTATTGAAGGTCTTTCACGTTCATTCAGTCCAGAATTCTGGAACTATGCTAAGTTGATTTCTGGTATCTTACGTCACGGCATGCCAATTTCAAATGTCGTTACTTTGATTCAAAACTTGAGCGTTGACGAAGATAACATCAATGCATGGAAGAACGGTATTGCTCGTGCATTGAAACGTTATATTCCTGATGGAACAAAAGTCGACAAGGAAGTATGTCCAACTTGTGGTGACGCTCTCGTCTACGAAGACGGCTGCAAACACTGCAAGAACTGCGGATATTCAAAATGCGGATGATAAAAATTCCAATATAGCAGAGACGTCACCTTGTGGCGTCTCTTTTTTTTATTCATTTTCGTCTTTTAAAACAAAAAAAAAGGACACATCGATGTGTCCTTGCATTAAGTGTGAATATTGAAATTCTATTCTGCGAATTTCAACGTATATAAAATACTTTCTTGTTGTCTTAGCAAATCTCTTTTGTCTTTGTTAGGATAATAAATCCAACCTTCTGCTGTGATGATTTTTGAACTTGTAGGATCGACGATGCTGTACGATACGAATGGCCCTGCCATGAAATCGCCTACAACGTTCCACATACCGCGTGTTTCAACAGCATAACCAGCTGGGAACTTTGGCAATGTTTTAGATATAGGTGTAACAAATTCTTTGTCTGTTGTCATGTAAGAACCTTCGGCTGGTCCTGGAATGTATTTCTTTACGATAGAGTCGCGGACTTTGATGATATTGTTTGGGTTAAAGTCAGCAGTGTCTTTGTAAGGCAATTCGTAAATCATGAATGCCAAACTCTTGTCTGCCTGTTCGTTACGAATCCACATGAAGTTGTCTTTGTCGATGCCTATGAAGTATCCTTCAGGGATATTCATGGTGACGCCGAATCGTTTTTTCAGCTGATTGACGATTTTGGTGTCTGTCGTAGGACGGAAAAATTCTTGGAAGCGTTTTCTTTCATTGTCATCAAAGATGAGTTTCAAGCCGTCTTTTTGTGTCTCGAAAGCTCTGACCCAAGACTCTGGTGATGAAGCGGTTATTCTTATCACGAATTGAGGTTCTGCCATCCAGTTTTTCTGTGTCTCAACCAAAGGCTTTTCGATGTCTTTGTCTATCTTAGCTATGATGAGGTTGCGGTGTTTTTTGAACATATCGTTCAAAGCATCAAGGTTGATGTGTGCCACTTTGAAGTTTTTCTCAGGCTGAGGAAGCCCGTATTGTTCCTGCTCGAAGAAATTGCGGACGGCTTCGCCCATCTGTCCTTTCCATTGCTCGTCGTTTTGTGTCACCAAAAGAATTTCCGATGAGCCTCCAACAGAACGAGACTTCTTTATCTCATTGCTTTTTTCTTCAAAACATGAAGATAATGTCAATGAAAATAATACTGCTACAATTAAACTGATCTTTTTCATATTATTTTTTTTTTGATAACGTTAGAATGTCATGATTATTACATTCTCCATATTTCATTCCTAATTTCTGATTTTAAGTTTCTGTCCTATTTTTAATACAGCTTTAGAATCTAAACCATTGAGTTTCTTGATCTGTTCAACGCTAACGCCGTATTTCTTAGCGATGTCCCAAAGGTTGTCACCAGATTTCACAGTGTGAATTAATGGACCTTCGTTTGAGGAAGAATTGCTTGAAGAGCTGGCTTTTATCTTGAGTTTTTGTCCTACTTTAAGCATTGCGTTTTTATCGAGGTTGTTGAGCGTTCTGATTTGTTCAGCGCTGACGCCATCAAATTTCTTTGCGATATCCCAAAGGTTATCGCCAGATTTCACTGTATAGATAACATAGCCTCCGCTTGTTGTTGTGCTTACATTTTGTGTTTTTGTTTCTGCTGGAGGGTATACTTTAAGTTTTTGTCCGATGCTTAAGTTTGTGGATTTCAAGTTATTCCATTCTTTAAGTTCGGTTACGGTGCATTTGTATTTCTTTGCGATTAGGCTAAGGTTTTCTCCTGATTTCACTGTGTGGATTTTCTGTTCTGTTGAGCGTTCCACAGGTTGAGAGTTGCCTACTTGAGCCATAGGTGCGCCTGAACTATATACGATGAGCTTTTGTCCAGGATATATTGTGGTGCTTTTGAGTTTATTCCACGTTTTCAATTGGTTAACGCTGATACGATATTTATTTGCGATGCTTCCGAGGCTTTCTCCGCTCTTCACGATATGGACGCTTCTATCGCTTACTTTCTTCATCTCTTCTTCGAGTTTTGCTCTGTCGATGCCTTTCTTTGTCTTGAAAGCATAAACTTCTTTTTCATGAACAATGAAGCTGTCTATATATTTTTCGGGGAGGCGTAATGACATAGGAGTCTTTGCGTTAGCAGGAATTATGCTTGCTTTGTATTGAGGATTGAAGAACTTGATGTCTTCCATTGGGATGTTGAGCATTTCGTGAAGTTGGTCGAAATGAAGAGGTTCGTGTACTGTCACGCTGTCGACGCCGTCAGCCATGATGCCAGGGTCGGTAGGGTAGAGGTTATGTTCTTGAGAATAGTTCATCACATAATTGACTGCGATGAAAGCAGGCACATAACCGCGTGTTTCTTTAGGAAGGAAAGGCCATACAGCCCAGTAGTTTTTCAATCCGCCAGCGCGACGAATAGCCTTGTTGACATTGCCGCCGCCTGAGTTGTAAGCCGCCAATGCCAAGAACCAGTCGTCATATTTGTTATAAAGGTCTAAGAGATGCTGACAAGCGGCTTCCGTTGCCTTCACTGGGTCCATGCGGTCGTCAACTAATGATGTCACATTCAATTTATATGTCTTGCCAGTGGCGTACATGAACTGCCACAATCCTTTAGCGCCCGCGTGTGAGCCTGCGCGTGGGTTTAAGGCAGATTCAACGACAGCAAGGTATTTGATTTCCAAAGGAATGTTGTATTTGTCTAAAGCTTGTTCGAACATAGGGAAATAAATGTCGGCGAGACCTAAAATCCTACATGTGTGATCGCGTTTTCTTACGGCATAAACATCGATGAAACTTTTGACATGGTTGTTGTAAACCAATTCGATAGTGGTTTGTTCTCTCAATTTTGCGATACGCTCGGCATAAACGCTGTCAGGAAAACTAGGGATAAAACCTTCAGGATAGTTATAAATGTTTTCAGACTTGGAACTTGATTCAAGTTTGTTTTGTTCGAAATATGGAATGTCGGCAAGGTTCTCTATCATTCCCATCATTTCGTCAGACTCTTCAACGATGGCTTCGCCTGAATTTTCTTTGTCGATGCGTTCTTGCAATGCCATTTCGATACTGTCGATGACTTCTGCGTCGAGGGTGTCGCTGATGATGTTTTCATCCTTAATTATATATTCGTTGTCGTTATAAGAGTCGAAGACTGTGTCGAACTCGGAATATGTGACAATGTCGTCCGTACTTTCATAATGAAAATTAAGATTATTGTCATCGGCTATTTCTGTATCTTGGAGAGTGCTGCTCTCTTCCGTCGGTTTTTCACAATTTTTATTAAGAATTATAGAGCTATATTTTTCTATGACTTTACATGAAGTCATTGATAATAAGATGAATAGTGATGATAAGAATAAAAGTTTCTGCTTCGCTTTTTTCATTTTTTGTAAATAAAAATTAAGGATTATTATATTGTGCAAAGATAACGTAATAATGGGAAAAAATCTTACTTTTGTAAAATAAAAATCGATAAAAATGAAGAAAAATAGTACGCTTATTTTATTGTTAGGATTGTTGTTGCTTACATTTAAAGTTCAATCGCAGGAAATTGATTTGCCAGAGTGGAGGAAGATGAAATATCTGTCGGAAGAGGAGATGTATATGCCTATCACGAATCGTGGTTTTGAAGAGACGGCGCCACCGGCTGGAGAGGTGCGTTTTCCTGGAGAATACGAGCCTATGCAGGCAGTTATGATTGTTTATCCTCTTGGGATTCCTTTGGAGCTTGTGAGGGAAATGGCGGAAGACTGTAAGGTTATAACAGTTGTGACAAGTGGTAATCAGAGATATGCGGAGGCTGATTTTAAGTCGGTTGACGTTAATATGGATAATGTGGAATTCTTGAATGCGAAGACGGATTCTTATTGGATTCGTGACTTTGGTCCATGGTATATTTTTGATGGCAAAGAGCCTGCTATCGTGGATAATAAATATAATCGGCCTCGTCCGAATGATGATATGCTTCCTGGTGAATTCGCTAAATATTGGAATATTCCTATGTATGGAATGAATGTGGTTCATACTGGAGGCAATATGATGCAAGACGGATTCGGCGTTGGCGTGTCTGATGATATCGTTGTGACAGAGAGCGTTGAGAATGGGGTTACTGAAGAGCAGGTTTATGAAAGAATGAAAAATTATCTCGGCATAGATCCTTATCATGTGACTATTGACCCTCAAGGCGATTATATTGCACACGTCGACTGTTGGGGAAAATTCCTCGCTCCTGATAAGATTATGCTGGCTCGCGTCCCTAAATCAAATCCTCGTTATGAGTATTATGAAGAAGTCGCTGATTATTTCGCTACGACAAACTGTAGTTGGGGCTATCCTTATAAGATTTATCGCGTTGATATCCCTGGTAATGGAGTGATTTCTCCTTATACTAACAGTTTGATTCTTAATAAAAAAGTTCTTGTGCCGTTGGGAAGTTATTCTACCTTTAACGAAAAGGCTCTTGCACTTTATCGTGAAGCGATGCCAGGTTATGAAGTCATCGGAATTGAAAATAAAAATGCCTTGAAAGGATGGCTGAATACTGATGCTCTTCATTGTAGAACACGCGGTGTGATGGACTTCGATATGCTTTATGTCGACCATCGTAATGTGTTGTTCGGCGAACATGAATGGCAAGATTCTATGGCTGTCGTAAGTAAGGTAATCGCTTATAGCGGAGCTGAGTTGAAACAGGATTCTCTTCTCGTTTATTATAGCATCGATGGCGGTGGGTATAAAACTGTGAAAATGAGGCCAACAGGTAACACTGACGAATATGTCGCTTATATCAAAGGTTATAAGAAGAGTTCTAAAGTTGATTATTATGTTTTCGCTGCAGATGAGTCTGGACGAAATCGTCAACAGCCTGTGTTTGGTAAGGCAGATCCGCATAGCTTTACTGTCGCTGGCGAAGAAAATATATTCGAAAATAATTTTGTAAATGTTGATGTTTCACCAAATCCGATGAATGATGTACTTTGTATTAACACTGATGAAAATGTTGATGTTACGATATATAATTCTGTAGGCCAACAACTTATATTTGTAGAAAACGAGAAACGTATAGATGTTTCGTCATTAACCGATGGACTTTATTTTGTGAAAATAGCTGATGACAAAGGAAATGTTTTCGTAAAAAAGGTCGTGAAATAAATACTTAAAACCTTAGAAGTTCGTTGTGAATTTCTGAGGTTTTTTTCTTATATTTGCAAGTTATAATAAACACGATATATATTCAATATTTTATGAACGAAAACAATAATAAGAATAATAACAAACAAGGTTTTAAAAAGAAATTTCATCCTCATAAAAAATGGCATAGCCAAAAGAATCAAAATCAAAATCAAAAAGAAGAAACTAAGAACCAAGAAGATAATGAGGTTTTGGACGTGGAAATCGTTGATAATGTCGATGATGTAATAATTGAAAATCTTAGTGATGATATTGAAAGCAATGATGTTGTAGAAAGTGTAGAGTCGTTGCAAGAAAATTCTGAAGAGATTATCATGTCATCAAAGAAGGTCGCCAAGGACGTTGAAGATGAAAAAGAGGATTTTAATAAACCAGAAGATAACGACGATTATTTTATTAAAATAGACTGGCCTCTTCATGATAATATGAAGAAAGAGCTCACTCCTGATTTTCACAGAGGATGCCGTATTAAAGCTGAAGAATATAGTGTTGGTAGCAATGTCTTGCGTCATAATCAATGTAAATTAGATAGCTTCAACTGGTTGAAAGATTATCAGGAAGTTCCAACTCAAGGAGAATTATTGGTTGCGGAAGTTCGCTTTAAAAACGATAGAAAAGATTTCTATAGTTATCCATCAGAATTAGAACTTATTGAAGGTGAATTGGTTGCTGTTGAAACTGCTATTGGACACGACATCGGAATTGTGACTATGGTCGGTTCTTTGGTTGATAAACAGAGAAAACGTAAAAGTAGTACATGTCCTGTAAGTGAGTTGAAGAAAATCTATCGCAGAGCTCGTATTGCTGACGTTGAAAAGTTCTTGGAATCAACAAGATTAGAAGAACGTACATTATATCGCAGTCGTGAGATTGCATTGAATCTTAAACTTGATATGAAACTTAATGATATTGAATATCAAGGAGATAAAACAAAAGCTATATTTTATTACACCGCTGATGGTCGTGTTGACTTTAGAGAACTTATCAAGAAGTTGGCAGAAGAATTTCATATCAGAGTTGAGATGCGTCAGATTGGTTTTCGTCAGGAATCAGCTAAACTCGGTGGCATAGGTTCTTGTGGCCGTGAGTTGTGCTGCAGTTCCTGGATAACTAATTTCCAGTCTGTTACAACAAATGTCGCTAGGATTCAGCAACTTTCTCCAAATCCGCAGAAACTTGCTGGCCAATGTGGTAAGTTGAAATGCTGTCTGAACTACGAATATGATACTTATGTAGATGCCTTGAAGTCGTTCCCAGATACTCATATCGTGCTTAGGACTAAGAAGGGTGATGCTTCTTATAGCAAAACAGACGTGTTCAAAGGCTTGATGTGGTATTCTTACGTCTTTGATAGAAATAACATGATGGCGATACCTGCAGAAAAAGTCAAGGAAATCATAGATATGAATAACAAGGGTAAAATGCCAGAACAACTTGAAGATTACGCATTTATTAAGGAACAACGTAATACAGAATACGGCGAAGAAGGTCAAAATGTCGATTTAAGCAAACTCGAATAGTACATGAAATATCTTAAAAAAATAAGTTTTATATTATTGGTTGTTGCGATATTGTCATCGTGTGGCAATAAAAATGTCATTTTCGATGAAAGTGTAGTGATACCTAATGCGTCGTGGGATAATCAAGACCTTCCATATTTTGATGTTAACATAGAAGATACATTGTCTGTATATGATTTCTATTTGAATATCAGACATTTGGAAAATTATAGATATAGTAATTTCTATATGTTTCTGCATACGACATTTCCTAATGGAAATCAGACTCATGATACTATTGAATTGGTTTTAGCATATCCAGATGGTCGTTGGATTGGAAGTGGCAGTGGAAGTATGAGGAGTAATAAGATATTGTTAAACAATAATTTATGCTTCCCGTTGAAAGGAAACTATCATTTTGAGATAGAACAAGCTATGAGAGAACCTGTTCTCGAAGGCGTGACTGATGTTGGAGTTTGTTTTGAGAAAACTCTAGAGTTCTAAAATTCTAAAAATATGGCTGATTTAGAAAAAAAAGAAACAAATAAAAAGAAGAAGACCGCAGCTAAAGAACAAGGTGTTCGTTGGTATCTTGTGGTGCTTTGGTCGTTGGTTGTCATAGGCGTGGCGTCTGTTTTTGGATTGTTCTATGGCATTAGCAATGAATGGTTTGGCGATATGCCTACATTTGAAGAACTTGAAAATCCGTCAACAAATCTTGCTACAGAAATCATTTCATCTGATGGTAAAGTGTTGGGAACATATTACATAGAAAACAGATCTAACGTAAGTTATAGCGAATTGTCTCCACATCTTGTAGAAGCTTTGCTTGCTATTGAAGACATTAGATTTTATGAACATTCAGGTATAGACCAGCGTGCTTTGTTGCGTGTCGTGTCTGGTTTGGCAACAGGCAATAGCAAAGGCGGTGGCAGTACTTTAACACAGCAACTTGCAAAGAATCTTTTCCCTCGTGGTGAAAACCTCAGTGCTCCTCAACTGGTGATTCGTAAATTTCAGGAATGGGTGACAGCAACAAAATTGGAATATAATTATTCCAAAGATGAAATCATTGCTATGTATCTGAATACCGTTTTCTTCGGACATAATGCGTATGGTATCAAGAAAGCATCAGAAACATTCTTTAATTTGGATCCGAAAGACTTGAATATAGAACAAGCTGCACTTATGGCTGGCGTTGTTAATGCGCCTTCTCGTTTTAGCCCAATAAGAAATCCTGAAAGAGCATTGCAGCGTAGAAATTTGGTAATCAGTCAGATGGCTACTTATGGATTTATAACTCCAGAAGAACGCGATTCTATCTCACAGATACCAATCGATATGTCACAGTTCGGTGTGCTGGATCATAATGCAGGACAAGCAACTTATCTAAGAGAACATCTTAGATTGACACTTCATGAATGGTCTAAGACACACAAAAAGCCAGATGGTACAAATTATAACATCTATAAAGATGGCTTGAAAATATATACTACTATAGATTCAAGAATGCAGAAATATGCGGAAGATGCTGTTAGAGAACATCTTGCATTAGACTTGCAACCTGCATTTGACAGACATTGGAAAGGTTATACCAATGCTCCGTTCTCTTTGGAAGAGGAAGAAATAGAAACACTTATGGAGTTGTCGATGAAACGTTCTGAACGCTATCGTAAGTTGAGAAACTCTGGCGTCAGCATGGATTCTATCAAGATAAATTTTAATACTCCAGCAAAAATGACGGTGTTTTCTTGGGACGGACCTATCGATACTATCATGACACCGATGGATTCTATGCGTTATTACAAATCATTCTTGCAATCATCGTTGATGTCTGTTGAATCACATACTGGTCATGTGAAAGCATATGTTGGCGGCATCGACTATAAATTCTTCAAATATGATCATGTGACGCAGGCTCGCCGCCAAGTTGGTTCAACATTCAAACCATTCCTTTACACACTCGCGATGCAAGAAGGTGAGTACACTCCATGTACAACAGTCCCGAATATCAGTTATAGCATTGAGATGCCAGACGGTAAGTTCTGGGAACCAAGAGACGCTGGTAAGACTATGTTCGGAGAAGAGGTTACATTGAAATGGGCTTTGGCTCATTCTAACAATAGAATATCTACATATTTGATGAAACGCTTTGGTCCAGAAGCTGTTATAGAAATGGCTCGCAGAATGGGCGTCACATCTGATATTCCAGCAGTGCCTTCTATATGTCTCGGCGTGTGTGATATTTCTTTGTATGAAATGGTTGGTGCAATGAACACATTTGCTAATCAGGGCGTTTATGTTAAACCAATATTCATTACTAAGATTGAAGATAAAAACGGTAATGTGATAGAATATTTTGACGCTGAAGAAGTAGAAGCGATGGACCAAGTCACTGCCTATAAAATGATAGAGTTGATGAAAGGTGTAGTGCAAAGTGGAACAGGCGTTCGTCTTAAATATAAATACGGACTCAAAAATCCGATTGCTGGTAAGACTGGAACAACTCAAAATCAAAGCGATGGCTGGTTTATGGGTATCACTCCAGATTTAACTACAGGTATCTGGACTGGCGCTGAAGATAGAGCTGTACACTTCCGTACAATCGGACTAGGTCAAGGATCAAATATGGCTCTCCCTGTATGGGCTTTATATATGCAGAAAGTCTATGCCGACAGTACTCTGAATATTAGCAAAGGCGACTTCCAAAAACCACTTAGTGATGTGGCTCTCGAATTCGACTGTGAATTGTACGAACAAGAACAAAGTCAGAAAAATCAAGTTGTTGCTGAAGAAGAGGAATTTTAATAAATTAGGAATAATTGTAGAGACGCAATATTTTGCGTCTGTACATGGTAGAAATAAAAATAAAAAGTTATGGCATCAAATTTCGTAGATTATGTAAAAGTGTTCTGCCGTTCAGGTAATGGCGGAGGTGGATCATTGCACTTCCATCGTGCAAAATATGTTCCTAAAGGTGGTCCAGATGGTGGTGATGGCGGAAAAGGTGGCGATGTTATAATGAGGGGTAATGCTCAGTTGTGGACATTATTGCATCTACGTTATACAAAGCATTTGTTTGCTGAAGACGGCGGTCATGGCGGCGATGCATTACGCACAGGCGCTAATGGTAAAAATATATATGTCGACGTGCCTCTTGGTACTGTAGCATACGATGCTGAGACAAGAGAACTTCTCGGCGAGATAACAGAAGATAAACAAGAAATCGTATTGAAAAAAGGCGGACGCGGTGGCAAAGGAAACGCTTTCTTTAAATCAGCTACAATGCAGGCTCCTAAGTTCGCTCAACCTGGCGAACCTTGCGAAGAAGGCTGGATTGTGATAGAGTTGAAACTCCTCGCCGATGTGGGCCTCGTGGGATTCCCTAACGCAGGAAAATCGACATTGCTCTCAGTGGTGTCTGCAGCTAAACCTGAAATAGCCGACTATCCTTTCACAACATTGACACCTAACCTCGGTATCGTGCCTTATTATGACATGAGATCATTCATTATGGCTGATATCCCTGGTATCATAGAAGGTGCTTCTGAAGGCAAAGGCTTGGGCCTTCGTTTCTTGCGCCATATCGAGAGAAACTCAATCCTCCTCTTTATGGTGGCTGCCGACAGCGAAAATGTGAAGGAAACTTACGATATTCTTCTTAAAGAATTGAAGAAATATAATCCGGAACTCCTCGATAAAAAACGTATCCTTGCAATAAGCAAAAACGACCTTGTCGACGACATACAAAGAAAAGATATAAAGAAACATCTTCCTAAAAAGATTCCTCATATATTCATCAGCTCAGCAACAGGCGAAGGCATTAAGGAATTGAAAGACTTGATCTGGAATAGTATTAATGAGGAATAAAGATTTGCTAAGGCTATTGAACTAAGGCCATTGAACCATTAAAAAGTTCTTAGTTCAACAGCCTTGGTTCTTGGTTTAGAGTACAATGTCAAAAGTTAAAGTCATATTGTTGTTATTTGTAGCACTCGCTCATTGCTCACAGCTCACGGCTCAGAGCCAGTCAGCGTCAGTGTCAGAGTTGTTGCATCAAAACAATAAAGTCATCAAGACGATGCTCGACTATAGATATAAAGGCGGTAGCGGAGCTTTTGAACGCGACTTCTTCTTACATGTCGATTATAATAAAATATCCCGTCAGAGCTGTACTATAGGAACAACGATAATGATGTTTACCGTGCATTGCGATGGCTCATTGGGAGAATTCAATATCATAAATCCACTTAATGATCATATTAATTCGCAGTTACAGAAGTTTTTCCTTATGACAAAAGGTAATTGGAACGAATGTAAAAACAGCGACTATGAATATTTTGAAATACCGATAGTCTTCACTATTGAAGGACTTGAAACAGATGCAGTTGGTTTTATTACAAACTATGATGATGAAATAGGTTATCCTTGCGAAAATGATAGCTATTTCAAAGAAGAATTTCAAAAATTTAAGGAAAAGAAACCGAAGAAAGCTTTAAAAGCTATAGATGAACTGATAAGAAGAAATCCTTATAACGATCTCTATATACACGAAAAAGATAACTTGTTGTCAGGGCTTAAGGAACCCAAGAAATCAAAGTAACTCAAGTCCCTCAAAAACCCTCAAGTTCCTATGTTAAACTTCGACACTGAATTATTCCTTTTCCTCAACGGGCTTCACTCCGACTGGCTCGACCCGATTATGATATTCATTTCAGGGAAACTGACTTGGACGCCGTTTTATCTGTTGCTGCTATATTTGGTCATAAAGAATTACAAGAAGCAAAGCATATTGATAATATTAGGCATAATTTTGTTGATTGTATGTTCTGATCAGATTTCTTCGAGTGTTTTCAAGCCGCTTTTTGAACGTCCTCGACCATGTCATAATGAAGCGATTAAGGATTTGGTTTATCTCCCTACCGGACACTGTGGCGGATCTTACGGATTTATCTCATCACATGCTTGTAATGCTTTTGCGCTTGCAGTTTTTCTCACACAGATATTGAAACAATATTATTCCAAGATAGCATGGGTGATGTTTGTCTGGGCGACATTGGTAGCATACAGCAGGATTTATATGGGTGTGCATTATCCTGGTGATGTTGTTGTGGGCGCTGTTGTCGGTGCGATAATAGGAATAGCGGTATTTAAAATATATAATTATGTAAGTCGACGAATTACGGATACAAAAAAAGGACTGTAAAAACAGTCCTTTTTTTGTGCATTCATATCACTTCTTAGAAGTAGAATGATAAGTATAATGATCCGCCGAGGTTATCTGTGCCGAAAACGAATGTTCTGTTGCCTGGAGCGCTGAGTTCATTACGTGTTTCAACATTGCCTGTATTAGTGTTATAACCTTCTGTCACTGTATATGTTTGTCCTTCGAATACGAAGTAAGCAGCGAGGTTGACAGCAGCTCCGAGAGAAACTTTAGGAGCTACGAAGTACTCGATGCCGACATTACCAGCGAGACCAACGAATACGTTAGAAGCTGTTACAGTGCTGAGTGTACGGTAACCATTGTTAAATCCCCATGCTGAAGAAGGTCTTTGGTTAAGAGATGTGATAGCGTTAGCATATTGGTATTCTGATTTTACGCTGTTGCATCCGATGAGCAAGCCGCCACCGAAAATACCTTGTATGCGATTGTTGCCTTTATGGTAGTCGGCACCAAAGATTGCGCTGAAACCATTCTTCTTGTTTAAACGTGTGTCGATAAGCTTAGCTTCATTCAAAGGATTGAGAATGTTTTCCAAGTCGTTATCTACATAAATGTTAGTTGCTAATGAGCGAACTTGAATGCCGATGTTAGCACGGAATGCTAAATTGTCGGTAAACATATATTTGCCTACGATAGACACGCTAGGTGTGATATTGTCAATTGCAAAATCACTCATGTTAGCTGATACAGGAGTGCCACTTAAATTGTCGAGAATATTATTGGTGTTGCCATTGAACATATTACCGACATATTTTAATACAGGAGCTGCATCGAAACTAATGGCGACATCACCTTGTTCAGGAAGATAAACCTTCTTATTTTCCTGTGCCATTGCGTTTGTAAATGTAAGAACGCAAAGAGCTAATATTAGAATATATCTTTTCATAAAATTATCTTTAGATTATTTATTAGAATACGATATCGTCCCATTCATCTTTTTCATCTTGATCATTATAACCATAGTCCTCTTCACCTTCAAATACAGTGAAGTCCATCTTGATGCGATGTTCTGGTGTTGGCATGCCGCTGATGTCGCTGAATTCTGGAGTATCCATATACGATCCCACTTGTGCAAAGTAACCAGCAAGAGTGTATTCAACAATTTTGTATTTTCCAGTTTCTTTGTCCTGTTCTTCTTTTAAGTAGGTGAATTTGTCAACAACAAATTGGCTTGCAGATACTGTGATTATTGGACTCCAGTTCAAGTCTGTAGTTGGAATGTTGAATGTAGCAACACCATCATTGTCTGTTGCAGCTACGTATGTGAATGTTTCACCCATGTATTTAACTTCAATTGTGACGTCAACACCTGCAGCAACAACATATTTTCGTGAAACTGCAAACGGTTTGATGGTATCGTTAGGTTGTTGTGATTTTTCGTAAGCAGCTTTACCAACAACAACTTTATATTCTGAGTAGTATTCGTATTTTTCAACTTCTTCACGTTTTTCAAATGTGAATGTGGCGTCAGCTACTATAATGTCGTTTGCTTTAACATTATTGAAAGATTTTGTTTCGAGTGAGTAGATAACTTCTTCGTCACGGTATACTGGTTCGCCATTTTCAACATCGATGATGCTGTGGTATTGACCAACGAAACTTGCTGCTGAAAGTGTAACGTTAGCGCTGCCTTCAACAGGAACTAAGATTTGGAAGTTACCTTCAGAGTCTGTTTGTGCCATTATAGCATTTTCTATGTTGTTGTTTACAACAGCTGTGAGTTCGATGTTTGCAGCTGGTTTGATGAGGCGTGAGTAGTTTGTGCCATCGAAACCTTGACCTTCGTCATAAATTAAAGTACCGTAGATTTTTGCTGTTTTTTCTAAGTTTTCACGTTTTTCGAATGTGAAGATGCCGTCAGCGATTTCTACATCGTTTGGTTCAAGTCTGAATGTTTTGTCTTCAAGTGAATAAACAACTTCTTCGTAGCTGTAAACTGCTTGACCGTTTTCTACGTCAACGATAGTGCGATATTGACCAACGAAGTTTGTAGTTTTAAGTTGAACATTTACGCCGTCGTTTGTAACAGGAATTTCAAGCTCGAAATTACCTTCTTCGTCAGTTTTTGTTGTGAAAGTAAGATTGCCTGAACCATTTGTTGTAGCTGAATATTCTGAGTTTGCTACAACTGCTGTGACTGTTACGTCTGCAGCTGGTTTCATTGTGTTTACATAATCTGTACCTTCTAAGCTTTGTCCTTCGTTATAGATTAATTTACCGATGACAGTTGCTTTTTCTGTGAAATCTTCAATGTTTACAGATGTTTGTTCTTTTGGCTTGTTGCAGCCAACCAATACAGCAGCAATCATGATAGCTACCATAATGGATTTGAATTGAGCTAATGTTTTCATAATTTTTATGTTTGAATTAAATGTGTTGTAATATAGCTTTGTCTTTTGCAAAGGTAAAATGTTTTTTTTAATAAAAAAATAAAATAATGAAATAAGGAAATAAGTTATTTCTTATTGAAAAATCATATACTTATCACGGAATAAATGCTTTGTGAGTAATAAAAAAAGACAGCTCTAAAGCTGTCTTTTTTATTTGTATCGGGTAGGGGATTCGAACCCCTGTTTCGACAGTGAGAGTGTCGTTACCTGACCGACTAGTAGAACCCGACTCCGCTGTATCTTTTAGCGGTGCAAAAATATTCATTTTTTTTGAAAAATGATATCAATTTTGCATTTTTATTTTTGTAATATTCCTGTCCAGTTGAGTGTGATGTTATGTGCTGGAACAGCATCGTCAGTGGCGTTGATTACAATAGTATGTGTGCCATTGCCATTGTCTGTGATTTTGAACTCGCCACCATAAAGAGGAGCCTGTTCTACAGCAACGCCGTCAATATGTTCGACAAGTACAGAACCTAACATTTGGTTTTCGATATCGCTGAGACGGAATCCAGGAATGAATTTATATTCTCCCCAATTTGGTTGTGTTTGGTCTTCTTCCATGAATCCAGCTGAAGTATAAGTGCCCTCAAATCCAGATGAACCGTCAGTATTAGCATCTGTCAAGAAATCTAAAACAAGCAATGTTCCTTCTGTTAAACCATTGTCGCATTCAAATTCAATTCCCCAATTGCAATATCCGCAATTCCAATAGTCGTTATAACATTTTACAGTTCCAGTACAGTTGCTTAAGTCAATTTCATGATCTGATGTAAGTGATGAAATTGTTTCTGAAACTTTCTTGCAATCAATAGTATAATCACCGTGGAAACTTACATGATATTCTTTGTCTTCGACTACTGCCATGAGAAACATGTCATTGCCAGCAACATCTAATTCTGCATATGTAAATGATGTCGATATTTGCTTGCCTTCATAGTCTATATAAGAATAGTCGGTGTTGTTTGTTTTGAGTATAGAATAAATAGAATAGGTTTCCTCAACGTCAAGTTTGTAGTTGCCGTCTGGAATGCGAATGTTGTTTTCGTCAGCTGCTGCAGGGCCGGTAATGTCTAAACGGAAGTACTCGGAATTTGGTGTGGCGACGCCATCAACAATACCATCTTTAGAGAAGATAATCCAATAAAGACTTGACTCGCCCATAGTGTTTGCGCCGTAATAAGTTCCGATTAACTGATTAGCTTCTATCTTGATAATGTGACCTTCTGGATCGTATGGGTCTTCTGGTTCGCCAGGATTTTCAGGTTCACCAGGGTTTTCTGGTTCGCTAGGATTTTCAGGTTCGCCAGGATTTTCAGGTTCATTGTTTTCAGCTTGCTCAAATGTAACGTTAAAGTATAAATTGCCATAGCTTACAACTATTGTCGCTTCACGTTTTTCTGTAGCTGGGTTTTTCGCGATTTGTACATATACGCATCCATCTGTCTGAGTGTCAATAGATGTTACCATATCTTTGTTGTCGCTAATGGCTTTCACAGTGTGAGCCTCTTCAGTAACAAGGTTGTAAGTGATGGTGTAATTTCCGCCTTCGCAAGGTACACTTACAACAGAATCAGATGTGAGTTCAAATACTGTCTCTCTGTGACAAGAAACAAGAACTATCATAAATGCAGCAAATACTGTAAAAAATAACTTTTTCATATTTTTGAATTTTGATATTAGTACTTCAGTTTAGTTTTGGCAAAGGTACTAAAAAAATGGTAGTAATCATTTTTATTTGGTTATTTTTTTTGAATGTAAATGTTATGATTTATTAACAATTTTATATTTTTGTCTTTATGAATTGGTTTAGCACTATAATAGAAGATGGTAGGACAAAAGTATTTGATCCTATTCGTAAGATTTACTGCGTATTAACTCCAGAAGAAGAGGTGCGTCAAAAAATGCTTTATTATCTTGTGGAACAGAAAAAATATCCTTCTGGACTCATTGCGGTGGAATATTCTATCAAGGTGAATGGTTTGCCAAAACGCTGCGATATAGTGGTTTTCAATAAAGATGCTAAACCGAAAATGATAGTAGAATGTAAAGCGGAATATGTTCCGATTACGCAGAAAGTCCTTGATCAGGCTATTCGTTATTATTCAGGATTGAATGTCAATTATCTTGTTTTGACAAACGGAAAGACGATGTTTTGCTATCACATCGATGTGGAGAATAAAAAAATAGAAGCTCTCAGTGAACTTCCAGATATCTTTGGAATATAATAAATATTGCTATTGCAAGGTGTAATACTACCAATAAAGGAAGAACCAGGAAGAATCTTGCTTTCTTTGTTTTATGCCTGAAAAGATGCATCGCGACTAGTCCACCGACGGAACCTCCGCATAGCGACAATATTAACAAAGTTGATTCTTCAATCCTGATTGCATTACGTCTTGCTAATTTTTTATCCTTCCAAAATGTGATAAAAGTGACGATGTTTATTAATATAAAATATGTGAATAAATATTTTAACATAATTTGATAATGAAAAAGTACAAAGACACAAAGCTTTGAAACTTTGCGTCTTTGTATCTTTATGTCCTATTTTAGAATGACAAAATTGTTTCTTTGATGATTTCTATCGCTGCGCGTAATTCTTCTTCAGTGATTACTAAAGGTGGAGCGAAGCGGATGATGTGTTGGTGTGTTGGTTTTGCCAAAACGCCGTTTTCTTTCATCTTCATACAAACATCCCATGCTTCTTTGCCGTCTTTTGGCTTGATGATGACAGCGTTGAGCAGACCTTTACCACGAACCAATTCAATCATCGGACTGTCGATTTTCTTCATTTCTTCACGGAATATCTTGCCGAGATATTCTGCTCTTTCCATGAGTTTTTCGTCTTTAACGACTTGAAGAGCTGCCATACTTACCTTAGCAGCGATTGGGTTGCCGCCGAATGTTGAGCCGTGTTCGCCTGGTTTGATGTTCATCATGATGTAGTCGTCGGCCAAAACTGCTGATACAGGAACGACGCCACCGCTCAAAGCTTTACCTAATATAAGAATGTCAGGACGTACGTTTTCGTGGTCGCAGGCTAACATCTTGCCGGTACGAGCGATACCGCTTTGTACTTCGTCGGCCATGAACAAGACATTGTATTTCTTACAGATGTCGTAGCATTTTTTGAGATATCCTTCATCTGGAACATAAACGCCAGCTTCGCCTTGGATTGGTTCTAACAAGAAACCTGCGATTTTGTGGCCGTGTTCTGCCAAAACAGCTTCCAATGCATCAGGGTCGTTATAAGGAATACGGATGAAACCAGGTGTCAAAGGACCGTAATTTGCGTATGAGTCAGGGTCGTTAGACATGGTGATGATAGTGATGGTACGACCGTGGAAGTTGCCTTCGCAACAGACGATTGTGACTTCGTCATTTGGAATGCCTTTGCATACTGTACCCCAACGACGTGCCAGTTTCAATGCTGTCTCGTCTGCTTCTGCACCTGTATTCATTGGAAGAACTTTGTCGTAACCGAAATATTCTGTGATGTATTTTTCCCATACGCCGAGACTGTCGTTATAGAAAGCGCGTGAACTCAAAGTCAGGTTTTGTGCTTGGTCGCATAATGCCTTGATAATTGCTGGGTGGCAGTGTCCTTGGTTTACTGCTGAGTATGCTGATAAGAAATCGTAGTATTCTTTGCCTTCGACGTCCCATACTTTGGCGCCTTTGCCTTTTGCTAAAACTACTGGAAGTGGATGATAATTATGTGCACCATATTTTGCTTCTAGCTCCATTGCTAGTTGTGAGGTCATTTTTTCTGTCATGATTTTAATTTTTTTAATGTTAATGTTATTTAAGTTTTAAGAACTAAAGCTTTTGGCTTTTAGCTATTGAACTTTTATCCAAAGGCCAACAGTCAACAGCCTTCGTTCAAAAAGGTACTCACAAAGAAAATAATTTTTTTGAAAAAAAACAAGAATTTTGGCGTATCTTTGTAGCAAAAGAAAAAATTATGATAAAATCAATGACCGGCTATGGTAAAGCCGAACAAATATACCTAACAAAAAGAATTGTTGTTGAAGTCAAGACTCTGAATTCTAAACAGTTGGATTTGTCTGTGAAATTACCTCAAGAGATACGTTCACAAGAATTGGAATATCGTAATATGGTGGCTAATACCTTGCAAAGAGGTAAGGTTGATGTCATGATTTCTATTACAGACACTAATGTAGAACAAAATACTCATATTGAGAAAGAAGTCATCGCTTCTTATCTTAAGCAGGTGAAAGAGATTTCAGAAGAGTATAACATTCCTCAATCTGCTGACTTGGCAATGCTTCTCTTTAAAATGCCAGGAATTTTCGTAACGCCTGAACAACAATACGATGAGAATTTCTTCGAAAAGATAAAAGAGACTTTGCAGACGGCTCTCGATATGACAGATAACTTCCGTACAAAAGAAGGCGAGATTCTTAAACAAGATTTGCTGAAGAGAAAAGACCTTATAGTTCAATATCTTAACGAAGTCGCTCCTTATGAAAACAATCGTCATGAAAATATCAAGAATAAATTGGTGAAGAATCTCACTGAACTCACTCAGTCGGGAAAATATGACGAAAACCGTTTCGAACAGGAATTGATTTTTTATCTTGAAAAATTAGACATCACAGAAGAGAAAGTGCGTCTCACAAAACACTGCGCTTATTATGAAGAGACCATCGATGAGGAAGGCGCAGGCAAGAAACTAGGTTTCATCGCTCAGGAAATGGGTCGCGAGATAAATACTCTCGGTTCTAAGGCTAATGACGCAGACATTCAACGTCTTGTTGTTAAAATGAAAGATGAACTAGAGAAAATCAAAGAACAACTCTTTAATATATTATAATATGAATCAGAAAATCGGTCTGTTCTTCGGCTCGTTCAATCCTGTTCATAACGGACATCTGATGCTTGCCAACTATATCGTGGAATATACCGATTTGGATTCTATATGGTTCGTCGTCAGTCCTCAAAACCCGTTCAAAGAAGAAAAATCCTTGCTTCAGGATTTTCATCGCCGCGATATGCTGAAAATGGCAGTGGGAAATGACTCGCGTTTTGAGGTCTGCGACATCGAATTCAATATGCCAAAACCATCTTATACCATTGATACTCTTACGCGTCTGACTGAACTTTATCCTAATGTCGATTTCTATCTTATTTGTGGTATGGATAACCTCGTTAGCTTTGACAAATGGAAAGATTATCAATGTATTCTCGATAATTATAATATCATTGTCTATCCAAGAAATAATTACGACGGCGGTGAATTCGTAAATCATAAATCGGTGCATATAATCAACGCTCCTGAAATAGAAATTTCGTCAACTTTCATCAGAAATGCCGTCGCTGAAAATAAAGACGTACGTTATTTTATGCCAGAAAAATCATATAAATATATGATTGACATGAATTTCTATAAATAATTTTCTTCTCTAAAACTTTATTGACAAATCGTTGTTTTCAGGTTAAAATCTAACAATATGAAAACAACAAGTCAAAGTCAGTGCCAGAGTCAAAAGTTAGAGTCATTGCTTTTTCTCCTTGACGAACCCGATGAACACCTATATATTAATATAGCGAATGCTATTGTGTCCTGCGGCGAAGTTGCACTTCCATTGTTGAAGAATAAATTGGGACAAACGACTGATTCTTATCTGAAAGAAAGATTGGAAAGTCTTATTGATGTTGTTGAAAGACAATGTGTTGTTGATAAATTGAATTCGTGGCACGACAAACGGGAGTATGATTTACTGGAACCTTATTTTATATTGTCAAAATATAAGTTTCCTAAATCTGACTGGAATAGTATTGGCTTTCAGATGATTATGATTATAGAACAGGTAGAGAAGGAATTGAATTACAATCTGACGCCTTTGGAACAAGTACGTATTTTAAATCATATTATTTATAATATTAACAAATTTAAAGGTGATAAAATCGCAGTGGGCAACCAAGATTATTATTATGTTAATAAACTTTTAGAAACGCATATTGGTAATCCGTTTTCATTAGGAATGTTGTATTGTATTGTGGCTGAGCGTATAAACCTTCCTATTTATCCTGTTGTCTTGCCACATCATTTTGTTTTGGCATATTGTAAAAAAACAAGACATTTCCCGCAATTGGAAGATGTCTTGTTTTATATAAATCCATTTGATAATGGAATTGTTTTGACTAGAAAAGATATTAGGAATTATCTTAACCAGTTGAATGTCAATCCTGAATTGAAATATTTTGAACCGACAAGAAATACTTCAGTTATAAAAAATATCTTTCGAGATGGGATTAAGGAACTAAGGAATTGAGGAACTAAGGAACTGAGGAATATTTAGCTTAACTCCTCATACCCTCAGATCCTCA
>JAZLAL010000076.1:0-1950 GCA_045613185.1 Bacteroidales bacterium | reverse complement strand
GTAACCCATTTGGAAGCCTGTTGTGTCGGCTGTATTCACGAAAATATCATAGCCTTTTGCACCTTCAACAGCATCCCATTCCATTGTTATTTCGTATTTGTAATTGAAGCCAGGGACATCTTGTCTGATGGTAGCTCTGAGATTTGTTGGAGCTGCGAGTTTTGTTTCAGGTTCAATCAGTTTCATAACTGGTTTTTGGCTGTATGTTGCCAAGCCGTCAGCTGTTGGGTATTGAGCGAAAGCTGGGTCTGTGTCGCTTGCTGTAAACATGATGCTATTTGATGAATCATAGCAAGCCCATGTGAGGTGTCCAGCAAACAAATTAAAGTTATCTACCGTCTTAGCCACCACTACTGCCAAGTTTTTCTCTCCGCTATATTCGAAGACTGTATCTAATTCGAATGTTTCCCATGCGTCATCACCGAGCACTACATTTGTTCCAGAATAAACTAATGTCAACTCTTCTTCTGGTGTCCACTGTGATTTATCTTCAAATGATGACTTGTCAGTTTCAGCAAGATATATTCTTATATCATTAACATCCAATGTTGGGCCTTCGTGATATTGGAAAGCAATGCTTCCTATTTTACAAGCCTGACCTATTTCTTCAGCTGTGTAAACCATTTCGAGCCAAGAATTAGGAAATGAATTCACAAATGGAGCTACGTTTTTATTGTCTGTTGCTGTACCAACGATAATTTCGTCAGCTTTCATTGTCAATGGGAATAAAACCACCATCAACATAAGGAATAATAAATTTTTCTTCATAACTAAAATATTTTAACTCTTAATTTTTCGATTAGCAAAGATAAGAATAATTTTAGAGCTTTGGAATTCTTTTCTAAACATTATTCAACAAATTTAGACCTTAAATTAACTTCTCTTTAATTGTTAATTGTTTTGGGCGTTCCGGCTACGCCGTCGGGCTTTCCGCTATATCTTTGCTCGCTTAGTTTCCGCCTCGCTCCCAAGTCTTGTTCCCAAATCCCATTTCCCGACCCCGTTCCCAGATTCCGTTCACGAATTGCTCGCAAAGGATGCCGCTCCAATCCCTAACGCAAGAATGAACCAAGAACTAAAGCTGCTAGCCTTTGAACCTGAATATTTCTTATGTCAAAAAAATAAGGACGCGATGAATCGCGTCCTTATTTGGTGTCTTAGTGACTTAAAGACTTAGTGTCTTATTTTTTCAAAGGTTCTGCTATCTTAGCTGCTAAGAATTGTCTGTTCATTCTAGCGATGTTTGTTACAGAAATACCTTTTGGACATTCTGCCATACATGCGTATGTGTTTGAACAGTTACCGAAACCGAGTTCGTCCATTCTAGCGACCATTTTTTGAACTCTTTCGTATGTTTCAACTTGACCTTGTGGTAACAAAGCGAGTTGTGAGAACTTAGCTGATACGAAGAGCATAGCACTACCGTTTTTACATGTTGCAACGCAAGCGCCGCAACCGATACATGAAGCAGCGTCCATTGAAAGGTCGGCGTCATGTTTGTTGACTGGCAATGCATTAGCGTCTGGCACACCACCTGTGCGTACTGATACGTAACCACCTGATTGGATGAGTCTGTCCAATGCTGAACGGTCAACCATCAAGTCTTTGATGATTGGGAAAGCTTCAGAACGCCATGGTTCAACGGTGATAGTGTCGCCGTCTTTGAACTTACGCATGTGGAGCTGACATGTTGTGGTGTTTTTATATTTTCCGTGAGGGTGACCGTTGATATACAAACCGCAAGCACCGCAGATACCTTCGCGGCAGTCGTGGTCGAATGTAACAGGGTCTTCACCTTGCAAGACGAGTCTTTCGTTCAAGATGTCGAGCATCTCAAGGAATGAAGCTTCTTCAGGAATATTATCTACATTATATGTAACAAATTTACCTTTGTCTAAATTATTTTTCTGTCTCCAGATTTTTAATGTTAACTTCATAATGCAAAATTAT
>JAZLAL010000075.1:0-44515 GCA_045613185.1 Bacteroidales bacterium | reverse complement strand
CGTCACAGTCTTCGGCGGCGACGAAAAAGATAACTTACAAGCTGATAACGAAGCTTTCGAATACTGGAAAGAACATATCGACGAGTCAAGAATCATTTACGGAAGCAAGAAAGACAACTTCTGGGAAATGGGCGACCAAGGTCCTTGCGGTCCATGTTCTGAAATCCACATCGACATCCGCGATGAAGAACAACGCAAACTCGTCGACGGTAAAGAACTCGTCAACAAAGACAATCCAGAAGTCATTGAGATATGGAACCTCGTTTTCATGCAGTTCAACCGCATGGCTAACGGCAGCCTCGTGAACCTCGCAGCGAAACACATCGACACAGGTATGGGATTTGAACGTCTCGTCCGCGTCATTCAAAATAAAAAGTCAAACTACGACACCGACGTATTCACTCCTTTAATCGATAAAGTCGCTGAACTCTCAGGCAAGGCTTACGGTAAAGAAGAAATGGTCGACATCGCGATGCGCGTCATCGCTGACCACCTCCGTGCTGTCAGCTTCGCTGTCGCCGATGGTCAGCTTCCTTCAAACAATGGCGCTGGTTATGTCATCCGCCGCGTCTTACGTCGTGCTGTACGTTACGGCTACACATTCTTAGGTTTCACAGAACCATTCGTTTACAGAATTTTACCAGTTCTCGTACAAGAAATGGGCGAACAATATCCAGAGTTGAAGTCACAACAAGAACTCGTAGCTAAGGTTATCAAAGAAGAAGAAGCTTCATTCTTGAGAACTTTATCACAAGGTATCAGACGTTTCGAGTCTTACGTTGAACAAAACCCAGAATCAAAAGTCATCGACGGCGCTTTCGCTTTCGAATTGTTCGACACTTACGGTTTCCCTGTTGGCCTCACAAACCTTATGGCAGAAGAAAAAGGCCTCACAGTCGATATGGAAGGCTTCAAGGCAAACCTTGAAGAACAAAAGAACCGTTCTCGCAAGGCAGCTGAGAAATCATCAGGCGACTGGATCGTGGTTGTTGAAGATGACAAAGCAACAGAATTCAAAGGCTATAACGAGTTGACAACTACTTCTAAAATCATGCGTTACAGAGAAGTCGTTGCTAAGAATAAGAAACATTACGAAATCGTTTTAGACCAAACTCCTTTCTACGCTGAAATGGGTGGTCAAGTTGGTGACGTCGGTACTCTTACATCAGAAAATGAAGTCGTTAAGGTTTTGAATACTGTTAAAGAAAACGACCTTATCATCCATATCACTGATATGATTCCTCAAGAACCAGAGGCTGACTTCGTCGCAACAATCGATGTTAAGAGAAGAAGAAAAATCGAAGCTAACCACACAACGACTCACTTGATGCACGCAGCATTACGTCAAGTCTTGGGTAATCACGTTGAGCAAAAAGGTTCTTTGGTAAATGACGAAAGACTTCGTTTCGACTTCAGCCATTTCTCAAAGATGACAGACGAAGAAATCAAACAAGTTGAAAAAATCGTCAACGAAAAGATTAGAGAAGACATTTTAAATAATACATTTGAAAACGTTCCTATCGAAGAAGCTAAGAACATGGGTGCTATGGCATTGTTCGGTGAAAAATACGGCGACCATGTGAGAGTCGTTGCTTTCGATAAGGAATATTCAGTCGAGCTTTGCGGCGGTACACATATCGCTTCAACAGGTCGCATCGGTTCGTTCAAGATTTTATCTGAAGGCGCAATCGCTGCTGGCGTACGTCGTATCGAAGCTGTCACAGGCGACGACGTGATGTGCTATCTCGACAATCAATTAGAACAAATCGCTAAGATTAAAGAAATCGTCAAGACATCAGGTGACTTGATTAAGGCAATCGAAAACCTCAGCGCACAAAATCAGATGTTACAAAAGAAAGTCGAGCAGATGATGCAAGAAAAAGCTGTCGCTGAAGCACGCAATATTTACAACGCAGCTGTTGATTTCGAAGGACGTAAATTAGTTATCGCTCGCGTTGAAGCTGACGTAAATCAGATGAGAACTATCGCTACAGCCGTTAAAGACATCGACGCAGAAGCAATCCTTCTCATGGGCGGTATTTTCGAAGCAAAACCAGCGTTGTGTGTTATGATTCCACAGTCACTCGTTGACGAACGCAAGTGGGATGCAGGCGCGATGATTAGAGAAGCCGCTAAGGAAATCCAAGGCGGTGGCGGCGGTCAGAAGACACTCGCTACAGCAGGCGGCAAGAATGTCGATGGCATCGACAAGGCAATGGAAATCTTGAAATCTAAAATTAACAATTGATAATTAACAATGTAGAGACGCGTCAACGTTACCATAAAATAAATCCACGTTGACACGTCTTAAAACTCAAAATCTCAGAATCACAGTAATGCGGTTCTGAGATTTTTTTATTAACCAATGCCAACAACATCCACGAATAAACACGAATTGGCACGAAAGACGCCATTGGAGTGACGCGCTACTTGATTACACTGCAACTTAAAAAAGGTCTGTTGTCTGTAGTCCGTTGACTGTTGTCTTCTTTTTGGGCGTTCCGGCAAAGCCGTCGGGCTTTCCGCTATATCTTTGCTCGCTTTTGTTTTCTCCTCGCTCCCAAGTCTTGTTCCCAAATCCCGTTCCCAGTTCCCGAATCCCAAATCCCAAATCTCGCCATTGCTTCGCAAACGATGCCGCTTCAATCCCTAACGCTTTGAGAGCTGCTGAATCCAAAATTCAATTAAAAAAAGAAAAATATACTCAAATCAGCTCCGTAGGAGCGACAGATTATAGGCAGGTATGAAGCACGCAGTGCGGAATGCCTGTAAAAATAAATTCCAGATAAATCAAAGTGCTGTAGGCACGACAGAAATTCAGCTTCTGTCGTGCCTACGGCACTTTTTGAGTTGAAAACGGAAAGTTCTTAGCTCTTAGTTCTTAGTTCTTAGCTCAGAGTTCAAAAACTCTATAAGTTTCTTAGTCGCTCTTCCTCTGTGAGATATTTCGTTTTTCACTTCCATCGACATCTCAGCGAAAGTCTGGTCAAATCCGTCTGGGAGGAAGATAGGGTCGTAGCCGAAGCCTTTTTCTCCATGTTGTTCTTTGGTGATGACGCCTTCCACTTTACCTTCGAAGAAATGTTGTTCTCCGTTAAGGTTAAGAGCGATGACAGTTCTGAAGCGAGCCTTGCGGTTTTCGACGCCTTCTAAGGCTTCTAAAAGTTTATTAACATTATCTTGGTATGAACAACCTTCGCCAGCGTAGCGGGCTGAATAAACGCCAGGAGCGCCGTCTAGAGCATCAACTTCCAATCCTGTATCGTCAGCGAAACAGTCGATATGGAAATTGTTTGTCACGAAGTCAGCCTTGATTTTAGCGTTTCCGTCTAAAGTGTCAGCGTCTTCAACGATTTCTTCATGACAATTGATGTCGGTTAAACCTACGATATCAAAATTCTTTATGATAGCACGAAGCTCTTCTAATTTATGAGCATTGTGTGTTGCAAATACTAATTTTTTCATTTTTTAAGTTGACGGACAACAGACTACAGTCGACAGTCATTGTCCAATTTTTATGTTAATATTTTTATTAATTCTATTTTTTATCTTTAGCCTTTAGCCCTTAGTCTTTAGTCATTCAAAGACTCCAGTCTATAGGTTTTATATTATTTTTTATAAGGTATTCATTGGTCTTTGAGAAATGCTTACATCCGAAGAAACCTCGTGAGGCGGAGAGTGGGGAAGGGTGGACAGTTTTCAGGATGAGATGTTTGTTATGGTCGATGAGGTTTTCTTTAGCGATGGCGTAGTTACCCCAGAGTATGAAGACTAGGTTTTCTCTGTTATCAGAGAGCGCTTTGATGGCGGCATCGGTGAATCGCTGCCAACCTATTTTGGCGTGCGATGCCGCCTCATGAGCTCTTACTGTTAATGAAGCGTTGAGCAATAGAACGCCTTCTTTAGCCCATTTTTCCAAATTACCATGTGACGGAATAGGAAGACCTAGGTCTTGGTTTAATTCTTTGAAGATGTTTATAAGACTTGGTGGCTTTTGTATGCTGTTTGGTACGGAGAATGCCAATCCGTGAGCTTGGCCGACATTATGATAAGGGTCTTGACCTAATATAACAACTTTCACTTCATCGAAAGGAGTGAGGTTGAAAGCGTTGAAAATTAAAGATGATGGCGGAAATACTACATGCTGTTTTTTTTCTTCGATGAGAAACGATTTTATGTCAGCAAAATATGGCGCTTCGAATTCATTTCGTAGTGCCATATACCATTGTTCTTCAATATCAGGTTTTCTTACAAATGTCATTGAAATAAATTTTTGAAATGATGTACAAATATCGATAAAAAAACGTTAATTTGTATCGTGAAATTATGAAATATTAATTAAATCTTATTATAATGAAAAAGTTATTTTATTTATTGTTAGTTTCAGTGTTATTGATGACTGTACTATCTTCATGTAGAACGAGTAGGCCTTGCCCTGCTTATGGCGAATCTAAATATTATCAGATAGAAAGGCCGTTTTGAAATAGTAATAAAAAAAGAGCATCGAATTCGATGCTCTTTTTTTATTTTATGTTATACTTATTAGTAAACTAAAATCTTTGATGTGCTTGTTGCAGATCCTGCTTGTACTTTAACGATGTAAGTTCCAGTTGTTAAACCGTTTACATTGAAGTTAACAGAATGTGAACCTTGACCATAATTTCCTAATGTTGCGTTTTGTACCATGCGACCTGATAAGTCATAGATTTGGTATGAAACTGTAGCTGTTTCGTCAACATTAAAGTTGATTGTAGCTTCGCTTACAACAGGGTTAGGGTAGATGCTCAATTCAAATGAACCAGCTGATGTAGTGTTTTCAATGATGCTTTCACCTTCTTTTTGTACGAAGTCTTCGCATTTGTATAAACCTCTACCGTATGTAGCGATGTAGATAACATCTTGGTTTGAAATTGAAGAATATGGGACAGATGTTGTGTCACCAACTTCGTCGATGAGATATATATATCTAGCATCATGGTTTTCTAACAATTGTTGTTTGATATCCATTACAGGAACATTTGTAACGACTTTGTCAGCTGTCCATGTTTTCATATCTTCAGATGTGTAAATACCATTTTCTGTACCAATAATAACGAGACCAGTTGTGTTTTCTATTAAGCTTGAGTAAACTGGAACTTTTGGTAAGTCATTTTGTACAGATGTGAATGTTGTTCCGTCTGTTGAAGAGAATACATAATCATCATTACCATAGTTGCCTAATGTTACGATAACGTTGTTAGCGTCTTGTGGATCGATAGCGATACTTGTAATAGCTCTGCCATTGAATGCAGTTGCATCGATTTCTGTTTTTGTAATAACACATGTAGAGTCAACAGTTGCAAGGTCTTTTGTAACAGCATCAGAGATACCTTCGATTCTGTAAAGTTTACCTTGAATTGTACCAACGTAAGCTACGTCACCATCAGCTGAAATTGTAAGTGCATTAGGAATGCCTGAAATTGTTGCTAATGTCCACCAGTCAATTTTCTTGTTGAATTTCAAAGCGTCTCTTGTCATGAGGACTTTACCTTCTATAGCTACTAAGAAAGTAGAAGTGATAATATCTTTTACTTTAATAGAGTCACCTGGTTTTAAAGAGTCTTGTTCTAATTTATAATCGAAAGGATATGAACAGTTGTTACTGCAAACATCAGTGATAACATCACCTTTAACGAAGGTTCTCTTTGCATGATAGGTAATTGAGTCAGCTGATTTTTCATCGTTATAGTTTTCGAATAATACTATAGGTGTTCTGAAAGCTTTTGTGTTTGCAATATAAGCTTTGTCGTCTGTTGCTGAGTATGAGAAGTTTTCTTTGTCATAGTCTGCACCTGCAGTTTCTGTTCTGAATAAAGGTGTGCCAATGCTATATTCGCCTGTTGTTGTGACGAACATGATATCAGGATTTAGTGTTGATATAGCGCAAGGACCACCAGCTTTTGTGAAGTCGAATGAACCATATGTAGCTGCAGCGTCTGTTGTAGCGATATCGTTAGGGAAGATTGCGCTACCTGTTGTTTCATTATTTAAGTCAGCTTTGCCGAATACGTTGATTGTTCCGTGGTCGAGACTGCCACCTAATGTCATGCTCTTTTCACCTGAGAAAGCAACGCTGAACATTCTTGTTACAGATGTGTGGTTTTCTGCTGTTTCGAAGTAACGGTTTACACCTTCGTATAAGTAACCATTGCTTGAGTATGAGCCTTTAAATACACCGCCTTCTGTTCCAATGAAGAATTCATTTGGATTGCTTGGGTTGAATGTGATATTTTGGATGCCACTATGAACATATTTGTAGTTGTAGTAGAAAGCACCAGCTGATTGTGCAATTTGGAAACCATTGCCATCTGAGATACATTCTATTCTGAAGATACCTTCACCGAATTCGTCTCTCAAAACCCATAAGTTGAGACCACCAATTAAAAGTTTTCTAGGATTATTTGGATAAACGACCATAGCGTTGTCGAATAAACCGCGTGAGCCATAGATGTCATGCATTGCTGTTGTTGTGTATGCAACTTGCCATGTTTTACCTTGGTCGCTTGTCATGTAAATATTACCTGTACCTGAGTTGTCCTTTGTTAAATAACTTACATACATGTAGTTGTTATCTGATGGAGATACAGCGATGATTTTGTAAGAGTCTTCTTTTGGTAATTTATCTGTTTCGCCTGTTGTTAAAACTTCATGGCTGTCATTTTGGAAGATATGAACATCGCTTCCAACAACAGCTAATACAGTTCCGTTAGGGCTAACTTTAACGCTATAAGCAACTGTGTCAATGAGAGATGTTAATGTGTTGTCTTCATATTTGTAAAGACCTTCGCTTGTTGCTGCGTAAACAATATTTCCAAAAGTAGCGACATCGTTGACGAAATCCCAATTTTCAGTGCCTTCGATAATTTTATTTGATTTTACTTCATACAAACCACAACCAACGAAGCTTGTTTCATAATTAAGGTTTGATAAACCATTGTTGCTGTGTGCGCTACGACCGTCACCAGTACCAACATAAATTGAACCGTCTTCTGTTTGTGCCATGCAGCTAACCATCATATTGTTGTTCAATGTTTTCCATGTGATGCCGCCATTTATTGATTGGAATACACCACCACCCATTGTTCCAATGTAGATAGTATTGTTTGTAGCATCGTTCTTGTCATAAACGATAGCTCTTGTTAATGAACCGTAGTTGTCTGGACCTAATGATGACCAATTTAATTCACTAGCATTTCTTGATTGTGAATTTACTGTTGCAACTAACCATGCTGGGTCGATTAAACCTGTCTCTTGGTTTGCACGGATACTTCTCATAAATGATTGTGCAGTTGCTTGTTCAGATGTTCTTGGAGTGTATTTTCCAGAATCACTGTTTGCATTAACTACAAAGCTTGTTTGCGCTAAGATAATGATTGTCAAAAGCAAACTAATTGGTAAAAATCTTTTTTTCATATCACCTAATTTAGATATTTATTACTAATTTAATTTTCAGTATTTAAGGGTGCTAAATTACTATAATTTTTGATTTCCCGCAAGTTATTTTTAGAAAAAAATAATATTTTTACTTATTGATAATAAGAAAAAAATAATCACTTGATAATCACAAGTGATTAGGGAATAATAATGGTTTGCAAAACGTTTATACCTAATATTTTATAACAGATGATGTTGGTAGCCATCCTGTGCTGCCATTGGCAATTTTTATTTTTTCCCATCCGTCGGTATTGTCTAAAATCTTGACTTTTGATCCTTCGTGAAGCACAAACAAATCAACACCGGATACTGATGGAGAACTTTTAATTGTAATGGTAGGCGTAATTATAATTCCTTCATTATGAGAACTTATATAGTTGTGTTTCTCTGCTGAAATACTAAAACTGCAAATGGTAAGTATTACCATGAATATTCCTGAAAAAAACATGCTTTTCCTTAAGCTTCTTGTCTTGGCTGTGATATAGAAAAATATGCATATTAGGGAAATTCCTATTAATACTAATGTAATGGTAGCCCAAGTATTTGTTGTAAATGAATTGCTTAATTTATTCCACCATGTTTTTATGAATAATTCTGGTACAGCTTCTATTTTATCTGTTAAAAATAATTTGGCAATTTCAATATTATGTTTAGTGTCGGCGTTATTTGGCTCTAACTTTAATGATTTTTCATAATAATATATCGCCAATGGATAGTTTCTTAATTTATAATATGTGTTGCCTATATTGTAATATAACGTGGCTGATGAATATCCTTGGTCAATGATGCTTTTATAAACGACTAAGGCTGAATCAAATGCGTTTTCATTGTATAAGGAATTCGCTTCTGTTAATAACTCTTCTGGTTTTTGTGCCTTTACTTCAAAAAACAAGGAGAATCCGATGATGAATAATAAAGCGAATCTTGCTATTATATGTGTAGTTGTTTTCATTTCTTTTATTTTAAAAGTTTTTCTGCCTTGGTTATCAATTCAATTCCTTTTTGATATAATTCATCCATTTTCTTGTTTGGATCTCCAGGTGCAAATCTTGCAAATTCACAATTGTTTAATAAATCAACAAATTCATTTACAATATCTTCTGGTACATCTTTGCTTAACATAATTTCTTTTACACTATCCATTGAAAGTTGTGAACGAGAAATGTTTAGCTTGTCTGAAATATATCCCCATAAAGCTTGTGAGAATTCTTCGTAGAAACTGTTTTGATTGTTGATAACTAAATAGTTGTGCGCATTATTAAGACGTTTCTTCGCTATTTTCGTAGCCTGTTTGTTCTTTGTTAGTGCTTGATTTTTATTTAATTTGTTGATTCTTTTGTAAATTACCAAGGTCACTATAAATATTAACACCATTATTACAACAATAACAATGTAAATTGGTGACATGAAAAATGTTGAGCCAGTGATACTTAAGTCAGTGTTGCTTACATTGATATGGTGAATGTCGTTTCCTAAGTATTTTATGTCAGCTTGTCCAGGTGTGTAAATCGCAGAACTGGAACTGTCTGTGCCTTTTTGAACCTGAATGTTATGTATGTCTGAATTTAATGTTTCATATCGTTTCAACGATGGATTGAAATATGAAAATTCTATGTTTTCTAAAGTAAAATCTCCTGATACTCTTGGTATTATAATGTATTCAGCTTTTTTGCTTCCGTATATTCCTAAAGCATTGTTCTTTACGGTCGTACTTATTTTTGGATCATAAACTTCAAAGTCTGGAGGAAATACAGGCTTTGGTAATTCTAATAATTCAATGTTGCCTTTGCCAGATACTGTCAGTGTTAATGTGAATGCTTCGTTGACTTTCAGTTCGTTTCTGTCAATCTTTGATGTAAATGTAAATTGTCCGACAGCGCCTTTGAAACTACTTGGTTTGTTGGATGTTGGCAATGGTTCAACTTCAATCGTAATAGGTTGAGATTTAATGTCTTTTCTTACATTTGTGTATGAAGTTCCCATTACATCGCCGAAAAAGTCTTCAAAAGGATCGTATCCATGAGAGCGATTGCGTTGTTGTTTGATTTGAGCAACGCATGTGAGGTCTAATGGGTCAATGATTAGGTTTCCTGGTTTTTGAGGGAATAAAACGATTTCTTTTATGGTTGCAACATTGTATTGTTGTCCGTCAATGATTGTTGAAGATTGTTGCAAAGAACCATCGTTTTCGGTTATGTCTTTGGTCCAAAATCCTGAGTATGAAGGTGATTTAGATACGGATAATTGAGAAATAGGTATAGTGTAATAAATGTTGTATGTCAATAAAATCTGTTCACCTTGATATACTTTCTTTTTGTTTGGTGTTGCTTTGAGAAATACTTCTTTTGCTCCAATATTGGTTTTTGTGTTTGTTGTAGTTCCATTATAAGTACTTGAGCCTGATGTAGATGCTGTTACATTTATTTCGCAAGGCTCGCTGGTTATCTTCTTTTTGTCAACAGTGATTGATGCAGATGGTATTGTGTATGTACCTTCTTTTATGGCTCTGAGATGAAATGAGAAAGTCTGTGTGTTTGTTCTTGATACAGAGCCATTGATGATTTGAACGCTAGAGCTTGTTGATGTAAATGGTCCGCCAATTATTTCAAAATTTGTGAAATTAGGTGCTCTGAAATCTTTGCCATCACCATTTAATTCGTATGAAACTTGAAATTGTTCTCCGACTGCAACTTGTTTCTTGCAAATGGTTCTGAATGATATATCTGATTGTGCTTCAAGTGAATATATTGAAACAAAACAGAATAATATTATATATAAGAGCTTAGTTTTCATCATTTAAATTTTAGTTTGCAAAAATAAAACCTTATTTAATACTACCAATCTTTTTGAGACTTTCTTTTTTGCATTTGCGCAGCTTTTTTGTCATTTATGTCTTCCATCGTTTCTTTCTCTTGATTTTCAAGGGCCTTTAACATGCGTTCAGCATCTTCTTTTGACATTTGTTGTTGCTGCTGTTGTTGTTGCTGCTGTTGTTGTTGCTCTTGCTGCTGCTCTTGTTGTTGCTGCTGATCCTGATTTTGCTGTTGTTGATTTTGTTGTTGATCTTGTTTTTCTTCTTGTTTTTGTTGTTGCTGATCTTGATTCTGCTGTTGTTGATTTTGTTGCTGTTGTTGTATCATTTTCCAACGAGCGTATTCAAGATTATATCTTGCATCATCGTTCTTAGGATTTATTTTTAACGATTTTTTGTAAGAATCAAAGGCTTCTGCATATTTTTCCTGAGCCATGTATGTGTTTCCGAGATTGTAATAAGCGTCTGATTCTAATCCTTTTGAAACATTGTGTTCTATTACTTCAGAAAAATTCTTTTGTGCATCTTCGTAATTTTTTTGTTCATACAAAGCATCTCCCAAATTGAATTGAGCTTTGGAACTATATTCTTTATCCAATGATTTTCTGTAGTTTACTTCAGCTTCAGAATAGTTGCCATTTTTAAACTCTTTGTTTCCATGTCTAATAAGACCTTTGTCTGTCTGAGCGTTGGCAGTCAAACAGATTAACATAAAGATTATGCTAATGCAAATATTTTTATTCTTCATTTTCATCTTTTGGTTCGAAAAAGTTGAATTTTGTTTCCCAATCTTTCTTTCCTGAAGAAATTAAGATTTCAATTATTAAAAGTATTATAGCGGCACCGATAAACCATTGAAACTGATCTTCATAGTCTGTAAACACTTTTGATTCAATTTCGGATTTATTGCTATTGTTTATTTTTTCAAAAATTTCATCGAGACCAACGTTTGAATTGCTTGCTCTTCTATAAATTCCGTCGCCGATCTCTGCTATTTGACGTAACAAATTATCATCTAATTTTGTTATAACGACATTTCCGTTTCTATCTTTTTTATATCCTACTTGTTTGCCGTATTGATTGTAGAGTGGGATAGGAGCTCCTTCTTCAAGACCCATTCCTATTGTATAAATCTTGATGCCCAATTTGATAGCTTCTTGTGCTGCTTTTATAGCATCGCCGTTTTCATGGTCTTCGCCGTCGGAGATGATGACGATGGCTTTGCTATGTTCGTTGGTTCCGAATGACTTAGCTGCAAGGTTAATGGCAGCTCCTATTTCTGTACCTTGCGATGGAATCATACTGGTGTTAATTGTTGAAAGAAACATCTTTGCAGCTGCATAATCGGTGGTGATTGGCAACTGAACATAAGCATTGCCAGCAAAAATGATGATTCCGATTCGGTCTCCATTAAGCTTATTGATAATGTTGTTTATCGCTTGTTTTGATCGTTCCAAACGATTTGGAGCAATGTCTTCTGCGTTCATGGAATTGGAAATGTCAATGCAAAAATATAAATCTATACCTTCGCGTTTCACTTCTTCCATCTTGGAGCCTGTCTGTAAATTGGCAACTCCTAGAATGCTTAATGCTATGATAAATAAGAAGATAACGAACTTAGTGTTGACCCTAGATTTTGATACTAAAGGTGTAAGTAATTCAGCAAATTTTGTATCGGCAAACTTCTGAAATTGTTTCTTATTGATAATACATATAGTTACATGAATGGCAATAAGAATAGGAATTATTAAAAGCCAATACAGGTATTCAGGATGTTCGAATCTTAAAATATTGGTTTCCATCGTATGATCTTTAATCTGTTATTGATTTGAAAATGGTGTTTTTTAAGATAAATGACAAGAGGAGAAGTGCGAGTCCCCATATTGCAAAAGGATAGAATTCTTCGTGAAGTCGCTTGTATTCATTGACTTCAATCTTGGAACGTTCCATTTTGTCGATTTCGTCATATATCTGCTGAAGTTTTTCCTTGGATTCGGCACGGAAATATTTTCCACCTGTTTCATTGGCGATGCTTTGTAATAAAGGCTCGTTGATGTTTACTTCAACTTGTTGGTACTTAATACCTCCAAAAGGTGTCTGAACTGGATAAGGTGCCATGCCTCTGGTTCCTGCGCCAATGGTATATACTCTGATACCGAACAACTTAGCCATTTCTGCCGCTGTTGAAGGGTCGATGGAACCTGCGTTGTTGTCGCCGTCAGTTAATAATATGACAACTTTTGAAATTGCTTCACTATCTTTTAATCTGCTTACAGCTGATGCGAGTCCGTCACCTATTGCGGTGCCGTCTTCTAATAAGCCGCACTTCATGTCTTTCAACATGTTAAGCATCATTCCATGGTCTGTTGTCAATGGAACTTGTGTGAAAGTTTCTCCGCTGAATACTACTAATCCCATTCTGTCGTCTGGACGTCCAGCAACGAAATCAGAGGCTACTGCTTTTGAAGCTTCTAATCTGTCTGGTTGTAAGTCGCAGGCTAACATACTGCTTGAAATGTCCATCGCCAAAACGATATCGATGCCTTCTACATTTATCTTTTGATTTTTTGTGCTGCTTTGTGGACGTGCTAAAGCAATGATAAACAATGATAATGCGGCGATCTTTAAGATGAAAACAATATGTCTGAAATACGTTCTCCAGGATTTAGGTAAATTATCAAAGAATCCAGTGTCAGAAAAACGTATATATGCTTGCTGCTTGTTGCAACTAAAGATGTACCATACTACCAAAAGTGGTATGATTATCAGTCCTAAAAGGAAGTGTGGAGATGCAAATTCAATAGAACTCATTTTGTTTCCTCCATTTCTTGGTTTTTGTCTTCTTCGAAATCGTATTTCTTGGTTTTTGCTTCTTCTATTTTTTTCTTTTCTAATTCTTGATGGAAAATGAAACTTTCCTCGATGAAAGAATTGATGTCTTTAAATGCATTTTCATTTTCTGCAGGATTAGGTGTCGCCTTAGCAAATTTTACCAAATCTGCAGTTGTAAGAGTGTTTTGTAACTTGTTGAAAATAAGGTTGTCAAGTTGAATTTTTCTTACTTGTTCAAGAATTTCATCTGAAGTCATTTCTATTGCATCAATATCAAATTGACCTTCAAGATATTCTCTGGCAATATCTGTCAAATCAGTGTAATAGTCTTTGTATTTACCTGATTGCCACAGATTTGCATCTTTTAATATTGCAAGTTTTTCTCTGGCTGTAATGATGGCAGGAATTTGAGGTTTGACATCTTCTTCTTCAATAACTTCTTTGTTTCTAGAACGCTTGATGATATAAATTATTAGTAATATCAGTCCTGCTAAAATTATTCCGCCTCCAAGGTATGGGACTGTTTCTTTGAACGTAATGTTCTGTTTAATAGGCCATTTTATTGGCTTATATGCCATTGTTGTGTCTATTGAAGCAGGCTCGACATATATGTACATATAGTCGGTATAACTAGTATATACGCTTGTGTCTTTTGCTGATTTATAATACTTTATACCAATACTTGGAATTTCAACATAGCCGGTGTCGAAAGATGTTAGAGTCAAAAGTTGTGTTAATAAGATATCGCTGCTGTTATCAATGGGTTGCTCCTGGACCTCGCTTCTGCCAATAACTTCAATGCTCTTGTTTAAAGTATCTTTTATCTCGTTCCAATTTATGACGTAACCTTTTGGCATTCTGATGTCTAAATTGTAATCGAAAGGATGTCCGGTAAGAATTGTGTCAGTCGCAATTTCCCCGTTGACAATAACATCTTGTGAATGACAATATTTATTAGATATAACTATTGTCATTAAGAATATTATAATATGCAATATCCTGTTTTTCATCTTCTTGATTCTCGTTTTTTAAATAACTGCATCAATGGCTTGACATAATCAATGTCAGTATAAATCAATGTGTTGTCTATGCCGTTGTTCGCAAATATCTTATTAAGCTTCGCAGATTCTTGTTGTAAGTATTTTTGATATGCTTCGTTCCAAGAACTCATCGATGTGTCAATCCAAATGTCTTTGTTTGTCTCTGAATCTCTGAATTTTACAAGCCCGATTTTAGGAATTAACAGTTCTCGTTTATCTGTGATTCTAAGACATACCAAATCGTGTTTGTTGGCTGCGATTCTAATTTGTTGCTCGAAAGGCTTTTTAGAAACGAAGTCTGATATTAAAAATGCAGTCGTACGTTTCTTGATAGCACTTGTTAAAAATCGCAATCCTTCTCCGATATCGGTTCCTTTATGTTGTGGCGTAAAGGTTACTATCTCTCTGATAATGCGTAAGATATGACTTGAACCTTTCTTTGGCGGAATGAATTTCTCTATTTGATCGCTGAAAAATATCACCCCAACCTTATCGTTGTTCTGGATTGCAGAGAATGCCAAAACCGCTGCCAGTTCCGCACTGAGGTCTCTTTTTGAAATGTTTACCGAACCGAAATCGTTGGAGCCCGAAACATCAATAAGCAACATCACTGTCATCTCTCGCTCTTCTTCAAAAATCTTGACAAAAGGACGATTGAATCGTGCAGTTACGTTCCAATCAATGTTGCGAATGTCGTCACCATATTGATATTCACGAACTTCACTGAAGGTCATGCCACGACCCTTAAAGGCACTATGGTATTGACCAGAAAAAATATTGTTGGTCAAGCCGCGTGTCTTAATCTCGATTTTCCTAACCTTTTTAAATAGTTCGTTTGTTTCCATAATTCAATATTTTGATTACGGCACCTCAACAATATTGAGTATTTCGTTAATGATTTCTTCTGTTGTAATGTTCTCAGCTTCAGCTTCGTATGTCAAACCAATACGGTGACGCATTACGTCTGGAGCAACAGCGCGGACGTCTTCTGGAATCACATAGCCGCGACGTTTGATGAATGCGTATGCCTTGGCTGCCATCGCTAGGTTGATAGTTGCACGAGGAGAACCGCCGTAACTGATTAAGTTGGCAAACTTCTTCAATTTGTAGTCGTTAGGATAACGTGATGCAAAAACGATGTCGGTAATATAGTTCTCGATTTTTTCGTCAAGATAAACTTCACGACAGACTTTTCTGGCGTTTAAGATTTCCTTTGTCGAAGTGACTGGTTTTACTTCAGGGTACTCCTTATTAATATTCTGACGAAGAATTATCTTTTCTTCTTCTTTTTTAGGATAATCAATGATGACCTTGAGCATGAAACGGTCAACCTGTGCTTCTGGAAGTGGATATGTACCTTCTTGTTCGATTGGGTTTTGTGTTGCCATTACCAAGAATGGATCTGGTAAAGAGAATGTACTTTCTCCAATTGTTACCTGATGTTCTTGCATAGCTTCAAGCAAAGCACTTTGAACTTTTGCAGGTGAACGGTTGATTTCATCAGCTAAAACGAAATTAGCAAAGACAGGACCTTTACGAACTATGAATTCTTCATTTTTCTGACTGTAAATCATTGTACCGATTAAGTCGGCAGGCAAAAGGTCTGGAGTGAATTGGATACGGCTGAAATCTGCATCAATGACACTTGATAATGTTTTGATAGCAAGAGTTTTAGCTAAACCAGGGACACCTTCAAGGAGAATGTGTCCGTTTGATAATAAACCAATAAGCAATCTTTCAGTCATGTGTTTCTGTCCGACAATGACTTTGCTCATTTCAAGATTAATGAGGTCAATAAAATGACTTTCTCTTTGTATTCTTTCGTTTAATTCACGAATATGTGTCTCAATCATAATTGATTTTTTTGTTTTATATTAATATGTGCAAAATTAACAACTATTTGTCAATTTTATTGTATTCGCTTGAACTATTTTTTTCTTAACTCTCAAAACAAATCAAAAGGCGACTTGTTTTGAGAGTTTTTGTTAAAATTAGTTAGGACAATATTCGCTTAACTGGTTCATAAGCTTTTTACGGCTATAAAAAATTCTGCTCTTGACGGTGCCAATTGTTAAATGTAAGCTGTCGGCGATTTCCTTGTATTTGTAGCCTTCGTTGTACATGTCAAATGCACGTCTGAATTCTTCATCCAAACTTTTGATGCCTTTTTCTAATTCAATCGCATTAAGCATGCTTTCTGGGTCGGTGTCAGTGTGTGAGTTGCTTATGTTTAAATAGTAAAGATCTTCACTTTGGTCGATGATTGTATTGGCTTTTTTTGTTCTACGGTAGTTGTTGATAAAGATGTTTTTCATGATGGTGTAAACCCATGCTTTGAAATTATTGTGGTTGACATATTTGTCACGATAAATCAATGCCTTGAGATAAGTCTCTTGTGTGAGGTCTTTGGCGTCGTCTTCGTTGCCTGTTAATTGTTTTGCAAAAGTTTCTAAGCTTTTTTGAAGGCTTGTGAGGCTGCTGTTGAATTCAATTGTTGTCATAATAAATGTTGTTTTTGTGTTTGAAAAATTGGTTGTTTTTTGTTGTTGTGGGTGCAAAAATAATTCAGTTATTTATTTTGTCAATACCCTTTTTCGACCGTTAGAGGCTTCGTTTGTGTATATTGTTGATTTTATGATAGTTATAAAATGTTAATAAAATGTTAAATTTTAAAAGTTAACGGATTTTATCAAAAAGTTAACGGATTTTAAGATAAGTTAACGGAAATTAACATAAGTTAACGGGAATTGTAATAGCCGTATTTAGGACTAAAGTCCGATGGTTTCTCATTTTTTCGTAACTTCGTAAAAAATTATTTGCGATGATTCCATTTGAAAATGTAGCTATAATAGGTTCTGGAAATGTGGCGTATGTTTATTCTAAGGTGTTGAAAAACAATGGAATAAATTTGCAATATATATTGACAAGAAATCAAGATAAAATTTCGGAAGTAGAAAAACAATTCGGAATAAAAGCAATAAGTGATTATGAAAAGCTATTTGCTTGCGACTTGATAATCATAGCTGTAAAAGACGATGCTATAGAAGAAGTTGCAGCTAAATTACATAATTACAAAGGTGTTTTGGTTCATACTTCTGGAACGCAAAATACAACAATATTGCAATCGGTTGATAATTACGGTATTATATATCCGTTGCAAACATTGACAAAAGATTATGACGTTGATTTTAAGGCAGTTCCAGTTTTGATAAATGCTTCTACTGCAGAAGTTAAAAAAAAGTTGATGTGTTTTGCTCGAAAAATGTCAGATATCGTTATAGAGTGTTCGGATGAAGATAGACGTTACATTCATATGAATGCAGTGTATGTTTCTAATTTTGTTAATGTTATGTTGCAAATAGGGGAGAAACTGCTGAAAGAAAAAACTCTTGGCATTTCAATTTTGGAGCCTTTGGTACGGGAAACTGTCAACAAGGCGTTTATGATGGGTGCAGAAAAGGCGTTGACAGGTCCTGCGCGAAGAGGTGATGCCGAAACTATCAATAAGCATTTGGAACTTCTGAAAAATAATGAAGAAGAGAAAGAAATCTATAAAATTTTAACAAATTATATTACTAATAAATATTTGGGAAAATGAAAAACTATAAAGAATATTTGAAGAATATAACTACATTTGTTTTTGATTATGATGGAGTTATGACAAGCGGTGATGTTTTGGTCGATGGCAATGGCGTTCCTTTGAGAAGCAGTGACGTGAAAGACGGATACGCGCTTCAGCTCGCATCTCGCCTTGGATATAATATCGCAATCATTACTGGCGGATATTCTATTTCTATTGAAAAAAGAATGCAAATGTTAGGCGTGAAAGATGTTTTTGTTCGCTCTGCTAACAAAGTGGAAGTGTTGCAGAAATATATGGAAACCAATAATTTAAAACCTGAAGAAATTATTTATATGGGCGACGATTTGCCTGATTATCCCGTTATGAAAATGGTCGGTCTTCCTGTTTGCCCTGCCGATGCGGCTTCTGAAATCAAAGATATTAGCTTGTATATCAGTAATCGTAATGGCGGTAAAGGCGCTGTCCGTGACATCATCGAACAAGTGCTTAAAGCTCAAGATAAATGGATGAAAGATTTTAGTTGTTATATTTGGTAATAATTGATTATGAATAAGATAAAGTCATTCTTTGGTATAATACGTTGGCTTAATTTATTGATGATAGCGATAATGATGCTACTTGTGTATCATTGCGTCATGTCGCCTCTGGCATATTATTCAACAGTCGATGTGTTTCCTTCTTCTTATGCGTTTTATTTGTTGGTTATCTCATTGATATTCATTACTGCAGGCGGTTATGTTATCAATGATTATTTTGATGTCGAGACTGATAAATTTAATAAACCTGAGAAGGTTTTTATTCCTAATGTTTTTTCACACAAAGAGGCTAAATTGTTTTATGTTATTTTAACATTTATAGGCCTTGCCTCGGGATTGGTTTCTTCCGTGATGGTATTGAATGTTAAATTCTATATGCTGTTTGCGGTTATCGTATTGATTGCGTGTTCTTTGTATTCTTATTCTTCAACATATAAAAGAAAATTGTTTGTTGGAAATTTGATAGTTTCATTGTTGGTAGCTATTTCTGTATTTTTACCCTATCTATTTGAAATTCTTTATCTTTCTGACAATTTATTGGTTTTGTCGACATGTAATGATTTAGCTAAAAATATTGTTTATTTTGTGTTAATATACACAGTATTTGCATTTGTGTTAACACTTATTAGGGAAATAATAAAAGATGCAGAAGATACAGAAGGTGATGGAAGGACGCATTGTAGAACAATTCCAGTAGTCTTTGGTTTAAATAAAACAAAAGCAATACTTTACGTTCTTGTTGTGTTGTTGTTAGTACTTTTATCAGTCTATGAATTAATTCTTTTTGAGTTGGAATTATTTGTTGCATTTGCATTTATGGCGTTTGTGAGTTTGTCTTCAGTTTTGGTAATTGTTAAAATTTATAAGGCAAAAAAATATCAAGATTTTCATAGCTTGTCGGTGATGAGCAAAGTAATGATGTTAATTGGATTGTTGTCAATGTTATTTTTGAGATAATGCTAGAAAATTTAAAAAAATATAATATTGTTCTTGCTTCAAAATCGCCTAGAAGACAAGAACTTCTTAAAGGGATAGGCATTGATTTCTGTGTCATTACAAAAGATGTCGATGAGTCTTATGCTCCTAATATGTCGGTTTATGATGTGGCACCTTTTTTAAGCATTAAGAAGGCAAAAGCATTTGAAGGTGATGAACTTCCTGAAAATTATATGGTTATAACTGCTGATACGGTAGTGATTGTCGATGATAAAATTTTAGGAAAACCTAAGGATGCGGAGGACGCACGCGAGATGCTGAATATGATTTCGGGAAAGAAACATTCTGTTATTACTGGAGTTACGATTCGTACTGACGATAAAGTTAAGACGTTTTCTGTTGTGTCGAAGGTTTCTTTTGAAGTGCTCGACCAGGATGAAATCGAATATTATGTGAATAATTTTAAACCTTACGATAAGGCTGGGGCTTACGGAATTCAGGAATGGATTGGTTATATTGGCGTTAATTATGTCGAAGGTTCATATTTTAATGTGATGGGTTTGCCAACGCAGAAGTTATATAAAATGTTAAAAACATTTTGATTAATATTTATTAGTATTTAACGTTATGAAGAAAAAAGATAGTTTTATCGTAGGATTTATTGGCGCAATCGTAATATTTATTGTCCTTTATTCTATTTTGAATCTTTTTACTGATTTTGCTTATTTTTCGCAAAGTCGTGATTCCGACTGGGTTTATATGCTTTCTTTGATTCCTAATCTTATTCTTGCTCGCTTTATGCTGGTTAAATGGAATATGGAAAAGGCAGGATTAGGAATGATGTTGGTAACATTGTTGGGAATAGTAATAATTTTAGTAATGTTTATGTTTGTGTTAAGATGAAGTATTATATCATAGCAGGTGAGGCTTCTGGTGATTTGCACGGGGCGAATTTGATTGCGTCTTTGAGAAAAAAAGATCCTCGTGCCAAGATTCGTGCATGGGGCGGTAATTTGATGAAAAAACAAGGCGCGACTTTGGTGAAACATTATCGTGACCTTGCATTTATGGGCTTCGTTGAGGTGTTGTTGCATCTGAGGACAATCTTAAAAAATCTTAACTTCTGTAAAAAAGATATTTTGAAATATAAACCGGATGCTGTTATACTGATTGATTATCCAGGTTTTAACTTGAAAATTGCAAAGTTTGCACATAAACATAATATAAAGGTGTATTATTACATTTCGCCGCAGGTTTGGGCGTGGAAAAAACGTCGCGTTCATACTATCAAAGAAGTGGTGGATAAAATGTTGGTGATATTGCCTTTTGAAAAGGATTTTTATGATGAATATCGTGTTGATGCTCACTTTGTTGGACATCCGTTGCTCGATGAGTTGTCAAAAGTGAGATATATCAATAGAAATAATTTCGCTAGACAAAATAAACTGAATTCTAAAAAGGAAATAATCGCGCTTCTCCCAGGAAGTCGTAAGCAGGAAGTGTCTAGAGTGCTTGAAATAATGCTGAAAGTTATAGATAAATTTCCTGATTATCAGTTCGTTATTGGATGTGCGCCATCTCTGCCAGAAAGCTTTTATAGGTCGTTGATTGGAAATGAAGATGTACATCTAGTTTTTAATAAAACTTATCAATTGTTGCAAGTGGCTAGTGCTGCGCTAGTTACGTCTGGAACTGCTACTTTGGAAACAGCTTTGCTTTATGTTCCAGAGGTGGTTTGCTACAAAGGAAATAAAATTTCTTATCTGATAGCTAAGAATCTTATTAAGGTTAAATATATAAGTCTGGTTAATCTTATAATGGATAAACCTGTCTTAAAAGAATTGATACAGAATGATTTAACACCTGAAAATGTTGAAAAGGAATTAAAATATTTACTTTCAAACCATAAGAAACAACGTCAATTACTTGATGATTACGAAGAGTTGAGATGTAGGTTGGGTAATGCGGGAGCTTCTAATAATGCAGCTGCGATTATCGTTAATGATTTGAATAAAAAGGATAAGTGATTCTTAATTATTTTTAACATAAAATATTGAATTTCAACCTTTGACGTATTGAAATTATTGTTATCTTGCATCGTGAATCCAAAATTTATGATGCAAGATGATTTCTTGGTTTAAATATCCGTTTATCAGGTTATTGATTCCTTTTGCAATAGGAATTTATGTTGCATTTTCCTTTTTTGAAGTAAGATTGGAAAAGGAATCTGTCCGTCTTTTGTTAATAATTATTTTCTTAATATTATTGTCTCTTGTATTAATATCAATATTTATTAAGAATTATCGTTTCCGCTGGATATTTTCTGTTTTATTATTTTCTTATCTTATATTATTAGGTTTTTCTTTTGTTAAGATTCGTGATTATGATTTGATAGTCAACGATATATCAAAAGTAGAGAATATTCCTAAATATTATTTGGCTCGACTTTGTGAATGCCCGTCAGTCAAAGAGAAGTCGATAAAAACAATGTTGGAAGTATTTGCTTTTGAAGAAAATGATAATGTCAGAAGCATCAATTCTAAGATTATTGCTTATTTTGAAAAAAATGATAAATCGTTGAAGCTCAAATATGGCGATTGTATCTTGTTTTTGACAAGTCCAGAAGAAGTTAAAAAAACTCCTAATCCGGAGCAATTTGACTATAAAGATTATCTATATAAAAGAGGTGTGACACATCAGGTTTATCTCAAATCGGATGCGTGGTTTGATATGAATCGCAATGATGCAAACCCGATTTATAGATTTTCTTATTGGATTCGTGATTTTCTTCTGAAAACCATGCGAAATCTTGGTATTGAAGAAGATGAGTATGCAGTAGCTGCTGCTATTTTACTTGGTTACGATGATAGCCTTCCGTATGAACTTAGGCAGAAATATGTGGCTGCAGGCGCGATGCATATTCTTTGTGTGTCGGGACTTCATGTTGGCGTTGTGTTTATGGTGTTTTCTTATATGCTTTTTTTTCTTGATGAGAGAAAACCCAAACTGCGTATTGTCAAACAATTGATATTATTGATTTTGATATGGTTTTATGCTTTGCTTGCTGGATTAGTACCTTCCATATTGAGGGCAACGATAATGCTTTCTTTTGTGATAATAGGGAATGTCATAAATAGAAAAGGCGTTTTGCTAAATTCTTTGGCGGCTTCAGCTTTTATCTTGTTATGCATGAATCCATCGAATCTTTTTGATATTGGATTTTTGTTGTCGTATGTTGCTGTGATAGGAATTGTTGTGTTGCAAGGTCCGATTTCTAAGATGTTTTATTCTAAATATAAAATTGTTAATAAAATTTGGGAAATAACATCAGTAACAATCGCAGCACAACTGGCGACAGCTCCTTTTGCTATATATTATTTCCATCAGTTTCCAATATATTTTTGGTTAAGTAATCTTTTTATGACGCCGATATCGTCAGTTGTCATTGTAGGTGGTATGATATTGTTATTGATTTTCTTTATTCCTTATATTAATAATATAGTGGCGTTTTTCGTATCTAAAATGATTTTCGTGATGAATTTTGGAGTTTCTTGGATAGAATCGTTGCCGTATTCGATAGTAAAAGGTATTTATATAAATGAAATGCAATTCGTTATCCTATTGCTGATATTGTTGTCGCTTTTGTTTTGGGTAGAATTGAGAAACAAGAAAATGTTATTTCTTATAATGATGATGTCTTGTTGTTTTGGAATTGTTAATGTTTATAATTTGATGGGTCAGAAAAAACAAAATGAAATGATTGTTTATTCTATTAATAATAGGACTGTAATAGATCTTATTAAAGGGAAGAGTCATATTCTTGTTTCGGATAGCATTTTTTTTGAGGATAATTCTGCTTTTTCTTACAATATTGAAAATTTTTTAATAAAAAAAGGTGTTTTTAATGATGGAAAATCATTCTTTTTGAATGAGGATTTTGATGAGAATTTTGTAAAAAAACGAAAAAGTGTCGTAATTTTTGGTGAAAAACGGGTCGCTTTGTCTGATGGAAGCGATTTTTTTAAGGAAAGGCTTACATATAGAATACCTGTGGATTGTATGCTTGTGTATGGAAGAAAACGACAATCTTTAAGTAATCTATTAAATATGTATATTTTTGATTATCTGATAATTAGTTCTGATGTTCCAGTTTATTTGGCAAATAAATTAATAGAAGAAGCTGAAACTTTAGGTATAAAATATCATAATGTAAGAGAAAAAGGAGCTTGTTTTGTAAAATAATTTTTTAAAAAATATTTTATTGATAATCAATGAGATGAAAAATAATTTCAAAAAAAAGTGAATTTTTTTAAAAAAATGCTTGCAGATTTGAAAAAAGGTCGTATCTTTGCACCCGTAATCAACAACGAACAACAGAGTTGAAAACAAAAGCTGGTGCTGTAGTTCAGTTTGGTTAGAATGCCTGCCTGTCACGCAGGAGGTCGCGAGTTCGAGTCTCGTCAGCACCGCGAAAGCCTCTCAAATCTGAGAGGCTTTTTCGTTTTATAGTCTCCACGAATTTTTAAAACCTCCACGAATCTCAAGGATTTGCGCGTATCTTTTTTTATTACTCACCCCCCCCTAATCCTCAATTCCTTAAATCCTCATACCCTCATACCCTCAAATCCTAACTATAAAAATAATTCCCAACTCCTAATTCCCAACTCTAATTATTTCTATCTTTGCATAAACATCTTTCGTTATGATAAATAAGATAAAATCTCTTGCCAAGGAATTGAAAAATGACGTGATTGATATCAGACGGCAGATTCATCAGTCTCCAGGATTGAGCTTTGAGGAATATGAAACCTCTAATTTGATTCAAAGTCTGTTGACATCTTGGAATATCGAATATGATTTGTTGACAGAAACAGGAATTGTAGCAACAATAAAGGGTAGAAATCCTGAAAAGAAAACCGTTGCGCTTCGTGCCGATATCGATGCTCTTCCAATACAAGAGAAAAATGATTGTTCCTATAAATCTGCTATCGACGGCGTGATGCATGCCTGTGGACATGATGCTCATACCGCGATGTTGCTTGGCGCAGCCAAGATTCTCAATCAGATGAGAGATGGTTTTGAAGGAACCATAAAACTTGTTTTTCAGCCAGGAGAAGAGAAATTGCCAGGCGGAGCATCCATTCTGATAGAAAAAGGCGTTTTGAAAGATGTCGATTTGATTATTGCACAACACGTCTATCCAGATCTCCCTTGTGGCGAAGTCGGTTTTTGTTCTGGAGAATATATGGCTTCCTGTGATGAGATAAATATCACTATAAAAGGTAAAGGCGGTCATGCTGCTAAGGTGAAAGAGCGATCAAATACCACGGTTGCCGCTGCTAAACTCTTATGCGCAATCTCTGAACTCAGTTCCGAGTTTAATAAGGAAGAAAGAAAAAATCCTATAATAATTGCTTTCGGAAGTTTTATCGCCGACGGAACGTATAATGTGATTCCTAACGAGGTGACGCTCAAAGGCACGATGCGTACTTTTGATGAGAATGACAGGAAAAATATTAAAGATAAAATTCATAAATTGAGTTCTGAGATTGCTTCAGATTTCAATGTTGAAGTGGATGTCTTTATAGAAGAAGGTTATCCAGTCTTGATAAATAATGTAGGTCTCACGGAATCATTGAGAAATAGTGCAAAAAGTTTCTTAGGTGATAATAACGTTAAAGAGATTCCTCAGCTTATGACAGCGGAAGACTTCGCCTGGTATTCGCATAAAACCAAAGCTTGTATGTATCGCATCGGTACTTCAAATGTTGAAAAAGGCATCGTCTCCAAGCAACACACACCGACTTTTGATATTGACGAAGACGCTTTGGAAATAGGAATGGGATTGATGGTGTGGTTGGCGATTGGCTGTTGCCTATTGAACTAAGAACTGTTTGGTGCTTGAGTTTGTCGAAGTACCTTTTCTCTCGCAAAGACACAAAGAAACGCAAAGTGTATATCCAAGGACTGTTGTCTGTAGTCTGTTGACATAAACAGCCCAAAGCTCAAGGCTCACAGCTCATAGCCTTAGTTCATAGTCTTCCGTGATATTTTTAATGAACTTTTTATGGATAATATTCTTAAAATATCATTATTTAAATTCTATGTAAAATTTAACTATTTGATAGTTACGGTTTTACCCCCCCCATATTTTGCTTTTTTAATGTGCTGTATTTCAAAAAAAAGTATTACATTAGCGATATCAAACGAAATTAATGCCAAACTTAGTCAACGCATGGTAAAAATCTGTTGTTTGTTTGACGTTATTAACATAAAATAATAAACCATGAAAAAACTATCCGTATTTTTAGTTGCGCTTACAATGCTATTAGTTTCTTGTAAGCCAGAGATTGAAAAGCCGACGGTTGTTACAAAATCTGTTGGAGAAGTAACAGAAACCACTGCTAAAGTTGTAGGACAAGTTATCGCTGATGGCGGTGCAGAAGTTAGCGAACGTGGTGTTTGTTGGAATACAGAAGGTGCTCCTGAAATTATAGATTTCCGTACAAAAGATGGCTCTGGTGTTGGAAGTTTTACATCAAGTATCCTAGACCTCGTTCCCAATACCAAATACTACGTCAGAGCTTACGCTACCAATGAAGTTGGTACAAGTTATGGTGAAGAAAAGACTTTTACAACATTAGAAGTTATACCAGAGGAGCCTGTAGGACCAGTGGTTATAACATCAGAAGTTACAGAAATAACGGTAAATTCGGCGGTATGCGGCGGTGAAGTAATAAGCAGCAGTGGTAGTGTTGTAGTAGCACGTGGTGTATGCTGGAATACAAGCGGACAACCGACTGTTTCAGACACATATACAATGGATGGTACAAATGTTGGAAGTTTCACTTCCCAAATCCCAAATCTAGTTCCCAATACCCAATACTACGTCAGAGCCTACGCAACAAATGCAAAGGGCGTTACTGCCTACGGCGAAGAAGTAAGCTTTACGACATTGGAGAAACTTTTGCCAATAGTTATAACAGCAGAAGTTACAGATATAACACTAAGTTCAGCGACATGTGGCGGCGAAGTTGCCTTTGAAGGCAATGTTGCGGTAACAGCGCGAGGCATCTGCTGGAGTACATCTCAAAAACCAACGATAGAAGATAATAAGACAACAGAAGGTTCTGGCGTTGGAAGCTTCACTTCCCAAATCCAAAATCTCGTTTCCAATACCCAATACTACATCAGAGCATACGCTACAAATGAAGTAGGAACTGTATATGGCGAAGAAGTTAGCTTTACGACATTAGAAAGAAATGCAAATGGTCGAGAGTATGTTGACCTTGGCTTAAGCGTAAAATGGGCTACATGCAATGTAGGAGCAACTTCACCAGAAGAATACGGCGATTATTTTGCATGGGGAGAAATAACTACAAAAGCAGAATACAATTCATCAAACTGCCCAACATATGGACTTAGTACATCACAGTTGCAGGAACAAGGATATATAGATGGAGAAGGTAATCTTACATCACAATACGATGCTGCTACAGCGAACTGGGATGGAGGCTGGAGAATGCCTACAAAGTCAGAACAAGAAGAGTTGTTGGATAACTGCACATGGACCTGGACAACACAGAACGGCGTTAATGGCTACAATGTTACAGGACCAAACGGCAACAGTATCTTCCTTCCTGCTGCAGGTTATCGCTTCAAACCGTCGCTTAACAATGCTGGAGGCAATGGCTACTATTGGAGTTCTACGCATTACGACTACTACATTTGCGACTATGCGTTCCGCATCGACTTCGATAGCGTCGATCGCTTCGTGTACGAGTACGGTCGTTACTACGGTCAGAGCGTGCGCCCAGTCATAGAATAAAAGCGAAGCGCTTGGTTTAATGCATAATTCATAATTGGGGTGTTGCTCTGATAAGGGTGACACCCTTTTTTTAATTGAAAATTGAAAATATTGTAGAGACGCGTCAATGTTATCCTGCAAAAGAATAAATAAACATTGACACGTCTCATTTTTTTTGTAGGATTCGTATTTGTTTTTTGAGACGTGTTTTTTGTAGAGACGCGTCAATGTATCCTGCAAAAGAATAAATAAACATTGACACGTCTTATGGAAATTGAGAATGTGTTGTTGTTTTTGAGACGTGTCAATGCGTTTTATAGCATGTCGCATTGACGCGTCTCTACAAGGGGGACTAGAATGTCGTATGAGAAAGAAACGAATTCTGATGTATCTTGTCGTTTTGGAATTGGGAAATGTCAAAACGAATCTTTTAATTTAGGACGCAACAAGCCAGTTTCTACAACTCCTCATTAAAAATCTGTTGTCTTTAAAAAAAGTTCAAAAGCCAATAGCCAAAAGCCTTAGTTCAAAAAAAACTTTAGCCTTTAGCCTTTAGCCTTTAGCCAAAATCATTATCTTTGTAAAAAATATCTCTATGAAAATCTTAGTGACATACGCTTTTGATGAGGAAGTTCTTCCTTTTGAATTACAAGGTGTTGATATTACGTTCCTTAGGACGGGAATGGGTAAGGTGCTCTCGGCTTTTAACTTGACGAAGGCTCTCTGTGAAGATAAATACGAGCTCGTCGTTAATGTCGGTACTGCCGGCACTCTCAATCATAATGTCGGCGATATCTTCGTATGTCATCGTTTTGTGGATAGAGACTTGGAAAAAATCGTCCTTCCTCATGTGTGTTCTGATATTTCATTTCCTGAAAAAGTTGGAATTGATGTCATTGATAGATATGAGAAAGTCGGCGTCAGCAACACAGGCGACAGCTTCGTGACAGAAGTGGGTAATTTCACTGGTGATGTCATCGACATGGAGGCTTTCGCTCAGGCTCATGTGTGTAAACTGATGGACGTGAATTTCGTCGCAGTGAAATATATAACCGACATCATCGGTCAGAATTCAAGAGAGGTTTGGTTGGACAAGCTTCGTGACGCTCGCGAGGCATTAAAAGAATTTTTCGCATGAATTTATTAGATTGGCTTCCGATAACAAAGAAAGAGACCGACTTACGCAAATGGGACGAAGTCGATGTCGTGATTATCACTGGCGACGCATACGTCGACCATCCTGCTTTCGGCGCTGCTGTGATAGGCCGCGTCCTTGAACATCACGGCTACAAGGTGGCACTGATTCCGCAGCCTAACTGGCGCGACGACCTCCGCGACTTTAAGAAGTTTGGCAAACCGCGTCTTTTCTTCGGCATCTCCGCCGGCGCCATGGATTCGATGGTGAACCATTACACTGCAAACAAGCGCCTGCGCTCCAACGACGCCTACACCCCAGGCGGCGAAGCAGGCTTCCGTCCTGACTACGCGACGATAACATATTCCAACATACTTAAAAAATTATATCCAGATGTTCCAGTCATCATCGGCGGCATCGAAGCTTCCTTGCGAAGAGTGACGCATTACGACTACTGGGCTGACGAGCTGAAACCTACTATCATGCTCGACTCAAAAGCTGACCTCGGTGTCTATGGTATGGGAGAACTCGCTATCGTGGAAATAGCAAAGGCTTTAGATGAAGGCAGGAAGATAAATGAGATAACGAATATTCCTCAGACATTTTTCCTTAATGAAAATTCACAATTTATCGAGTCCGAATGGAACGACTTGCGTCTCGTCTCTCATGAGGAATGTCTGAAAGATAAGAAAGCGTATGCTTCTAACTTCAAAAATGTTGAAATAGAATCGAATAAGAAGAAAGCGAATCGTCTGCTTCAAGATGTAGGCGATTACACCTTATATATTAATCCGCCTTATCCTACGATGACGGAGGCTCAAATCGACGCTTCTTTCGATTTGCCTTACACTCGTCTTCCGCATCCTAAGTATGCGAAACGCGGCGTGATTCCGGCTTACGAGATGATTCGTCATTCTGTTAACATTCATCGCGGTTGTTTCGGTGGCTGTGCCTTCTGTACTATTTCGGCGCATCAGGGAAAATTTGTCGCTTCAAGAAGCAAGGCTTCTATTATGAAGGAAGTGAAGCAGGTCACGGAGATGGAAGACTTCAAAGGTTATATCTCCGACCTCGGCGGTCCTTCTGCAAATATGTATCGCATGAAGGGAAAAGACGAGAGTCTTTGTGAGAAATGTATTCGTCCGACATGCATACAGCCTAATGTTTGCAAGAACTTAGACACGAATCATCATCCGCTGATTGAACTTTATAAGGAAGTGGATAAGTTGCCGAAGGTGAAAAAAGCGACTATCGGTTCTGGCATTCGTTATGACTTGTTTTTGACAAATGAAGACCCTTCGGGAAAATTAGGCTACGATGAATATTTCGAGCAGCTGATGAAACGTCATGTGAGCGGTCGTTTGAAAGTCGCTCCTGAACATTCTAGCGATGAGGTTTTGAAATTGATGCGTAAGCCATCGTTCAATCTCTTCGTTAAATTGAAAAAGAAATTCGATAAGGTCAATGAAAAATATCATCTCAACCAACAGTTGATACCTTATTTTATATCAAGTCATCCAGCATGTACTTTGACCGATATGGCAGAACTTGCTGTTAAGACTAAAGAACTTGGTTATAAGTTGGAGCAGGTTCAGGATTTCACGCCGACACCTATGACTTTAGCGACGGAGATTTATTATTCTGGTTATGATCCTTATAGCTTGAAACCTATTTTCATTGCGAAGACAAAACAAGAGAAATTAGATCAGCAGAGATTTTTCTTCTGGTACAAGCCAGAGAACCGTCAGTATGTGAAAAACGCCCTGCGTAAAATCGGCAAGGCGTTATGGATTGATAAACTCTTCAGAAATTAATTCATAATTCACAATTCATAATGCATAATCAACAAACAATAATTATGAATTATGCATTATGCATTATGAATTATTCTAAGACCAATCTGAATCCGGTGTTATAGTCGCGGTAGTGGATACCTTGTTTGTAGCGAGCTGTTGTTCTTGCTGATTGAGCGTTGGTGTTCCAGCTACCACCGCGATAGACGTGATAACCAGTGTAAGCTTCTCCGACAGGATTTTCAACAGCATCTGCTGTGTAGTCATAGTACCAGTCTTGGCACATTTCCCAGACGTTGCCGCTCATGTCGTAGAGGCCCAATGTGTTAGGTGTTTTCTTTCCAATTTCAGAACATTTGTCGCTGTTTTGGTCAATCCAAGCATATTCGAGGACGTTGTCGCCGCCAGCATACAATGCGTAATTTGTGTTAGCGCCGCCTCTTGCAGCATATTCCCACTGAGCTTCTGTTGGAAGAGCGAAGTTCAAGCCTGTGTATTCGTTTAACTTGCCGATGAAAGTCTCGACTTCATTGAAAGAAATTCTGTAAGCAGGGTAGTTGTCGCCTTTGCCGAATCTGTCTTCCCATTGGTCGAATTCGTCGTTTTTGTCGTTATGTCTGCCCATAATGGCTTCCCAAAGGCTTTGTGTCACTTCGTATTTGTTGATGTAAAATTCGCTTACTGTCACTTCGTGTACTGGAGATTCCAAGTTTGTGGCGTTTTCGTCGTAGTTGTTATATATGACAGAGTCGTTTTGTGCGCCCATATAGAAAGTGCCAGCTTCGACTTTTACCATATTGGAAATCATATCTCTTACGGCGTCTTGTCCTTTCTTGTTCAAATCGCCAGTCCAATTGACATCAAAACCATTGATGGTTTCAATTCCTGTTGTGCCTTTATTGCATGATTGTAATGCTAAAATGCAACATAAAATTACTAATAATTTTTTCATAATATTATGATAATAAATGATTTAACTAAATGTAAAATTAAATGAAACTGTTTGAAAACATATCTCATTTTCAATTTGTAAATATACATATTTTTTAAATATATAAGTATGTAATAAATTTTTATTTCATTATCTTTGCATAAAATCAGAAGAGATGAAAAAATTGTTTTACGTTGATGCTTGCTTGAGAGAAGGTTCTAACACAAAAAAGATAGCTAATGTTATCATTGACAAATTATCTGAAAAATATGAAATAGAAACTGTCAGATTATCAGAATGTTCTTTTCCTGTTGTGAAAAATGATGTTTTAAACGAAAGGAATAATGGATATGTTCCAGAGGAATATGTGGCGATGGCGAGGAAACTCGCTGCTGCTGACAGACTTGTGATTGCGTCTCCTTTCTGGGATATGAGCTTTCCAAGTGCATTGAAAGTCTTTTTTGAAAATATGTCGCTCTTCAACGTGACTTTCGCAAGTACAGATAAAGAATGTTACGGATTGTGTAAGGCAGAAAAGGTGCTTTATATCACGACGAGAGGAATGAATATCAGTACGGGAGACGATTTGGAACAAGCGACTCCTTATATCAAAGCGCTGAGCAAACTCTGGGGACTCGGCGAATTGCACGTCGTTTCTGCGCAAAACATGGATTACAGCACTGACGAACAGAAAGAGGAGAAAGTGCAGAATGCTATAGTAGAAGGATTGAAATTGTGTGAGGAGTTTTGAAAGACATTATAGACTTTAATTTATGGAACGCGACATTGCTCTGAAAAAAATGATTCATTATTGCGACTATCAGGACCGTTGCAAGAAGGAGATTTTCACAAAACTTGACACTTTTGAACTTGATGATAATGACAGAGATTTCATCATTGATTTTCTTCAAGATGAAGGATTTATCAACGATGAGCGTTATTGTCGTTCTTTCGTGAAAGGAAAAATGAATCTGAAAAAATGGGGCGTCAATAAAATCAAGCTTTCTTTGATAACAAAAGGAATCGACAGAGAGATTATTGATAATGTCATCTCTGAAATAGACCAAGATTCTTATAAGGAAGAACTTGTTAATCTTTTGAAAAATAAGAAGATAAACGAAGATGACCCTTACAAGCGCAAGGCGAAACTGATACGATACGCCGTCGGAAAAGGATATTCACTTTCGATGGTGATGGAAATAGTTAATGGCAATGAGCAGTGAGCAACGAGCAATGAGCTCATTTCTCAAAGCTCGTAGCTCGAGGCATAAAAAAACTTGTGTTTTTGAGGAATAATCTATAAATTCGCCAAGATTTTACTGACTAAAACTTTGTATCATGTTAAATAAATTATTCGGTTTTGATTCAAAAAAGCACAATGTTCGTACTGAGATTGTTGCTGGTATAACGACTTTTCTTACAATGTCTTACATCCTTGCAGTGAATCCTTCGATGTTTGGTCTTCTTGAAGGTATGCCTGCTGGTGCGGTGTTTACAACGACGGCCTTGGCTGCTATTATTGGTACTTTGTCAATGGCGTTTTTAGCTAAACTTCCATTTGGCCTCGCTCCAGGAATGGGACTCAACGCATTTTTCGTTTTCTCGGTCTGCATGGGAATGGGATATACTTGGCAGTTTGCTTTGACAGCTGTATTTATTGAAGGTCTTATATTTATTTTGTTGACACTTACCAATGTTCGTGAAGCTATTGTCAATGCTATTCCTAAGAATCTGCGTTATGCAGTGGGCGGCGGCATCGGACTTTTTATCGCTTTTATCGGAATGCAGAACGCCGGCATCATTGTTAAAGATGACGCTACTCTCGTGGCTCTCGGTGATATCACTTCTGGCACGGCATTGCTCGCGATGATAGGCCTTGTAATCACTGGCGTTCTTTACGCCCTTAATGTAAAAGGAGCGATGCTCATCGGAATCCTTGCAACAACACTCATCGGCATTCCGATGGGAATCACAGAGTTTAAAGGTGTGGTTTCAACGCCAGAATCAATAGAGCCTATTTTCTGTAAATTTGAATGGAATAACATCTTTACTCTTGATATGCTTGTCGTGGTGTTTACCTTCCTTTTTATTGATATGTTCGACACTATCGGAACGCTTATCGGTGTCAGCACAAAGGCTAAGATAGTCGATGAAAACGGACGTATTCCACGTTTGAAACAAGCTTTTATGGCTGATGCTATCGCTACAACAGCAGGTGCTGTTCTTGGTACTTCAACGACAACGACATATGTCGAAAGTGCAGCAGGTGTGGCACAAGGCGGCCGAACTGGTCTCACAGCGTTTTCTATAGCATGTTGTTTTGCAATAGCATTGTTCTTCTCACCATTGTTCCTCTCGGTTCCAGCGGCGGCAACTGCTCCAGTTCTTATTCTCGTCGGTATGCTTATGATGGAACCTGTCAGAAACATTGACTTCGATGACGCTACAGAAGCGATACCAAGTTTCATCACACTTGTTATGATGCCTCTCGCTTATTCAATCTCAGCAGGTATTATGATCGGAATGATTTCTTACGTTGTGGTAAATCTCTTCTGCGGTAAGTTTAAGAAACTCACACCAGCAATGTATATTCTTGCAATATTGTTTATTCTGAAATACATCTTTATATAGACTAAGGCTTTTGAGCTAAGGCTGTTGAACTAAAGAGAGCTGCTATGATTTGGCAGCTCTTTTTTTTGATTGTTTTTCAATTTTTTATTTTATTTATTATTTTTGTGTTGTATTAACCTTTAAAATTAAAAACCATGAAAAAGCTATCTTTGTTTTTAGTTGCGATTGTTTGCGTTTTAGTGTCGTGTAAACCTGATCCAGAACCAGAAAAACCGACAGTAATGACAAAATCTGTTGAAGATGTTACAGAAACTACAGTACACTGTTTATATGAAATCGTTTCAATAGGAAGTTGTGAATATCTTGAATCAAGTGGTGTGTGTTGGGGAACATCTCAAAATCCAACTATAAATGATAATTACAAGGAGGGTTATTATGGTAGCTGCATTATTTATGATCTTTCTCCTAATACAACATATTATGTCAGGGCATATGCTACTAATGTTGTTGGTACAAGTTATGGCGAAGAAATATGCTTTACGACAAGGAAGGATTTTGGATATTCTGATGGAGAAATCAATGGACATGCCTATGTCGACTTAGGTTTGTCAAGCGGATTGAAGTGGGCTACATGTAATCTTGGTGCGAATTCTTGCGAAGAAAGAGGTGTCGCTTATAGATGGGGATCCATAACTGAAAATGGGGAATATTATAGTGAGATGGAAGATATTTCAGGTAATATTCAGTATGACGCAGCGACGTCTAACTGGGGTGCGTCATGGAGAATGCCTTCTGAATCGGAATTTAAAGAATTGATAGATGAATGTGAATGTAGTTTGGTGTTTGAAAATGGAATTAAGGGATATAAATTTGCAGGTGTTAATGGTGCTAGTATTTTCCTCCCTGTTAATGAGGGAATAATGGGTCTTAGTTGTTATTGGACATCAACTCCACAGGATGATGAATACGTAAGGTGTTTGATGTTTGCAGATTCTTACGATTATATTAAGATAGGAGGTGCAGACCCTGGTTTTAGATTTTGTATTCGCCCAGTTTCTGAATAAGATTGATTTTAAACATATGATGAGCTCTTTTTTTATAAAAAACTGTGTTGTCCGTTGACTTTTTCTTATCTTTGCATACTCAATAATTTTTAATTTCATTATGGTAACAATAGAAAACTGCAAAGAGTTAAGTAAGAGGATTGAATCCTTGAGGAGGTATCTTTGACATCGACGGTAAGTTGATGCAGATTAAAGAGTTAGACGAACAAACCAATGCCGACGGTTTCTGGGACGACCCTAAAAATGGCAAGATTATTATGCGTAAGATGCGCGACGTCAAGAGTTGGGTGACAGCTTATGACGACATCGTGAAAGCTAACGAAGATCTCGGCGTGTTGTTCGATTTCGCTAAAGAAGGCGAAGCAGAAGAGGAAGAAGTTGATAAACAATATGAAGAGACAGTGCGTCTCGTTGAAGAACTCGAGTTCAGAAACATGCTTCATGAAGAAGCTGACCAGATGAGTTGTGTGCTTAAAATCAACTCTGGTGCTGGTGGTACAGAATCGCAGGACTGGGCACAGATGCTTATGCGTATGTATCTCCGTTATGCAGAATCTCATGGTTATAAAGTAAGAATAAGCAACTTGCTCGAAGGTGATGAAGCTGGTATCAAGACTGTCACAATGGAAGTCGACGGTGACTACGCTTACGGTTATCTTAAAGGCGAAAATGGCGTGCATCGTCTCGTCCGCGTATCTCCTTACAACGCACAAGGCAAGCGTATGACATCATTCAGCTCGGTCTTCGTGACACCACTCGTCGACGATTCTATTGAAGTCGTCATCGACCCTTCAAAAATTTCTTGGGATACATTCCGTAGCGGTGGAGCAGGCGGACAGAACGTTAACAAAGTCGAGTCAGGCGTGCGTCTCCGTTATCAATATAAAGACCCTTACACAGGCGAAGAAGAAGAAATCCTTATTGAAAATACAGAGAGCCGTGACCAACCTAAGAACAGAGAAAACGCTATGCGTCTCTTGAAATCTCAACTTTACGATAAAGAACTTCAACATCGTATGGAAGAGAAAAACAAGATCGAGGCCGGTAAGAAAAAAATCCAATGGGGTTCACAAATCAGAAGCTATGTCTTCGACGGCCGCCGTGTGAAAGACCACAGAACAAACTTCCAGTCAAGCAACGTACAAGGCGTGATGGACGGTAAGATAGATGAATTCATCAAAGCATATCTGATGGAATTCGGACAACAAAGTTAATTTAATTCATAATGCATAATTCATAATGCATAATTAGCGATGAGCCGTGAGCTGTGAGTTGTGAGCAATTGCTCGATGCTCGATGCCCATGGCTCATTGCTTTTAAACATAAAAAAATGATAACATTCTCAATAGCAATAGTCATTCTCGTCTTGGGATATTTCATCTACGGAAGATATATCAGCCGTATGTTCGGCGTTGACGAGAAACGCGCCACTCCTGCAGTGACAAAAAACGACGGTGTCGATTATATAGTGATGCCTACATGGAAAATCTTCATGATACAGTTCCTTAACATCGCGGGACTCGGTCCTATCTTCGGAGCCATTATGGGTGCGAAGTTCGGTACTTCATCATATCTTTGGATTGTATTCGGAACAATATTCGCGGGCGCCGTCCATGACTATCTCTCAGGAATGGTGTCGCTGCGTAACGACGGTGCTAGTCTCCCTCAGATAGTTGGTAAATATCTTGGAAAGAGAACTGAAAAGGTGATGATTATTTTTACCTTATTATTAATGGTGCTTGTCGTGGCGGTATTCGTCCTTCAACCAGCGCAGCTCATAGCAGGCATGACGCCAACGAATCTCAACGTGTATTTCTGGGTCGTGGTGATATTTGCTTATTATCTCATCGCAACGATATTGCCTATTGATAAAGTCATTGGAAACGTATATCCACTCTTCGGTGGAGCTTTGATGTTCATGGCGATAGGAATTCTTATCGTGCTTTTCATCAAGCAACCTGCGTTGCCAGAGATGTGGAACGGATTCGGAACGAAATATGAAGCCGGACCAATATTCCCAATGATGTTCATCTCGATAGCATGTGGCGCCATCAGCGGATTCCATGCCACGCAGTCGCCTCTCATGGCGCGTTGTCTTAAAACAGAACGCCACGGACGTCCTGTATTCTACGGAGCGATGGTGGTAGAAGGCATCGTAGCTTTGATATGGGCGGCCGCCGCAACAGCATTCTTCCAAGAACACGGAACCGACTTCACGGCGGCTCAAGTCGTCGATTTCATCTGTAAGGACTGGCTCGGCGCTCTCGGTGGAATACTAGCAGTGCTCGGCGTCATCGCAGCTCCTATAACATCAGGCGACACCGCCATGCGCTCAGCACGACTCATACTCGCCGATATGTTGCACATGGAACAAAAAAGCATCTCAAAAAGATTGCTCCTATGCGCTCCATTGTTTGTAGCTTCATTAGGATTGCTAATTTTCAGTATTTTAAATGCCAACGGATTTACAATAATATGGCGTTATTTCTCATGGTGCAACCAGACATTGTCAGTGTTCACACTTTGGGCAATAACGGTTTATCTCGTCCTTGAAAAGAAAAACTACTTCGTGACATTATTGCCTGCATTATTCATGACATGCGTCGTTACGACATACATCTGCATCGCTCCGGAAGGATTCCAAATCATGCCGACAATCTCTTATGTTATTGGCGGTGCCTTTACATTAGTAGCGATGTTTCTTTTCGCAAAATGGAAAAATGGTTTGAAGTTTAATGCTTAAAGTTTAATGTTCAAAGTTCAAAATTGTGCATTATGAATTATGAATTATGCATTAACGGCAATGTCAAGGATTTTATAAAAAAGCATCTTAATGACGATGTCAACAAATTAGCCTTGTCGAAATTCCCAGAAGAAATTGACAAGCAGTTTGTTATCAGGCAGATTCAGGCGCAACAAATTCTTAAAAAGAAATTGCCATCGTGGGCGGAGAACGACGAACTTATCTTCCCTAAGAAACTATCGTTAGAACAATGTTCTTCAGAACTCACCGCAAAATATAAAGCCCAACTATCCACGAAACTTCACGAAACTTCACGAAAGATTAGTGCCGATTCGTGCGATTTAGTGGACGAAGAAAGAATCTTAGTAGACCTCACTGGCGGAATGGGCGTTGACACGGCTTTTCTTTCGGATAATTTTGATAATACGTATTATGTCGAGATGCAAGAAGAATTATGTGATATTGCACGACATAATTTCCAGATTCTTAATAAAAATATTGAAGTCGTCAACGACAACGCTGAGCATTTCTTGACGATATGCGGTGAAGTCGACTGCATATATCTCGACCCTGCACGTCGTGATGAATATGGTCGCAAAATGGTCTCGCTCCACGACTGCTCGCCTGATGTGGCTGAACTACAAGATGTTCTATTCGAGAAAGCGAAGACTATCATGGTGAAACTTTCACCTATGCTCGATATTGATATCGTCAAGAAAGAGTTAAAAAACATTAAGGAAATCCATATCATCGCTGTGAAAAACGAATGCAAGGAAATACTCGTTCTTTTGAGTCAACAAACTTTGCCCATAGCTCACGGCTCACAGCTCATAGCAACAGACTTGCGCGAAAACTGGAATTTTTCTTTCACTGAAGATGAAGAACAAAATGCAGAATGGACTTTAGCTGATAAAGTCGGGAAATATCTCTACGAACCTGGCGTAGCTTTTATGAAAGCCGGATGCTTCAAGCTTTTGTCGCAAAAATATAATTTAGATAAACTGCATAGAAACAGTCATTTATATACTTCCGATGAGTTGGTTCCAGATTTCCCAGGAAGAATATTTGAAGTCATTGATGTCGTTCCTTTCGATAAGAAGGCGAAGAAAAACCTTTGGGAGACGCAAAGACGCAAAGACGCAAAGATGCAAAGTGTAGAAGACTCTGCGACTCTGAGTCTCTGCGACTCTGCGACTTTAAAAAAAGCCAACATCGCAGTCCGCAACTTCCCATTATCAGCTGAAGAATTAAAAAAGAACTTAGGTTTGCAAGATGGCAGCGAATTTTATATCTTCGGAACTACGATGAAAGGAGAGAAGAAGATTGTTGTTTTGGCGAAGAAGGTGCATTTTTGAGTTGAAAGTCAGCGGTCTGTAGACTTTTATTATCTTAAATCCAAAAAAATGTATTATTTTTGCCGTATTGCGTTTTTAAACAAAAACTTACAATGAGAATTAAATTAAGGATATTTGTTTTAATGTTGATAATTCCGTTTATGATGGGTGATGTATTTGCTCAGAATGACGGATTTTTTTATGAAGGTGTAGAAACCAGAGATATAAATAGCGGTGGTTATAGTTCTTATGGAATGTCATCGGGAGGAGATGGTTTCTTCTTCGGATTGTTGGGTGACAATAACGGCTTGGGTATTTATTTCAATGATATTGAAAATGGAGGTAATGGTATGGGATTTAATGACTTGGACTTGTCTCCAGATGATGTCGCATTGGGAAACGGCATGCTGTTGCTCACAGGTATAGGTTTGGCGTATTTACAAATGAGAAGAAATAAAAAAGAAAATAAAAATTGATTATGAAGAAGTTTTTTACAATTTTAATGAGCTTGATGCTATTGGCTTTTACACAATGTAAACCAACTCCAGAAGGTGGCGATGGCGAAAATGAAGCAGGAAAAGTTAAGGTTAGCTGCGTGATACCTATCAATAATGGCGATCGTTCTGATTTTACCAATTTGATGTCTGGCAAAATCAATTGGAGCGATGGCAGAGAATGTATTTACTTGGCGATACATGGTGAAACGCCTCAGATTATTGAGTTGGAAGGTTTCTCTGACGGTAATCCTTCCAAGTTGGAATTTACTGGCGAAACAACAGAAGGTCTCATCGTTTCTGGTCAGAAATACGACATGTGGTATTTGGGACATTCACAGCAGTTGGATACAGCTTATGTTAACATTCTTGATGAAGGAACTCGACTCGAAGGCAGCATCGCTACACAAAGCGGACGCCTGAATGATCTTGGATATTGTCATATCGCTAAAACTCAAGTGTCTGCTACAACAAAAGATGGTGAAGTCATTTTGGATCTTAATGGTGCTCTAGATACACAGATGGCAATAGCGTTTCTTGACCTGGAAAACGTGACAGAATTGTATGGCGATGCAATAGTGGGTACAGACTATGCGTTGGAATATAACGAAGAATCAGGCAGATATGAGTTTAATGTTAAAGAAGACAGCGAAGCAAAAATTGCTGTTGAAGGCGAAAGCGGAATATCTTATGTCGTTTTGTTGCCAAATAACAATAAGGAGACGACATTGAAATGCAAAAAAAATGATAAGACTTACGCTTATACATTCCGTAACTATGTGAAAGCAAATAAGGTGTATTTTAGAACGGCAACTGATGGCGTTACTGCAGAAGCATTGAAATGGACTGAAATAGAAGAAGAACCAGAAACACCAGTTGAACCAGAAATTCCAGAAGAACCAGAGATTCCAGTTGAACCTGAAGAACCAAGTGTAGAAACAATTTCAATTGGTAGTGGAAATGGTTCAATCAATTATTCACCAACATACGTTTATACTAAATATAGTATGACACAACAGATTTTTGTTGCAAGCGAAATGAACAACCTATCTGGTAATATTACAAATGTAGCTTTCAAATGTACATCAAGAAATGCTACTCGTACTTTTAAAGTATATATGGTGAATACAGACAAGACATCATTTAGTGATAAATCAGATTGGATTGCTGTTACAGAAGGTGACTTGGTTTATGAAGGTGAAGTGACATTCACAGCAGGAGAATGGACAACAATCACATTCCAAAAACCTTTCGCATACAAAAAAGATAAAAATGTTTTGTTGTGTGTAAATGACGTTGCAGGAGAAGATCAGTCTTTAATTGCAAAATTTGCATCAGAAACAAAATCAGAAAACAGATTGCTTTATGTAAGTGATTATTATAATATTTATGATGCGACAAATTTATCATCAGTAACAGGAACTCTTAGTGCAAACGTAAACCAAGTTCAATTCACAATTGTTAGTGGTGGTTCTGGCAATGTCGTAGAACAAGCTCCTGCAGCTCCAACAAACTTGAATGCTGAAGCATTGAGTGATACACAAATCCAGTTGACATGGGATGCTGTTGGTGGCGCAACATATAACGTTTACAATAATGATAAGCTTGTTGTTGAAGGTATTTCAGCAACATCATATACAGTTGGAAACTTAACACCTGGGACATACTACTGCTTCACGGTTACAGCGGTTAAGGGCTTAGAGTCGGAAAAATCATCATCAGGTTGCGCTGAAACAAAATCAGGTCAACAAGTTGTACAATTAGCTACAGTAACAACAAATAATGTTACAAACATAGCAGCGACTTCAGCAACGTGTGGCGGTAATGTTACTTCAGACGGCGGTGGCGTGATAACAGCTCGCGGTATTTGTTGGAGCACTTCTCAAAATCCAACAACAAGCGATAGCAAAACTACAGACGGCAGTGTTTTGGGAACATATACATCTTACATGAGTAATTTGCAACGCAGCACTACATATTATGTAAGAGCTTATGTGACAAATAGTGCAGGCACAACTTATGGAGAAGAAAAGTCGTTCACAACAACTGGAGAAGAATCAAAATCGATAGTGTTTGCGGAAGGAGTGACTATCAATTCTGGTTGGTACGACGTAAACAAATTGAAAAATGGTGGCGGCGACATCAATATGTGCTGGGCCGCTTCAGCATCTAACATCATCCAATGGTGGCAAGACCGTTATGTTGCAGCAGGAAACACATTGCCAGCAGGCGCAGTAACAGGCCCTGGAACAAAAGTGTATGATGATGGCTATAGTTACAATCTTGCACTTATGGAATTGTATCGCGATTTATGGTGGAACGAAAAAGGCGGTGGCACCGACCATGGCGTGATATGGTATTTCGAAGGACGTAACGTACAGATACATGCAGGGGATGGAACTATAGCTCAACCAAATAGCAGTACATCTGGTGGTTATTTCTCAAGTGTGTGGAATCAGATTCTGCCAAAAGTATATCACGAATATCAGAGCGATTTGTTCCCAAACGAATTTAGCGATCTTATTTCTAAAGAATTCAACAACTATAGTATCTGGGGCAACGGCTCAGGCCTTCAAGGCGAAGCTCGCTTGAAGAAATTCTCCGACTTGGTGGTTGAATTCATCGACAGAGGCGTCGTTTCACTTGTCATTTCCTTGAATTCAAACGGCGGATTGCTCCACGCAACAACATTATGGGGCTACGAAATTGATAACGCTACAGGTATGCTTACCAAAGTGTGGATTACCGACTCTGACGATATGCACCAAAGCGGTTCTGGCGACCCTACACAGCAGAAATTACAAGAATATTCAGTCAGCTTCGACGGCAGCAAAGTCAAACTTTCAGGTGCTCCTTATGGACAATGTTGGGCGATGTCGCTTCTGCCAGTTTCTGGATACGGGTCTGGTTCATAATTTAATGGTTAATAAATGGGAACGCGTCAGGTTTGGCGCGTTTCTTCTTTTAATATGTCAGTAGTTTTTTTTCTTGTTTTTAACCTCGAAAAATCGTATCTTTGCACCCCGAAATAAACTATGATGTCAGACCTTGTTTTTAATATTGAAAAAAGTACAGGAAAAGCTATGTTATTGGCTAATTGTTTGACACATTGTGGTTTAATTACCCCCCCCCTCAGTATTTCTTTCGTTGTTGATAAACTCTTCGAGAGCAATCTTAAAAAAAATATTTAAATGTTTTAACAAAGTGTGTTGTCATACTTTGTGTTTTTATTGTGTACAATGCTAAAGGATAATATAAAAATGAAAAGGAAAATAATCGCATTTACAATCATGTCGATTTTTGCAATGTGTTTTACGTCGGAGTTAAAAGCTCAAAAAGATGCTTTTTTTTACACACCGTTTGCCGCTGAAGAAAGGGAATACGGTTCCAGCGGTTTGAGCTTCGCTGATTTCTCCGGCTTTGGACCTCAAGAGGGATTGGATTTTGAAAGTTTTACTACTAAGGAAAATAATGTTCCTGTAGGAAACGGTATGTTCGTAATGGCATTTACAAGCGCATTTTATTTGATTACAAAAAGAAGAAAGGAAAACAAATAATGAAAAAGGTTTTTGCAATTCTAATGGCATTGATGGTTTTATGTCTCACACAATGCAAGCCAACTCCAGAAGGAGGTGACGATGAAGCAAGAAAAGTAAAGGTAAGTTGTGTTATACCTCTTAACAATGGTAGCCGTTCCGATTTTACTAATTTATTGGTGAATGGTAAAGTGAATTGGGCTCAGGGTGCTGAATATGTTTATTTGGCAATACATGGTGATAATCCGAAGATAGTACAATTGCATGCTCATGCAAATGGAACTCCATCAGTATTGAAGTTTGAAGGCACAGTTGAAGAAGGTCTCATCAAGCCTGGTGAAGAATACGATATATGGTATTTCGGCGACTCACATGAAACTGCTGATTCTTATTATAAAATCGCTGACGACGCTAAAAGCTTGTCAGGAAGCATCGCTAAACAAAGTGGCCGCCTCGAAGATTTAGGCGATTGCCATATTGCAACAACAAAGGTTGTTCCTACAATAACAGAAGAAAGTGGAGAAGTCAAATTGAGCCTTACTGCAACCTTGAAAAACCAGATCGCTATATTATTGTTGGATTTGAAAAATGTCGAAGAATTGTATGGTGATGCTATCATGGGTACAGATTATTCATTGGAATATAATGGCGAAAGATATGTGTTGAACATTACAGAAGATCAAGAAGCTAAAATTTCTGTCGTGAAAGAACAAGCTGCAGATGAAAGTATGTCATACGTAGTGGTATTCCCTAATGCTAAAGAAAATGCAGAAATCAGATATAGAGAAGATAACAAGGTTTACGAATGTATTTTATATGGAGATATAAAATCAAATAACATCTATTATAATACAGCTTTAGATGGCGTAACAATGGAAGCTTTGAAATGGTCTGAAGTATCAAGCGGTGACGTGAAACATGATGACCATGTACATCATTATGTAGATTTAGGTTTGCCATCAGGTACATTGTGGGCAACTGCTAACGTTGGCGCTGATACATTATATGGATATGGCAATTACTATGCATGGGGCGAAATAGTTACAAAAGACAGGTATACTATGGCTAATTGTACTACAAATGATATTAATACTTGGGAAAATCAAGTTGTGTTTGGAGATATAACAGGTAATCCAGATTATGATGTTGCTACAGCAGTAATGGGCGAAGAATGGAGAATGCCAACTGATGATGAACAGGATGAGTTGTTTAACAGTTGCAGATGGGAACCAATGAAAATGCCAGTGCCTGTCGATTTTGTTGATGCAACAGAAGGTTATGTTAATGGATATATGTTGGTAGGACCAAATGGAAATTGTATCTTCTTGCCTGCTGCAGGTTATCGCGATAGTGAATACACTACTGGCGAGGGCGTGAATGGAGATTGGTTTGGTCGTAACTATATAGGACATTATTGGAGTTCAACACCTAAAGATGGTTGGAATACAGGTGCTAATTTGCTTCATCTTGAAAAAGGGTGGACAGATGGAAGTTATTCTGCTTATCGTTATTATGGATGTACAGTACGTGCAGTTCTGAAGAAAAAGCAGACGAAATAGAACATTAAAACATCGAGAATTCTATAAATGAAAAAAGGACGTTGATATTTGTCAGCGTCCTTTTTGTTTCTCGCAACAGACAGAAGACTTTGAACTCTGAACTCTGACACTGACCGCTAATTTTCAATTATGAATTATGCATTATGAATTATGAATTGAATTAGGGCGTTCCGGCTATCGCCGTAGGGCTTTCCCCTATATCTTTGCTCGCTAAACTGGGGACGAGATCTGGGAACGGGGTCGGGAAGTGAAGACGGAATCAAAACTCGTTCCCGTCCCCAAATCCCAATCCCATTTCCCGAAACTCGTTCCCCGAATCGCTCGCAAAGGATGCCG
>JAZLAL010000074.1:0-4957 GCA_045613185.1 Bacteroidales bacterium | reverse complement strand
TTAGCATTAGCCATCGGCAGTATGATGCCTTTGAAACCATCCTGCATGGCTCGTATGGCGATAGGCAAGACTCCTCGTATTGGATTAAGGCTGCCATCAAGAGACAGCTCTCCCATGATGACGTATTTATCAAGTTTCTCAACGCTGACCTGCTCCGACGCTGCCAAGATAGCTATGGCGATAGGCAAATCGTATGACGAGCCTTCCTTCCGGATGTCGGCAGGAGCCATGTTGATAGTAATTTTCTTTTTGGGATATTTGAGGTTATTATTACAGAGAGCTGCTTCTATCCTCTGCTGGCTCTCCTTGACAGCACTGTCAGGCAAGCCGACAAGGAAAAACTGCACTCCCCTGTCGATATTAACTTCAATAGTCACAGTGATAGCTTCAATGCCATTCAAGGCACTTCCAAAGGTTTTTACTAACATGGTTTTTGGTTTAAGGTTTAAGGTTTAAAAAAGATACCGAGTCACCAAGACACTGAGTCTATAAGACTATGTGTCAGTGTCTGTGTCTGTGTCTGAGTTCAAGGTTCATCTAAAAGGTTTATATTGTGATGCTTGAAATATTTGCTGTTCGTCATTATTTCGCAACATATCTTGCAAGCTGACATCATTATGTGTCATATATGAACGTATGATTTGTAATCCGATGAATTCGCCAAGGCGTGCTGGTGATTCACGGGAGAATTGCTGTGTAAAAGGTCCATCGCCGAAGAAATTACGGAATACTTCTCTATCATTTGCATACAAGATGTTATTTCCCACCATTGTTGCCCAGATATCTGATTCGTATTGTTTAGCCCACTGTGTTTGTTTTGACGAATAGCCAAGCAACACTGAGTCTGGCATCGCTGGATTCATGGCTTCAATGAAATACAATTGTTTACCTGCTCTTATCATTTCCGACAAGACATCTTTTTTTGAAACTCGTCCTGCAAAATAATTATCGTAGAAAGCTTGTGCCAAATCGCGAGTGATATAAGAAGGCTGACACCTTACAGAACGGAAACGTGGCATACCTATATAATCATACAATTTATCATCATTGCCAAGATAATAATCAAGACTTATCAAAATACCATCAGGCTGTATCATAACTGCAGGCATCTCATAATCAACTCCCGATACATAAAAGTATGTCTCTGGAAATTCTAAACCTGGATAATAATAACTCAATCGTTGGTATACGGATTTTATCTCTTCAGCCAATTCTGTATCATCAGCGAATTTTTTCTCAACCAAATTATTGATTCTTATACAAAAAGTATCAACAGCAAAAGCCTTTAGATAAGAAACGGCTTCTTCATTGTCGAGGTCGCCACCCAAGAAAATAAGATAGTCTTCTTTAATGGATTTCAGACCATTAACAAAGTCTGCAGTATCTATGGAAAACAAGGCTTCATTATATTTCTTAATTGTAATTTCCTGAGGCTCAAGATTCTCGTAATGGACTTGAAGTTTATCTTTATATGTCTTCGTTTTATCACATGATGATGTAACGATGACCAACACTAAGATTAAGATTTTAAAAAGTATTTTTTTCATATCACTTTGATTTTAGAACTTTGAAAATTTAGAATTCTAGAATTTTACGGTTCTAGAGTCCTTAAGTCTTGCAAATATACAACGAAAAAATTGCCTTTATCTTAATTTCTGGCACTATTTTATCTTCAAACCGAAAAAAAATCGAAAATGTTGTTTTTTTTAACAAAAGATGTTAAAAGCTTTTAACATCTAAAGGTTCTTGGTTCAAGATTCAAAATAAACATCCACTGCAGAGTCGCGTTCTATTCCGAGCAATGATGCAGCTTTGCCGTGATTTAAAGCTATTTCCAAGAAACCATGTGTGCCAAACAATGCAAGAATATCTGGTTCTGGGACTTCCTGATAACTTCTACTTATGGCATTGATTTTATATATTCCGCTACACAATTTTATTGTTAAATTACGTCCGGCTCTGACTTTTTCAAACAAGGATTGACTGATGTTTGTGACCAGATTTTCATAAGAATCGATATAATTAACCAATCCGTGAATAGAATTGCCGTCATAAGTCGGTTTGATTTCAATTCTCTCTTTAAGCGTATACGGAGTTCCAATTTCCGACATCGGCACATTATTATATAGCATAACAGCAACTTTCACGAAGCGGTCTCTTGTACTGAAAGTGAAGAAGTCTGTATCTTGCATAACATCAATAATAACAGCCTCATACGGATCCTGATCAATGATAAGAGAGAATATATAATTATCGGTACCGACAAAATAATGATCGTTAACTTTCACCACGACATGTGGATTTGCGACCGACTCTTCAGTGTCGATAGCCAAGATATGGATTGTTCCTTTCGGGAAATTTTTATAACAATTTTTAACGATAAACGCAGCAGAACGAACATCAAATGGCTCGATGTTATGTGTTATGTCAACAACATTAACATCCGACAATGCAGAAAATATAGCTCCTTTCACTGCAGGAACGTAATAATCTGATAATCCCCAGTCACTTGTTAATGTTATAATTGCCATTGTTATATAAAATAAGGTTAAAAAAAAGACTCAAAGTCGCAGAATTGCAGAGTCACAAAAATCATTTTGTCTTTGTGTCTTTGTATCTTTAAGACTTCAAAAATTCTTTTGCAAAGATACGTTTTTAGAAAAAGTAAAAATATGTTAACATAAAAATTTTATTAACAATTTTTACATTTCTTATCTTGTTTCATATTATATTTGTACATGTTTTCAAAACAACTATAATTTGCAATGTCAGAACAAATAGTTCAAATAGAGAATGTAAATCCGAGTGATTTGTATGGTGCTAACGATCAGCATCTTACAATGATAAAATCACTTTTCCCAAAGATAAAAATCATTGCCCGTGGCGATTTAATAAAAATTATCGGCAAAGACGAAGATGTAGAATATTTCATCAATCGTTTCAATTTACTAGTTCTTCATCTTGAGCGTTACGGCAATATAAGTTCAAAGGTCATAGAAGACATTATGTTATGTGCTGGCGAGTCTGATTTCATAAAAAATCTTAACGACAGCGACGTCTTGGTTTATGGTCGTAACGGATTACAAATCAAGGCTATGACAGCGAACCAAAAGCTTCTGGTGAAGGAATCTGAAGGAAACGACATGATTTTCGCCATCGGTCCAGCTGGTACAGGCAAGACTTATACAGCCGTAGCACTAGCTGTTAGAGCTTTGAAAAACAAGCAAGTACGTCGTATTATCTTAACACGACCTGCTGTTGAAGCTGGTGAAAACCTCGGTTTCCTTCCTGGCGACTTAAAAGAAAAACTCGACCCATATTTACAACCTCTTTACGACGCATTGCGCGACATGTTGCCTCAGGCAAAACTTCAAGGTTTCATCGAAGAAGGCATAATAGAAATAGCACCTCTCGCTTTCATGCGCGGACGTACACTCGACAATGCTTTCGTTATCCTTGATGAGGCGCAGAACGCTACTCAGTCTCAACTCAAAATGTTCCTAACTCGTATGGGACGCTCAGCTAAGTTCGTCATTACTGGCGACATAACTCAAATCGACTTGCCAAAGAACCAACCTTCCGGATTACCACAAGCAATGGAAGTGTTAAAAGATGTTAAGGGAATATCTTTCATTCACCTTGACGAAAAAGACGTAGTACGTCACAAACTCGTCACCGCAATTATCAATGCTTACGCTAAGTTCAATTCATAATTCATAATGCACAATGCATAATTAAAAAAAACTATGAATTATGAATTATGAATTATGAATTATGAATTATGAATTATGAATTAAAAAAATATTAACTCAAAAAATATAAAAAATGAACGCTTTAACAAAAACTGAATTTAATTTCAAAGGTCAAACAAAAGTATATCACGGTAAAGTTCGTGATGTTTATTTCATTGACAATAAATATCTTGTGATGGTCGCCAGCGATCGTATCTCAGCTTTCGACGTCATCCTTCCTGAAGGCATTCCTTACAAAGGTCAAGTCTTGAACCAAATCGCAGCTTTATTCTTGGACGAAACAAAAGACATCGTTCCTAACTGGAAAATCGCTACACCAGACCCAATGGTTACTGTTGGCAGACTCTGCAAGCCATTCCCAGTTGAAATGATTATCCGTGGCTACCTCACTGGAAGTTCTTGGCGTACATACAAAAGCGGCAAACGCGAAATCTGCGGCGTTGCAATACCTGACGGAATGAAAGAACACCAACGCTTCGAAAAACCTATCATCACTCCTACAACAAAAGCTGACGAAGGTCACGATGAAGACATCTCACGCGAAGAAATCATCCGCCAAGGTCTCATCAGTGAAGAAGATTACAAACAAATCGAGGAAATCACATACAAATTATTCCAACGCGGCACAGAAATCGCTGCTAAACACGGACTTATCCTCGTTGACACAAAATACGAATTCGGTAAAATCGGCGATCAAATCTACCTCATGGACGAAATCCATACTCCAGACTCATCTCGTTATTTCATCGCTGACGAGTATGAAGAATGCTTCGAAAAAGGTCTCCCAGTGAAACAACTTTCAAAAGAATTCGTACGCGAATGGTTAATGGCAAACGGATTCCAAGGTCAAGAAGGTCAACAAGTTCCAGAAATGACACCTGAAATCGTAAACAGCATCTCAGAACGTTATATCGAACTTTACGAAAAAGTCACAGGCAAGAAATTCCAAAAAGCTGACGATTCTGACGATATCTTAAAACGTATCGAAAAGAACAGCGCTGAATGCCTTGAAAACCTTGAATAATTAGGACTTTAGGGTATGAGGATTTGAGGATCTGAGGATCTGAGGATCTGAGGGTATGAGGAGTTAAGCTAAATATTCCTCAGTTCCTTAGTTCCTCAATTCCTTAGTTCCTTAATCCCATCTCGAAAGATATTTTTTATAACTGAAGTATTTCTTGTCGGTTCAAAATATTTCAATTCAG
>JAZLAL010000073.1:0-7473 GCA_045613185.1 Bacteroidales bacterium | reverse complement strand
TTTTGTATAGGAAGTTGATTTTCTTGAACAATCTTATCGCGGAAGATATTTGTCACAGGCACCTCAGCTGTTGGGATGAGATACATATTATCCAATGGCACAGCATACATTTGAGCTTCTTTATCAGGAAGTTGACCTGTTGCGTAAGCTGATGCTTCATTAACCAAAATTGGAGGTTGGATTTCAAAGTAACCTGCAGCGATAGCTTCATCGAGGAAGAAATTGATGAGAGCGCGTTGCAATCTTGCGCCTGCGCCTTTGTAGAATGGGAAGCCTGCGCCTGTCACTTTATTACCGAGTTCGAAGTCGGCAAGTTGATATTTATTGAGCAAATCCCAGTGAGGTACTGCGCCTTCATAAAGTTTTGGCATTTCGCCTTCTTGGCTGACGACGAGGTTGTCGGCAGCTGTCTTACCGCAAGGAACATCGAGGTTTGGAGTATTAGGAATCTCGACGAGTTTATTTTGAAGCTGAGTCTTGATTTCTTCAGCGCGTTCAGCGAGGACTTTTGTCTTTTCTTTCAGTTCAGCGTTTCTTTGTTTGAGGGCGTTAGCTTCGTCAGCCTTGCCTTGTTTGTAGAGTTCGCCGATTTGTTTTGCGAGGCTGTTAGCTTCTGCGAGAGCCTCATCGTTTTCTTGTTGCAAAGCGCGACGTTCATCATCGAGTTGCAATACTTCATCTAATAATTCAAAGCGAGTAAAATTCTTAATACTCAAGCGTTTGATAACTTCTTCTTTATGTTCTCTTATGTAAGATACTACTAACATGGTAATTTATATTTTGCTTACAAAGATAATAAAAAGACTAAAGGTGAAAGGCGAAAGGCGAAAGTTTTTTTTTGACACATATCATTGACACAGAACTCTAAACTTTACACTCTCAACTCTACACTTTATCTGGGCGTTCCGCTTCGCGTCGGGCTTTCCGCTATATCTTTGCTCGCCATCATTTCCATCTCGTCCCCAAATCCCGTTACCGTCCCCAAATCCCCTTCCCAAATCCCATCCCCGTTCCCAAATCCCATTCCCAAAACCCGTCCCCAATTTGCTCGCAAAGGATGCCGCTGCAATCCCTAACGCAACGGGCTCCTAAAACAAAAAAAATCATTCTACAACAAACCCTTTGATTCTTAATACATGTTTCTCGTTGCCTTCAGAGTAATTGCCAACGTTTGTAAATTCAAAACAATATTTGGCGACTGATTTTTGCTTTATTGTATCAAAATCGTGAGTTGCATTAATGAATTCAATTTTCGCATCGCTTTGAGCTGATATTTTTGCAATTTGAATGATGCTATTTTTCATATCCTTTTTTTGCGTTTAATAGTTTTGAATAATCTCCTAAATTATGATCTTTATAAACAATGTTTTTGTCTGGAGTAATAAGATAATAATAACCAAGATAAGGTATGCTGATACAAGTGTTAAAACCCTTTGCTGAATACATAATGTCTTTTGAAGATGTTTTTTTAGCTATATTTTCCAACAAAGCTATATTGTCTGTTTTATAGTTTATTGCAAGTATTTCAATTCCCTCTTTTTCAAGTATCCTATATCCTAAAGAATCAATTTCGTTTTTATAATTAAGTAGGGTTTCTATGCAAGAAGGGCAATCTTTACACCATAGATTTAATAAGATCCAAGAGTTTTTGTCTTTAATGTATGTCGTGTCTCCATGTATAGAAACCAGAGGATAGTTTTTTATGGCATTATTGATTGTATCATTTGTAGAACCCCTCATGCTATAAGGCAAATTGTCTTCGTCATGAAATGAATAATCATAGTAAATAGATTTGCTGAAATCTAAAACTGACTCAAAAAATGATTGTTTGTCTTCAAATGATATGTCAGAAATGATATATGTTGTTTTTAGTTCAAAATCATTGTTTGTGATGTTTTTGATGAAAACACTATCAATATGATAATTGTGTACATTTACGTAGGAATAAACACTATACTGGATAGGGATGTCATATTTTGATGTTGTGTTGTTGTATATGTATCCAATAGGTGTTAAACTTGCAAACACCTTTGTTTTTTTACCATCAATAAATGTGTCAGTGACAGATTTGTGTATCAATTGGTTGCCGGAATAAAGATCTTTTTCTAATAGTTGGTGATAATAAGGCATTTCTCTTAAATATCCTTTAGCATGATTTTTCATATTCCAATAAGCCTTTTTACCATTACTGTTACATTTGTTTATACATGCTATTTCTCTGGTATTATGATCTATTAGAAAATAGTTTTCTTTATCAAATATCATTGTTTTTGTTGAATCAGAATTGATAACAGTGAAAGATGGATTTTTTTGTCGTAGCAATAAATAATATAAAACACCTCAGTTGGGTCTTCGATATCGTTAAAAAGCGAATGCTTGGTTAATTTTATACTCACATATTTATTGTCTTCAACAGCGTTTTTCGCACATTGAACATATTCTAAAGTGGTTTTTATATTGGATTTTGAACATCCTAAGCATAGTGCCACCATACTTAGGATGATTGCTTGAAATAATTTTTTCGTATACATGAGTTTTGTATTTAAACAAGCATTATTACTGCAACAACTATACAGATAATATGCAAGATGATTTTTTCATAGATTACGCTTTGTAAAATTCAGTTTCGCAAATTTAATTATTAAAATTCATAAAACCGTAATAAACATTACACTTTATTATAAAATTGTACAATTTACTTCCATGAATTCTAATAGGATTTTTTAAACCTCAAAACTTCAAAATATAAGAAGTTTTTTTGAGATTCTGAAATTTTGAGATTCTGAAGTTCAAAAAAAAAAAATCCCGAATCATAATTGACTCGGGACTTTTTTTTCTGTTCGTTTTATCTGTAACGATTATTCTGCGATTTCAGCATCAACTGGGATAACTGAAACGTATGAACGATCGTCTCTTCTTCTACGGAATTCAACGATACCGTCTGTAAGAGCGTAAAGAGTATGATCTTTACCGCAACCTACGTTTTCACCTGGGTTGTGTTTTGTACCACGTTGACGGACGATAATGTTACCGGCGATAACAGCTTGACCACCGAAAACCTTTACGCCCAAACGTTTACTTTGGGATTCACGACCATTTGATGAACTACCAACACCTTTTTTATGTGCCATAATCTAAATTTTTTCGGGTTTGTTATTCTGAAATGTTTTCAATGATGATTCTTGTCAATTCTTGACGATGACCATTTAATGTTTGGTAACCTTTTCTTCTTTTCTTTTTGAAAACGAGAACTTTGTCACCTCTGAGATGCTCAACAATCTTAGCATCAACTTTAGCACCTTCGAGGACGGGGGTGCCTACCCTTGTGCTGCCTTCATTTTCGATCAACAACACCTTGTCGAAAGTGATTGTGCCTTCGACTTCACCATTCAAACGATTGCAATAGATTTTGTCACCTTTGCTTACTTTGAATTGTTGCCCTGCGATTTCTACAATTGCGTACATTCTTTAAATTTAAGTTGAAATTAATTTCTATTTTTTCGGACTGCAAAAGTACAATTTTTTTCAATACAAAAACAAGTGGAGAAAAAAATATTTTTTAACCATTGACCATTAACCGTTAACCGTTGAACCATATCGTTTATAAAAAAGTTCAATAGCCTTAGTTCAACAGCCAATGGTCAATAGCCAATGGTCAATAGCCAATGGTCAACAGCCAATGGTCAATGGTCAATAGCCAAAAGCCTTAGTTTTTTTTTCAAACACCTTATATATTATAAAACATTTTTATTACCTTTGCGGAATTGTAGAGATTTACAACTATTTTACATCAATCTCTACCTAATAATTTGCAAATTAAATTTTTAAACATCATACTATGATAGTATTCTTCGAAAACAAACAACGTAACATCATCGCTTTAGAAAGCCAAGAACGTTTATCTCAAGAATCAATTGCCAAACTCGTATGGTTGTTTGGCGAAGCAAAACAGATATTAACTCCTGCCATCGAAGGTTATTTCTTCGGTCCTCGCAAGGAAATGATCACTCCTTGGAGCACCAACGCTGTTGAAATAACACAAAATATGGGCATCAGCGGAATCACTCGCATCGAGGAATTCATTCCTGTCGCTGCCGACGACAACAGCTTCGACCCAATGCTTCAGGCAAAATATAACAACCTTGACCAAAACTTATTCTTCATCGACCGTAAGCCAGAACCAATCAAAAACATCGACGACATCGAGTCTTACAACATCCAAGAAGGTTTGGCATTAAGCGAAGAAGAAATATCATATCTCAAGAGCATCCGCGAAAAAATCGGACGTCCGCTCACCGACAGTGAAGTATACGGCTTCGCTCAAGTCAACTCAGAACACTGCCGTCACAAAATCTTCGGCGGCACTTTCATCATCGACGGCAAAGAAATGCCTGACACTCTCTTCGCCCTCATCAAGAAGACTTCAAAAGAAAATCCTAACAGATTAGTATCTGCATATAAAGACAATGTCGCTTTCATCTTAGGCCCTAAAGTTGAACAATTCGCTCCTAAGACTCAACATCAAGCAGACTTCTTCCAAGTCCAAGACATCGACACTGTCATCTCATTGAAAGCTGAAACACACAACTTCCCTACTACAGTAGAACCTTTCAACGGCGCTGCAACAGGTGGCGGCGGTGAAATCCGCGACCGTCTCGCTGGCGGTAAAGGTAGTATTCCTTTGGCAGGTACTGCTGTCTACATGACATCATATCCTCGTACAGAAGGCACTCGCGAATGGGAAGAAGGTTTCGAAGAACGTAAATGGTTATATCAAGACCCAGCCGACATCCTCATCAAGGCTTCTAACGGCGCATCCGACTTCGGTAACAAATTCGGTCAACCATTAATCAACGGTAGTCTCCTCACCTTCGAACATCAAGAAGAAGGTAAAGAATTCGGTTTCGACAAAGTCATCATGCTCGCTGGCGGTATCGGCTTCGCAAGAAAAGAAGACAGCATCAAAGAAGACCCAGAACCAGGCGACCTCATCATCGTATTAGGCGGCGACAACTACCGCATCGGTATGGGCGGCGGCGCTGTATCAAGTGTCGACACTGGACAATTCAGCAATGCTATCGAGCTTAACGCTGTTCAACGCGCTAACCCTGAAATGCAAAAACGCGTCGCTAACGTAGTTCGCGCTATGACAGAATGCGGCAACAACCCAATCCGTTCTATCCACGACCACGGCGCTGGCGGCCACCTCAACTGCCTCTCAGAACTCATCGACAAGAGCGGTGGCGTCATCAACGTTGGCAATCTCCCTGTCGGCGACCCAACATTATCTGACAAAGAAATCATCGGCAACGAGTCACAAGAGAGAATGGGTCTCCTCGTAAATAAAGAAAATACAGAAATCATCAAACAAACAGCTCTCAGAGAACGCGCTCCATACTTCCAAGTCGGTGAAGCAACAAACGACGAACGCTTGCGCTTCGTGAGAGAAAACGGTGAAAACGCTATCGACCTCACATTGTCTGACTTCTTCGGAAGCACACCAAAAACCATCATGCACGATAGCGACAAACCATATCACTTCAACGATATAGATTACAAAAAAGAACAATTCAACAAATATCTTGAACAAGTGCTTCAACTCGAAGCTGTCGCTTGTAAAGATTGGTTAACAAATAAAGTAGACCGCTCAGTAACAGGTCGTATCGCATTACAACAATGCGCTGGTGCTATCCAACTTCCTTTGAACAACTTAGGTATCAGCACTTTGGATTACCAAGGCATCAAAGGTATCGGCACAGCACTCGGTCACTCACCAGTTGCAGCTCTTGCTGACCCAGCAAAAGGCTCACGCTTGGCAGTAGCAGAATCACTCACCAACATCCTCTGGGCTCCTATCGAAGAAAACCTCAAAGGCATCTCATTAAGTGCTAACTGGATGTGGCCAGCTAAAAACGAAGGCGAAAACGCTCGTCTCTACAAAGCAGTCAAAGCATTAAGCGACTTCTGTATCAACTTAGGCATCAACGTTCCAACAGGTAAAGACTCTTTGTCAATGACACAGAAATATCCTAACGGACAAAAAGTATTGTCTCCAGGTACAGTCATCGTGACAGCTGTCGGCGAAGTCTCTAACGTTCGTAAGACTGTTAAACCTGTTGCTTCAACAGACAACAACAGCGAATTACTCTACGTCGACTTCTCAAAAGGCGCATTCGAATTGGGCGGCAGCAGCTTAGCACAAGTATTAGACAAGATCGGCAACAACACACCTGACGTCAACGACACAGCATACTTCAAAAATTGTTTCAACACAATTCAAAAACTCATCGAAGAAGGTCTCATCCTTGCAGGTCACGACGTATCAGCCGGCGGTTTAATCACTACATTATTAGAAATGACATTCGCTAACGTCGAAGGCGGTCTCAACATCGACCTCTCAGCTTTGAACAACGACCTCATCTCTGTAGCATTCAGCGAACAACCAGCAGTCGTTATCCAAGTTAAAGACGCTAGAGCAAAAGAAATCCTCAAGAACAATAATATCGATTTCGTTGTTATTGGTAAACCACAAGAAAAACGCGAAATCACATTGACAAAAGACAACGAGACATACAACTTAGACATCAACGCATTACGCGATGTTTGGTATAAGAGCTCTTACATGTTAGACAAAAAACAAAGCGGCGAAGACAAAGCTACACAACGTTTTGAAAATTACAAGAAACAAGACTTACGCTACGACTTCACTTCTTTCACAGGCAAGGCTGCTGACTTAGGCATCAACATGCACAGAAGAGAACCATCAGGCATCAAGGCTGCTATCATCAGAGAAAAAGGTGTTAACGGCGACCGCGAAATGGCTTACGCTTTATACCTCGCAGGCTTCGACGTAAAAGACGTTCACACTACAGACTTGACAAGCGGCAGAGAAGACCTCAGCGACGTCAATATGATTGTATTCGTCGGCGGTTTCTCAAACTCAGACGTTTGCGGTTCAGCTAAAGGTTGGGCAGGCGCATTGTTATACAACGACACTGCACGTACAACTATCGAAAAATTCTACGCTCGTAAAGACACTCTCAGCTTAGGCGTATGTAATGGTTGCCAACTCATGACAGCATTAGGTCTCGTTTATCCAGAACACGAAGAACACCCAGTAATGTTACATAACGACTCACATAAATTCGAGTCAAACTTCATCAATGTTAATGTCAACCACAGCAACAGCATCATGTTGTCATCATTGGAAGGTCGTCGTTTAGGCGTTTGGATCGCTCACGGCGAAGGCAAGTTCCACTTCCCATATTCACAAGATAAATATGACATTGCTATGAGCTATAGCTACGGTGATTATCCTGCTAACCCTAATGGCAGTCCATGGGAAGCAGCAGCAATCTGCTCTAACGACGGTCGTCACTTAGCAATGATGCCTCACATCGAACGCGCATTCTTACCATGGCAATGGCCTTATTATCCAGAAAACAGAAAAGATGATGAAGTCGCTCCTTGGAT
>JAZLAL010000072.1:0-8715 GCA_045613185.1 Bacteroidales bacterium | reverse complement strand
GCGGCTGTTGCCTTTGTCGTTGTCGTTCCATTTCTTACGTTGCGGCGAGTTACGAGTGTTTTCAAACAAGATGTCGAATGTGCCGGGAGTGTAGTCCATCGGTCCGGCGAGCAGTCGTGTGAAAGGCAGCATGACGTGATGTTCCGGCGGGTTGCCTTCGCTCCAAGCGTTCCATTCCATGCCGCGTGCGCCCTCGCGTGTCATCATGTTAGGGTAGGTGCGGCGTATGCCAGTAGGCTTGATAGGCTCGTGTACGTCGAGCGCGATATGATGTCTCGCCGCTGTCTCCACGACTTTTCTGTAATGACGCACGTTGTGTTGTCCGTGGTGATTGTGGAAGTCGGGGAGGCCTCCGGCGTAACCTGTCTTGACGCAGTTGATGCCTTTCTCTTTCGTCCAGCGATATGCTTCTTCTAATTGATTTTCATAGTTGATGATGTTACCACCAGTCTCATGGTGTCCGATGACTTCGACATTTTTCGTTTTCGCGTAATGCATGATTTCGTCAATGTCGAAGTCGGCGTATGCCTTGGTGAAGTCGAAGTTCTGACGTCCGCCCCAGCTGTCCCATCCTTCGTTCCATCCTTCGAAAAGAACAGCGTCGATGTTGTTGTCGGCGGCGAAGTCGATATAACGTTTGGCGTTTTCCGTCGTCGCGCCGTGACGGTCGCCCATGACCCAGCTCTCCACGCCGAGATGCATTCCCCACCACACTCCGACGTATTTCATCGGTCTTATCCACGAAAGGTCGCCTTCCAAAACGCAAGACTCGTTGAGGTTTAAGATGAGATTTGAATTTATCAGACCGACGGCATTGTCGGAAATCTGTATTGTTCGCCAAGGGCTTATGAAATTATCTTTTTCAAAGATAGCTTTTGTCTTTCCATCGGGGTATGGAGCTAGCTGAGCTTTGAGCTGTGAGCCTTGAACCTTGAGCTGTCGGCCGCTGAGCTTGTCGAAGTGCCGACTTTTGCCTTTAGCCTTTAGCCTTTCGTCTTTAGCCTTATAAAGTTTCAAAGTCATCTCCGGAAAATCCGTCAACGCCGCCTCGTGGATGCTAGCGTATATTGACTCAGACACTGACTCAGACACTGACACTGACTCTGACTCAGAACTTATAGACTCATTGACTGATAGACTTGTAGTCTTGTAGTCTTGTAGTCTTGTAGTCTTAAAAGTAAACGGTGTATTAGCGTCTTCGACTTCATTCAAAGGGAGCGTGCGATATAGCAATTCGTAAGTCTCGAAGCTCGCAGGAATAGACCAAGAAACGCCGTTTTCTTTTATGTTGAAAGTCGTTAATTCGTCGGTTATAATTATTTTGTCAGTGTCTTTGATGCGGTATTCGTAGCGGAAACCGAGGCCGTCGTTGAAGAGTCGGAAGCGTATTACAAGGTAGGTGCTGTCGATGTTTGCGAGGTGAACTGCCATCTCGTTATAATGGTTTCTGATGGTTTTGTTTTCGCCCCAAATCTGGTTCCAAGTCTCGTCTTTAGAAGAAAATTCTGTCTTTATTATTTCAAAGGAATTTTTAAGATTAAGTCCGTCTTTTGCTTCGAAACCTAATTGAGAATCATCGATGAAGATGCTGTCGTTGACTTTAATATTATACGACATAAAGCCTTCATTATCAATATTAAATGCAAGGTATATCTTTTTGTTTGGAGAAGATATCTCGGTCTTGCGTGATGAGCAAGCTGTTGTCAGAATCGTTAATGCTAATATGAGTATGATTTTCTTCATTATGCGATTTGTTGTTAGTTGCAAAGATAGTTTTTTAATGTTATAAGTTTTATCAAAATAATTATGCATTATGCATTGTGAATTATGGATTGTCAAAAAAAACTTTAAAAAACGTTGTTTTAGATAAAAATAACTACTAAATTTGTTGCTCTGAATTATAGGGTCGAAATTATTCGGCAGATGGTCGAGTGACTAGATTCTATCATTTGTTTTGAATTATTTATCAATAAGTTATAAAAACATTACGTTATGACTACTCTTAAAGTATGCGTTGGCAGTTCATGCCATTTAAAAGGTTCTTACGATGTTATCGAAGCCTTTAAAGAAATATTGAAAAAATATGATGTAGAAGACGTTGTTGATCTTCAAGCAAGTTTCTGTCTTGGTTTCTGCGCTAAAGGCGTTACAGTAAAAACAGAAGGTTTCGACGAACCAACAGTTCAAAAACTTGGTGAAGACTGTCTTTTCATCCATAACGTAAACAAAGATAACGCAGAAGAACTCTTCGCAAAAGAAGTTTATCCTTTGTTGGGTTTATAATCTAAAACATAATTTCGTCGATTTTTAATTTAAAAAAACATGGCGGATTATCTAGAATTTAAAAACGCTAAGTGTAAGGACTGCTACAAATGTCTTCGCGAGTGTCCTGTCAAAGCTATTGAGGTCAAAGGTCATCAGGCTAGAGTCATCGAAAGCCGTTGTATCTTATGTGGCCATTGTACTTTGATATGTCCACAGAATGCCAAGATAGTTCACAGTTCATTGAATGATGTGAAGCAGATTCTTAACAGTGGCGTAAAAGTCGTTGCAAGTGTAGCACCGTCGTTCCTTTCAAGTTTTGGCTTAAAGGATTTTAACGTATTTAAAATTGCCTTGGCAAAAGTCGGTTTCTTCGATGCAGAAGAGACTGCCTACGGAGCAGAGCTTGTGACACAGCAATATAAGGCTTTATTAGAGTCTAAACAATTCAAGAATTTCATCACATCGGCATGCCCTGCAGTGTGCCGCCTCATCCAAGCTTATTATCCAAAGGCATTGCAATATCTTGCACCTGTCGACTCTCCAATGATAGCTCACGCTAAGATGTTGAGAAAACAGCATCCAGATGCAAAAATCATCTTTATCGGACCTTGTATCGCCAAGAAACGTGAGGCGATAGAAAGCGGCATCATCGACGGCGTCTTGACATACGACGATATGCAGGAATTGTTCGCAGAAAAGAATATCGTTCTCGACGAAATTATCAACATTTCTTTGGAAAATAAGAAAGGCACAGCTTGTCTGTCAAAGGCTTATCCTATAAGCCACGGCATCATCAAGGCGTTCCCTGAACTTCCAAAAGGCTACGACTATATGGCTGTCGACGGTCCTGACCGCTGCGTCGATGCTTTGCAAAACATCGACAACCTCGAGAATGTTTTCCTTGAGATGAATATCTGTAAAGACGGCTGCGTCAATGGCCCTTGTAGCCTCAGTGTCAATATCAAAGGCGGTAGCATCAAGGCGACTTCAGATGTGTTGAAATATTATAAAAAAGACATCAGGACTTTGGCTCCTCATAAATATGAAGAGCACGATATAGACCTTAATAAATTATATCCTCGCATAAGAAACAACAGCATGCCGCCACCGGAACGCGAGATTAAATGTATCTTGGCGAAAATCGGCAAACATAAACCTGAAGACGAACTTAACTGCTCGGCTTGCGGTTACGACACTTGTCGCGACAAGGCTTGGGCTGTATATAACGGCTACACCGACGCTGAGATTTGTCTCCCATATATGCGCGAACGTGCTGAGTCTCTTTCTTATGAAATCATCCAGCATAGCCCTAACGGTATCATCTTGTTGGATTCTGATTTCTATATCCAAGATATTAACGATAAGGGTAGAGAACTCCTCGGCATCAACGACCCTCACGCTGAAGGCCGTCATGCTAAAGACTTCTTCAACCTCACCGACTTTATCATAGCTTATAACGAAAAACGTAACGTTATGGTAGAGAAGATGTTCGTTCCATCAACAGGTAAATATGTTGATATGGCGATAACTTATCTTAAAGATCAGAATATGCTGTTCGGCATCTTGATGGATGTCTCTAACCAAGTTAATTACGATATGGAAATTAATAAGGTAAAGATGGAGACATTGAAGACTACCGATGAGGTTATTAAGAAACAAATGCGTGTGGCTCAGGAGATTGCGTCACTTCTCGGCGAGACAACAGCAGAGACAAAAGTCGCTCTCTTGAAGTTGAAGAAGACACTTTCTGACGAACGTATAGAGAAAGGAGATAAGTGATGGAGTTGTGTTTGGAATATGGATGTACCTCGGTGAATAAGTTCGGCGAAGAACTCTGCGGCGATAATGTCGTCAGCATGGTTGACGGCGACTATACCACATTGGTGCTCGCTGATGGTCTGGGTAGCGGCGTGAAAGCTAACATTCTTTCCACCCTTACCTCAAAGATTTTATGCACCATGGCAGCCAATGGCATCGATATCGATGAATGCGTCGAGACTCTCATCCAGACCTTGCCAGCATGTCAGGTGAGAGGCGTCGCTTATTCCACATTCTCATTGATACACGCCAATAACGAAGGACGAGGTTTCCTCTATGAATTCGATAACCCTCAGGCAATATATTATCATAAAGGTAAATGCACTGACTTCCAAAGAGAAAAACTGGAAATATGCGGCAAGGCCGTGTATAAATCGGAACTTAACCTTGAGGAAAATGACGTCATTATGGTGATGTCTGACGGCACAGTTCACGCTGGCATCGGACAGATTCTTAACTTCGGATGGGAACGCAAACAAATCATGGAACATCTCGACAGAAGTCTTAAACCAACGATGTCGGCAAGAGCGATGGCATGTGTCCTGACAGCAGCGTGCAATGACTTGTATCTCGACAAACCAGGCGACGATACAACAGTGGCAGCGGTGAAGATACGCCGCCGTCTTAACGTCAGTATCATGGTCGGTCCTCCTGTCGATAAGGAAAAAGACAACTTCTATGTGGAACGTTTCATGGAAGGCGCAGACAAGACTATCGTTTGCGGCGGAACAAGTTCTCAAATCGTGGCTCGTTATCTCAACAAACCGCTTCGCACTAGCTTCGACTTCCCTGATAAGGACGTGCCGCCAATAGGTTTCATCGAAGGCGTAGACCTTACAACAGAAGGTGTTCTTACTTTGAGACGACTTCTTGAACTTTCAGAGAAATATATCTCTCTTAACGACTTAACACCAAAGACATTCACAAAACAAGATGGTGCTTCTCTCTTGGCAAATATACTTTTTGAAGAGGCAACACATATAAAATTCTTCGTGGGACAAAGTGTCAACGTGGCTCACCAAGGTCTGCCAATCGACATCACCATGAAAATGAAACTCGTAGAGAAACTCGCAGAAAATATGCGCTCTATGGGTAAAACAGTAACATTGAATTATGATTAATTTAAAGATATGAGCACAAATAAAAGAGTTTTTGACACAAACGTACAAGTTGTAAAGTACAACGTTTTGAAAGAAGTTATCCGCCGTGCATACGAAGGCGGTTTGGAAGAAGCATATTATGAAATTCCTAAGGTGATATGCCCAGGTCCAAAACCTCAAATCCGTTGTTGTATCTACAAAGAAAGAACTATCATCCAAGATAGAATCAAATTGGCAATGGGTGGCGACAGAAACAACCCTAACCCAGTGGAAGTCATCGATATCGCTTGCGACGAATGTCCAGCAGAAGGCGTAATGGTAACACCAGCATGCCGCGGTTGTATGGTCCACGCTTGCCAGGAAGTATGTCCTAAAGGCGCTATCTCAATCGTAAACCAACGCGCTGTCGTCGACAAAGAAAAATGTATCGAATGTGGTAAATGTTCAAAGGCTTGTCCTTACTCAGCAATCATCATGCAACATCGTCCTTGTATGGTAAGCTGTAAAGTGAAAGCTATCACCATCGATGAAAACAAAAAAGCTAAGATAGACAACGACAAATGTATCTCTTGCGGTGCATGTGTTTACAAATGTCCTTTCGGTGCTATCACAGACAAATCATACGTTCTCGACATCATCGACATGTTGAAGAAATCTGAAAACAATACTAAGTATAAAGTATATGCTGTCATAGCTCCAGCTATCGTAAGTCAATGTCGCTTCGGCAGACCAACACAGGTCGTTACAGCAATTCAAAAGCTTGGTTTCCACCAAGTTGTTGAAGCAGCTCTCGGTGCTGACATCACATTGTACCACGAAGCATTAGAATGGAAAGAAAAAGGTTTGATGACAACATCATGCTGCCCATCATACGTTGCTTTCATTGAAAAGAACTTCCCAGAATTAGTTCAACATATCTCACACTCAGTATCTCCAATGATTTTGACAGCTCAGATGATTAAACACTCAGATCCAACAGCTAAGTGTATCTTCATTGGACCATGTGCTTCAAAGAAATTCGAATTCAAATTGCCAAAGACAGGTGGCGCTATCGACTGCGTAATGTCATTTGAAGAATTACAAGCATTCTTGGATGCTCGCGGCATCGACACTGTTGAATGTGAAGACACTGTATTAGACAACGCTTCATTCTACGGAAGAATCTTCGCTAAGTCAGGCGGTATCGTCCAAGGTCTCCTCGACGTAGCTAAAGAACTTAACGTTGAAGGTCTTAAGCCAATCGTGATGAGCGGCATCGACGAATGTAAAGCTAATTTGATGAAGCTTAAATTCGGTAAGGCAACAGAAAACTTCTTCGAAGGTATGGCTTGTGAAGGCGGCTGCTTGAACGGACCACTCTGTATCACACACAGCCCTCGCAATATTGTCGACGTTGATAAGTACGGTAACGAAGCAAAAGAAAAGACAATCCATAATTCTGTTAAGTTGTACGAAATGACAACGAAAGAATAACACAGACTATTGACACAGACACAGACTAGTCAGAGTCAGAGTCAAAAGTCAGAGTCAGAGTTAAGATAAAAAGACGCGATTCGAAAGAGTCGCCTTTTTTTATATGAATTTTCAACTTTCAATTCGACAGACGCATCAACAATCCATTTTTTTTAATTTCATAGGTATTGTTGACACGTCTCTACTGACTGCTGATGGCTGATAGCAGAGGGATGACATATAGCATAAAAAACTGTAAAAAAAACATGTAAAAAAAATATCCTAAATAGAAAAATATAGTATATTTGCACACGTTTAAATAAGGTGTATGTATCTTGTTTAAAACGTAAGAAGTAATTAAAATTAATCACAGAACAGAAATAAAAATAAAAAGAAATGGCAACAAAACAAACTCGCACAGAATTTGACCTTATTGGTGCACGCGAAATCCCAATGGAATGCAAGTATGGCGTTCAAACAATCAGAGCTATTGATAACTTCCCAATCACAGGTATCGGCCTCAACCGTTATCCTAACATTGTTAAGTATTTAGGCGTTATCAAGAAAGCTGCAGCAGTCGCTAACTACGAAACAGGTAAAATCAGCAAAGAAATTTACGAAGGTATCGTAAAAGGCTGTGATGATGTTATCGCTGGCAAATACAACGATCAATTCCCAGTTGACGTTATCCAAGGTGGTGCAGGTACTTCAACAAACATGAATGCTAACGAAGTTATCGCTAACCTCGCTTTGGAATATATGGGCCACGAACCAGGTCAATATGAATTCTGTTCACCTAACGACCACGTTAATGGTTCACAATCAACAAACGACGCTTATCCATGCGCAGTACATTTAGCAATGTACGCTGACCACCTCGAAATGGTTAAACATTTGGATATGCTCATCGAATCTTTAGAAAAGAAAGCTGAAGAATACAAAAACATCATCAAGATGGGTCGTACACAGCTCCAAGACGCTGTTCCTATGACATTAGGTCTTACATTCAACGCTTTCGCTCAATCAATGAAGAATGAAAAAGCTCACCTTCTTGAAGCAGCTAAAGAATTATTATACAGCAACATGGGTGCAACAGCTATCGGTACAGGTATCTGTTCAACATTAGAATATAGAGAAGTATGTCTCCGCGCTTTACGCGAAATCACAGGCTGGGACATCCAATTAGCAAAAGACTTCGTACAAGCTACATCAGACGCAACTCCAATGTTAGTTTATTCAAGCGCATTGAGAACACTCTGCACAAGCTTATGCAAAGTATGTAACGACTTACGTTTAATGAGCTCAGGTCCACGTTGCGGTTTAGGCGAAATCAGCCTCCCAGCATTACAACCAGGTTCATCAATCATGCCAGGTAAAGTTAACCCAGTTATCCCAGAAGTAGTTAACCAAATCTGCTACCGCGTTATGGGTAACGACCACTGCATTATGTTAGGTGCTAACAACGCTCAATTAGAACTCAACGTTATGGAACCAGTTATGGTTTACGCATTGTTAGAATCAATCGAATTGATGCAAAACGGCTTCGACGTATTACGTACACTCTGTATCGACGGTATCGTAGCAAACGAAAAACGTTGCAAAGAATTAGTTGAAAACAGCGTTGGCGTTATCACAGCTTTAGTTCCTGTCATCGGTTACAAACCATGTACAAAACTTGCTAAAGAAGCTATCGAAACAGGCAGAGGCGTTATGGATCTCGTAAGAGAACAAGGTTTGTTAACAGAAGAACAAATCGAAGACGCAATGTCAACAAAGAGAATTATGCTCTAATTTAAGATAAATTGCAAAACGGATGGTATCTTTTGATGCCATCCTTTTGTCGTTTTTAAAAGTATAGTTGTAAATCCTTATCTAAAGTATATATTTACTTTTTTAAAAATAAACAACTTTTTATGATAAAAATTAAAAAAGGTATTGATATTCACCTTGTTGGCGAAGCAAAGAAAGAGATGAAGGTCTACGAACCTACTCTTTATGCTATCAAACCTCTCGATTTTATCGGAGTAGTGCCAAAGATGCACGTTGCAGAAGGTGATGACGTGAAAGTCGGTACCGTTCT
>JAZLAL010000071.1:0-25579 GCA_045613185.1 Bacteroidales bacterium | reverse complement strand
CCAGGGATTTCGCTTAAGAGTTCGAAGAACATATCGCGGCGGTTTCTGAAAGCCTTGAGCATAGTTTGGATTTCTTCTGAGTTTTCAGGAGACATCTTCATTGCTTCTAAAGAAGCTGCTTGAGCGATTGTACAGATACCTGATGTGTATTGGCCTTGGATTTTGTTACATGCTGAAACGATAGCTTTAGGAGCTGCGATGTAACCGATTCTCCAGCCTGTCATAGCGTAACCTTTAGCAACACCATTGATGATGACGAGTCTGTCTTTTAATTCTGTGAATTGACCCATGCTTTCATGTTTTTGTTCGTATTGGATGAATTCATAGATTTCGTCTGATAAGATGATGATGTTAGGATATTTTTTGAAAACTTCAGCTAATGAAGCTAATTCTTCTCTTGTATATACAGAACCAGAAGGGTTACATGGAGTGCTGAAGATGAAAGCTTTAGTTTTTGGAGTGATAGCTGCTTCTAATTGTTCAGCAGTGATTTTGAAGTTTTGTTCAGCTGTTGTATTGATGAAAACAGGAGTACCGTCAGCTAATTTAACCATTTCAGGATATGATACCCAGAAAGGAGCAGGGATGATAACTTCGTCGCCTTTATCAACGATAGCCATGAAAACGTTTGTGATAGCTTGTTTTGCGCCGTTTGAAACGATGATGTCAGCATCTGTATAGTCAAGACCATTATCGCGTTTCAATTTTTCAGCGATAGCTTTGCGCAATGCTGGTGTTCCTGGAACTGGAGGATAGTGTGTATCGTTGTTGTTGATAGCGTCGATACCTGCTTGTTTTGCTGCAACTGGAGTGTTGAAGTCAGGTTCGCCAATGCTTAATGAAATAACGTCGATACCTTGTGCTTTTAATTCACGGCTTAATTGAGTCATTTTTAATGTAGCAGATTCTGCCATGTTGTTGACTCTTTGTGATAAAATGATGTTTCCCATTTTGTATTTTCTTTTAAAATTTATGTTAAAAAACTATTTTTATTCAATCTACAAAAGTACTATTTTTTGTGATAAAAACACATATTAATTTTTTAATTAATTAAAATGTTTTTGATTATTTTTGCATAAAATATTTTGATATGAACATTATTAATATAATATCAATTGTACTCGCTGTATTATTGGTGGGTTATTGCTCTATAATATTGAAAAAAGAAGGAAAGTCAAAGAACAATGTCATTGATGCTGATAAGATTGGTAGTGATGTTGAATTGAAGTCTGTTTCCTTGAAGCTTACTGTTCCGTTGAAGATACAGGCTTATGAGCGTCTTCTTCTTTATATTGAACGTATTCAGTTTCCCGTATTGGTGAAGCGTGTTTTCCATCCAGTCATATCAAGAAACGATTTTCATTTCTCACTTTTACAAAATGTTCAGGATGAATTTGAACATAATTTGGCGCAGAGACTTTATGTGTCAGAAACGACATGGCAACTCATAGTGTTGGCTAAGGAAGAAGTGCTGCAAAATATGAATGCAGTCTTCAACGACAATCCTGATGCCGATGTTGCTATGATAGCGCAAAAGTTGGCTTCATTTGAAAATCCAATGGGAGAAAAAGCTGTTGTAAATATTAAAAATGAATTTAACTCGTTATAGAGAAAAAAAGATATGGAATTTTCAGCAATACAGATAGCGACATTTTTGTCGGGAACAGTTGAAGGCGATCCTGAAGTAAAGGTTTATAATGTTGCAAAGATAGAGGAGGGTGCTCCAGGAATGTTGAGCTTTCTTGCAAATCCTAAATATGCACAATATCTTTATACTACGAAATCTTCTATCGTTTTAATTAACAACGATTTTGAACTTCAAGGTGAGGTTGCGGCTACTCTCATCAGAGTGCCTGATGCATACGCGGCTTTTGCTCAGTTGCTCGGTCTTTATCAGCAGTTTATGCAGTCTAAAACTGGCGTTTCATCTCTGTCTTTTATCTCTAAAGATGCATCGTATGGCGATGATGCTTATATCGGAGAATTCGCTTTCATCGGTGAAAGAGTTAAAATAGGTAACAGAGTGAAGATTTATCCTCAGGCTTATATCGGTGATGATTCCGTAATCGGTGATGACACAATTATTTATGCAGGTGCAAAACTTTATGCGCGGACAGTTGTTGGTAAGTCATGTGTGTTACATTCCGGATGTGTCATTGGCGCTGATGGTTTTGGCTTCGCTCCGCAAGAAGATGGTTCTTATAAGAAAATACCTCAAATCGGCAATGTCACAATCGGAGACAATGTTGAAATAGGCGCAAATACTTGCATCGATTGTGCAACTATGGGTTCGACAAGAATTCATGACGGAGTGAAGTTGGATAATCTTATTCAAATAGCTCATAATGTAGAAATCGGTAAAGATACAGCGATAGCGGCACAGACTGGAATAAGCGGTTCAACAAAACTTGGAGCTAATTGCGTTGTGGCAGGACAAGTTGGATTCGTTGGTCATATTCACATCGCTGACAATACTAAAATTGGAGCTCAGTCGGGAATCATCGGCAGTGTGAAAAAAGAAGGCGAAGAGCTAATGGGTTATCCAGCAATGAAGTTAAAAGACTTCTTGAGAATGTCTGTTTACACTAAAAATATAGAGAAACTGGTTAAACGTGTTGAGGAACTCGAGAAAAAACTAAGTGAAAAACAATAATGAAACTAGACAAACAACAAACTATAAAACAAGATGTCAGTATCAGCGGAACAGGCTTGCATACTGGTCAAAAAGGAACTCTTACATTTCATCCGGCTCCTGAAAATCACGGCATAAAGTTCAGAAGAGTTGATGTTGAAGGTCAGCCTGTCGTTGATGCAAGAGTTGAAAATGTGGTGGATACATCGCGAGGAACGACGATAGCTCAAAATGGTGTGAGAGTATATACTGTTGAGCATATATTGGCTTCACTTAGAGGAGCAGGCATTGACAATGTCTTGATTGATATCGATTGTGAAGAGCCTCCTATTCAGGATGGTAGTGCAAAATATATGATAAAAGCACTGAAATCTGTTGGCATAGTTGAGCAAAATGCTGAAAGAGAATATCTTCGACTTAAAAAAACAGTGAGTTATTTCCATCCTAAAATCGGTTGTGAGATTGTGATTGAACCAGCTGATGACTTCAGAATGGAAGTGAGCGTGGATTATAACTCAAAGGTTCTCAAGCCACAGACAGCGGTTCTTAATAGTATGAGCGACTTTGAAAAAGAAATAGCTCCTTGTCGTACCTTCGTTTTCTTTCAAGAACTGGAAATGCTTCTTAAACATAATCTTATTAAAGGTGGCGACCTCTCAACTGCAATAGTTTTCGTTGAGAACTTCGTCGGAGAAGAGGAACTTCAACGTGTGGCTAAACTTTTCAATATGGAATCCGTCGGAGTTCATGAAGGCGGAATTCTTAATAATACAACGCTTCATTTTGAAAACGAACCTGCTCGCCATAAACTTTTGGATTTAATCGGCGATATGACATTGCTTGGAAAGCCAATACTCGGTCACGTCAAGGCGTTCAAACCAGGACATCTCGCTAATACTGAATTCGCTAAGTTGGTTTTGGAAAATTTAGAATAAAGACTTAAAGACGCAAAGTCTCAGAGTCACAAAGTCACAATGAAAAAGAGCTGCCGTTAATTGACGGCAGCTCTTTTTATTAGTAGCAATATTATCAAAAAAAATCCTCAGAAACTCTGAGGATTTTTGTCTTTAATTATTATCTTTTTCGTAAAATTTATCGCCGTCTTTTTCGTATTCTTTAGTGCCCCATCTACTTTTATAACCTATCGTATCACCAAAGAAACCTTTTTTTTCTTCAACTTCGTCTCCATTATCTAATTTCCATCTTTTTGGATCATTTTTACTCTTGGTACCACCATCTCCAGCTATAACCGCGAGTACAATCCATATTACAAGTATTACAACAACAACGATAAATGCTGCATAGAGGAGACCTGCTAAAATTGCGATAGGAGCTATGATTGCATAGAAACCAAACCATAAACCTAATATGGCTTGAATGCAATACCACCATTTTCTGCCTTGAATAATAGGTAATCTTTTCTTAAGATAGTTTATTGTGTAGAGTGTTACGAATAATAATACTGGAATTGCTGATAAAGCTATTCCTAAATATCCGTTCATCGTGTCGAATGTTGTAATAAATAATGATGATAAAAGAAATGAGAGTACAGAAGATACTTGGAAACCGATGAAATAAATTATTGAATTGACGGCAAGTTTAGATTTGTAATTTTCGTCAAATTGTGTTAAGAAGTTTTCTTCACATTCATTGATTTTGTTGAAAATAGTTCTTGGTAATTTCCATAAGAACATTAAAATACTTTTAAACATAACTTTATTTGTTTTTTTGTTAAACATAGCTATAAAGAAACAGAAGATAACCGCATAAATCTGTTATATAGCAATTACTAATACTTGTGCAATATTGCCTGTCGGCTATATTGATGCACAAATATACGATTTTATTTAAAAGATACAAATGATTATTTATGCAAAAAAGATTGTTAATCAATTTTGATAAGTTTAATACTTTAAATAAGTATTGTTATTGTACGTTATTTATTATACAATTTTGATAAGAATCTTCCGACGCTTTCGTATCCGTATTTCTCAATGACGCTGTTTCTTAAATAATTCGCATTGTAGTTATTATGCGTCTCTATCATTTTTATCATCGCTTCTGCAAGTACTTCTTTGTTTCTTGGCTCAACCAAAATGCCTTTGCTGTCATCGACCATCTCCTTGATACCGCCGACATTGGTGCTTACGACTGGTAATCCTGATGCTAATGCTTCAAGTATTACGACAGGCATATTTTCATAATTGCTGGATAAAACCAAAAAATCTCCTGATGAGAGTTCATCGGCTAATGCTTGTCCTTGCAATAGACCTGTAAATGACACCTTATTAATTAATTGCAAATTATTGGCCTTTTCTTTCATCAAATCTAAGTCCATGCCTTCACCGATGAGCTTGCATTGAAAGTCGATGCCTTTGTCATCAATAATCTTCAACGATTCTAAAAGTCCGCTGATGTTTTTGGATTTATCTTCGAAACAGCTGATGTGAATTATTTTGCAAGGCGTGTTGATTCTCTCTCTGATATTAAACATGTCAAGATTCACGACATTAGGCAATACGACGTAATTGTCGTTTTTCAATCCGTGATTATTCATCGCGATGGCGAGATTTTCTGTCACGGTGGTGATTGTCTCAGCATTACGCACCACAATTTTGGTGAATAATTTTCTCAAGAATCCGCCGAAGTCGTTGCCTGGCAAATATCTCGACCAATGTTCTGTAATTATATAAGGTGTTTTATGTAAAATTTTCTGAATCCAAGCAATTACGCCTAATCGTGTCAAGATATGAACGTGAATCAAGTCAGGTTTTCCGCATAACTTCAACGCCTTCATGTTGGCACGATAGAAACGAATCAAGGATAAAATTTTGTTCTTAGGTTTTTTATAATAGACACGAATCGTATCGACATTATTTTCGTTCGTCCTTATGATTTCAAATTTGCTTTGAGCTGTGGGCTTTGAGCTGTAGGCATTGGGCTCGTTGCTCATGGCTCGTTGCTCATTACAATAAATAACCGTAATATCGTTGAACAAAGCTGCTGCTTCGGCATGACGCTGCACGAACAAGCCGAACATCGGGTCGTAGCGATGCGGATACCAGCGAGCTAGAAAAATGATATGTTTTCTTTCTTTATTCATGACGATATTTTTTGATTATATCTAAAGAATTCTTAACTCTTTCTTCATCATTGCCTCTGACGATTCCAAAAGGTACATTCATCTTTGTTAATGTATTTTTATAAATCTCAAAGAGTTCCTTACGTTCTTCAATATTTGGGTTTTCTCTCAACGGGTCATAAACCCAAGGCAAGTCGATGTCGCAGAGTAGATATAAGTCAAAGTCTTGTTTTTGTAAGATATTGTCAATTATCTCGTTGGAATGTTTGAAAACATATTCTACCCAAATTTTGCAGACTATTGTCTCGGTGTCGGCGATAAGTATTTCAGGTTTTTTGTTTTCTTCTTCTAATATGAGATTATATTGTCCTTTGGCAATTTCAACGACGTCGTTTTCCGTATATTGACCTTCGAAGTTTTCAAGATAAGTTCTTGAATATTCAGGAATATAATCTATGTTAAAATGCTTTGCCAATTTTTCGGCAAGCGTTGATTTTCCTGTTGATTCTGGTCCGGTGATGGCAATCTTAAACATTTTTCTTCGCCTCCTTGCTCCAGCTGACGTAACCCATAACTGCAATGATTGCGTAAATTATATATTGTAAAACTGTGAGATATAACTCATTATAAATACATAATGGAATTAAAATTATATCACAGAGTAAATATAAAACCCAATTTTCGACTTTCTTTAAAGCAGTCAAAAACATTCCTCCTAAACCTAAAACTCCAGTGAAATAATCCAAGAATGTCGGTATGTCAGAAGATAATATCTTTGAGATTATTAAAAGAACAATGACAATCGCTAATGTTAATAGTCTATGTTTTTTAGTTAGGAATGTAACTTGTAAATTGTCGTTGCTCGTTGCTCGTTGCTCGTTGCTTTAACCCAATTCCACCATCCGAAAACACTTATCACGAAATACATAAAGTTGATGACGGCATTGGCGAACAGCCCGTTTTTTATGAAAATGAAAACATATAACAAAACGCTGATGATTCCAATAGGGAAAACCAAAACATTGATTTTCTTGGAATACCAGACGCTGAGCAAACCAGTTGCAACAGCGATTGACTCAATTATTAATTCATAATTCATAATTTAAAAGACTATAGTCAACAGTCAACGGTCAACAGTTTTTGTTTAATATTTCAAAGTTCAAAGCTTACCTCATATCAATGATTTCCACATTAGGATGTATCTTTTCATCAAAGATAAACATGCTATCAGGTAGATCTTGGTTTGTAGTGAATTTAGTTATCTTGTAAATTAGTATGTTGCCATCTAATGTTTTGATAGTTATTTCCTTTAGTTTTAAGTCGTTGTCGACAGTGATTGTTGCAGTTTCAAAAGTGTCGTTTTCGAGTTCTTTTATTAATAATGTTGTTAATTCGGCATTGCTGTTTTCCTCAAATGTTACGTTTACATTTTTAGAAAAAGCTTCAATGATGGCGATAGGGGAGGAGCTGCTGTCTTCTGTTACGTCGCTTATCATCACTTCTTGGTCATCAATGAGGTAAGTCCACATTGTTTCGCCATTGCAAATCATTTCCTGACCATCGATGTTGATTATGTATGATGAACCTTTCATAGAAGCATATCCGCCTGTTCTTTCGTGTATTCCGTTTTCTTCGTTTTTAAATTCGTATTCAAATATGATACTAATGTCGGCATACGACTTGTTTTTTTCTATGACAGAATTCAGGAAGTCAAGGGCTGACTGAGCTGATGCGTTGAAGCTTAGCAATATGCAGAATATCAATAATATTTTTCTCATAAATTGGAACTATTTAAAAATCAGAGTCAGTGTCATTGTCCATATTCAAGTCTTTGAGGAATTGTTCGAGAGCCATTTCATTGGCTACTCTTACTTCACGTTGCTTGCTGCCTGCGAAAGGACCTACGATTCCAGCTTTTTCGAGTTGGTCGATGATTCTGCCAGCTCTGTTGTAGCCGAGTTTCAACTTGCGTTGCAACATTGAAGTGGAGCCTTGTTGTGTTTGAACAATGATATAAGCTGCTTCTTCGAAAAGCGGATCTCTTTCGTCAGGATTGATAGATTCTTTGCTGCCACCTTCTTCTTTTTCATCAGGACAGTCAGGAAGGTTGTAGGCTTCTGCGTAACCTCTTTGAGAACCGATGAAGTCTGTGATTTCCTCTACTTCAGGAGTGTCGATGAAGGCACATTGTATACGGACCAAGTCGTTGCCGGTTGATAGAAGAAGGTCGCCGCGACCTATGAGTTGGTCGGCGCCGTTAGTGTCGAGGATTGTCATGGAGTCGACGCGTGAGATGACGCGGAATGCGATACGTGCAGGGAAGTTAGCCTTGATAGAACCAGTGATGATGTTGACTGAAGGACGTTGTGTAGCGATGATAAGGTGAATGCCGATAGCACGAGCGAGCTGAGCAAGACGTGCGATAGGAGCCTCGACTTCTTTGCCAGCTGTCATAATCAAGTCGGCGAACTCGTCAACGACCAATACTATATAAGGCAAGAAACGGTGTCCGTCGTAAGGATTCAATTTACGAGCGATGAACTTGGCGTTATATTCCTTGATGTTACGAACTTGAGCGTCTTTCAACAATTCATAACGATTATCCATTTCGATACATAATGAGTTGAGTGTTCTGACGACTTTTCTTACGTCGGTGATGATAGCTTCTTCTGCATCAGGGAGTTTTGCCAAGAAATGACGTTCGATTTTCTTATAAAGACTTAACTCAACCTTTTTAGGGTCAACGAGGACGAACTTAAGTTCTGCAGGATGCTTGCTGTATAATAATGATGAAATGATAGCATTGATACCTACAGACTTACCTTGACCTGTTGCACCGGCCATCAAGATGTGAGGCATTTTGGCGAGGTCGGCAACATAACTCTCGTTAGAGATGGTTTTGCCGATGCCGAATGGAAGTTCGTAGCCGCATGATTGGAAACGTTCTGAACCTAAGACGCCTTTCATTGGGACAATCTGTGGCTTTTGGTTAGGAACTTCGATACCGACGGTGCCTTTGCCCGGGATTGGTGCAATGATACGGATACCGATAGCAGAAAGACAGAGTGCGATATCATCTTGCAAATTCTTAATCTTTGAAATTCTTACGCCAGCGGCAGGTATTATTTCGTATAAAGTCACAGTAGGACCGATGGTCGCTTTGATTTTGTCGATGGCGATATTATAGTTCGCCAATGTGTCGACGATACGTTTCTTGTTGACTTCAAGTTCTTCTTTGTCAACGTTGCTTGTGTTATCGCCGTAGTCTTTAAGTAAATCTAATGGAGGGAACTTGTAGTTTGAAAGTTCCAGTTTAGGGTCGAAATCGGTGTCTAATCCGAAGTGCTCGCCAATTTCAATGGCTTGCTTTTCTTCTGTTGGAGCAGTGACTTCCATTGTAATGTCATCGGCATTGACTTCATCACTTTCTTTATTAGTTGAAACTGGAGATTTTGGAGTGACAACTACATCTTCGAAGCCATCGTCTTCTGGTTCTGTAGTGATTTCCAGAGGTGTTTCCATAATTACAGAAGTTTCTTCAACTTTGTAAGGCAACTGTTTAGGAGTAGGTGTTATGTCAATTATTTCAACATCTTCAATGCTAGAGTCTGGGGTTGTATCATGGTTAGAGTTGGCATTGGTTTCTCTAGTAATATGTTTTACAGTAATTTTAACATCTTCATATTCTTCTTCCTCATCGTTATCGTCTTCAAAATCAAATGTTGGTTTTACCATTTCTTCTTTTTCTTCGATGTCTTCTTCTTCATTATCTTCTTCTATTTCGTCTTCAACATCGTCTTCGTAATCTTCAGTATCTTCCTTTTTGCTTTCCCAATTTATTGTAGGCATCTTGAAGTCGAAAGTAAAGAGTATATATAAGAATGCGAAGAATATCAATAAGATATAAATTCCTAATTCTTTGATGAAAGGTTCTAGTAAATCGTGTATAAATAAACCTACAACGCCATAGTATGCATCGAAGGTTTGGGCGTTTGGCATTATTGAAGCAAGTGTTAAAGGCAACCAAATCAGTGTCATCAAAGAATATTTGCATATTGTTGCTATTCTGATCTTTGGGCCTTTGAAAGAAAGGTTAGAACCTGCTATGAACAGGAGGAATATCAGATATGAAGAGCCGATGCCGAATGCATTTTCGCTCATCCACAAACCAATTGTTTCACCGATGTTGCCTGTAAGATTGTAACCGATGAAGTTAGATATGAATGATAATAAGATAAAGACACTCGATAACATTAATAATGCGCCAAAACTTATTCTGATGCGTGGGTCTCTTTCTTTCTTGCGAATGGCTGTTTTGCTAGGTTTTGGCTTGTTCTTTTTTCCTTCACCTTTGGCTTTTTTGTTTTCGCTTTTTGCCTTCGATTCCTTGGCCTCGCTGATGTTTTCGATAAGCTCTTTTTCTTTTATGTTGTTTTCAATTGGTTTGTTTCTGTTGTATCCCATATCAATCTACGAATCTGAATGTTTTGTTATAGCGTATTTTTCCTGTGTTCTTATCCATTGAAAGCCATACGAATACTGGTTTTCCAACAATATGGTCGACTGGCACATAGCCCCAGAATCTGGAGTCTTGTGAGTTATGTCTGTTGTCGCCCATCATCCAATAATAGTCCATCTTGAATGTGTATTCGTCTGTTTCTTCTCCGTTGATGAAAATCTTTCCGTCTTTGATTTTCATGTCATTAAGTTCGTATGCTCTGATGATTCTGTCGTAAAGAGCAATATTCTCTGTGTTGATTTTTACAGTCTTGCCTTCTTGTGGAATTACGATAGGACCGAAATTGTCGGCGTTCCATTTGAAATGTGTAGTGTCATTAGGGAATATGTCTTCAGAAACTTCAGTCCCGACAGGTGCTATTCTTCTTTCAACTGATTTTACGAAAGGCAATTTTCTAAATTCTTCGGCTATGTCTGATGTCATATTGAAAATCAATTCGTCAGCATGAGCTGTTCTGTAGCCTTCAGTAATATTGTATTTTTCCAAAATCTTAGGATTTACGCTGTTACCTGTAATCTTGACGATGTAATTATGTTGCATTTCATTTGGTTGTTCACCAATTTTACCATTAATGTAAACCATACCGTCGATGATTTGCAAAGTGTCTCCAGGCATACCGATGAGGCGTTTTACATAATTTTCGCGTTTGTCAACTGGACGTGTGATTATATCGCCGAATTGTTTTTTATCGTTCATGACTTTGTCTCTTCCGAAGTAACGGCATAATTGATAGAATGTTACGTTACTTTGATATACTTCGCTGACAGTGTCGCCTGCAGGGAAGTTGAACACTATAGGATCGTTGCGTTTTATTTCTGTAGTGCCTGGCAGACGTTTGTATGGAAGCTGAGGTTTTTCTATATATGACTTCGCTGTCTTAGACCAAGGCAATGTGTGATGTACGAATGGAAATGCTAACGGAGTGTTTGGAACGCGTGGTCCGTAGCCGATTTTACTTACAACCAAATAATCGCCTACTAAAAGTGATTTTTCCATACTTGATGATGGAATGGTATATGCTTCAAATAAGAATGTTCTGATTATCAATGCTGCAACGACTGCCCATACTATTGCATCAAGCCATTCTCTTACTTGTGTTTTCTTTGGGAATGGTGAAGTTTTTGGGTTGCTGTATTTTGAATTCTGATGATTTACGATAGGGAAGAAGATAAATGGAACTACTGCGGCGCATACTATTTCCCAAATCTTGAATCTTCCGAATGATTTAGCTAAGTCGATGAACATTAACATCATAGTGAAGAAATTGATGTATGGCAAGAATAATAAAAGATACCACCACCATTGAGTGCAGTTCACTATTTTTGATAATATGAAAAGGTTGTAATAAGGTATTACTGAATACAAACCTTTGTAACCTGCTTTTTCAAAAAGTTTCCAGCAGAAAGCGATTGGAAGTGTAAATAATGCTGGAACTAATAATACAAATAATATGAATGATAACATGGTTTATAGTTTAACAGTTTAATAAGTCGTTCATTGTGAATAATCCTTTTTTGCCAGCAAGGAATTCCGCTGCTATCACGGCTCCGGTTGCAAAACCCTCGCGGCTGAAAGCCTCGTGACGAAGGCTGATGATGTCGCAAGATGACTCAGCCTTGACTTCATGAATGCCAAAATATTCGCCTTCACGAATCGCCTCAATCGGTAAAACATTCTGCATTGTACCTTCTTCGCTCAACTTCCATGAATCATAATTTTTATTATTATCCACAATGTCGTTTGCGAGTTTAACAGCAGTGCCGCTTGGCTTGTCGAGTTTATGGATATGATGTGTTTCGGTTAGACTTAACTTGTAATCGTATTTTTCTGTTATCTTGGCGAGTTGTTGGTTGAGCATAAACATTATATTCATGCCGATGCTGAAATTTGGAGCATAGAATAATGCTTGTTTTTCCTTTTCGCATCTTTCTTTGACTTTGTCAAAATGCTGGTACCATGCTGTCGTTCCGCAGACAACAGGAATGTTCATGTCGAAGCAGCGTTTGATGTTGTCGAATGCCGTTGCAGGAGTGCTGAATTCTATTGCAACAATCTGCTCTCCAGAATTCCTAAATGAATTCCAGTCGTTTTCGTTATCTATTTTGGCTAATATTTCGTGTCCGCGTTGCAGAGCTATTTTCTCCACTTCGTGACCCATTTTTCCGTATCCTAACAATATTATTTTCATTGTCTTAAAATTTTAATTTAAGAGAAACGCCATAACTTTTCCCATATCCCGTTCCCATTTCTTGTCCCCAATAAGCGTAATTGCTTTGTAATGATGGTTCCACTTTCAATGTCAAGTCGTCGCTGATGTCGTATTCGAAGAAATGAGCGTCGACGCAAGCATCGATGACGTTCAGTCCGTACCACACTGCCATTATTATCCAGCTGAGTTCGGTGTTGCGTCGGTAATAATCTCTTATTGTTATGAGGTTGTCTCCTGAATATCGTTTTGCGATATTTATTATTTTCTCGTCAGCTTCAGTGATGATTCCGCTTTTGTAGTCGAAAGCTTTTCTGTAGTCTCTATAGTTGTCGTTGTTCATGTCGATAACGTAGGCTATTGTTCCGATGCCAGCGTATACGATGGGTATTTTCCAGTATTTTTTGTTATAAGCCTGACCCAGCCCGGGAAGTACTGCTGAATAAATTGTCGCTTTCTTAGGGTTATGTTTCTTTGGCGCTGCTATGCTGTCGTTTTTGGCAAAGACGGAGCATGACATTGCTAAAGTCATAAATAATAATATCAGAAAGCGTTTCGACATTTCAAGAATCAATTTTTGTTGATTATAGCGATAAGTCTTTCAAAATCATCATCGTTTTTAAAGTTGATTGTCAAGGTGCCTTTGCCTTTGCTGTTACGGCTTATCTTCACTTTCGTATTTAAAGACTTAGATAATGAGTCGACTTTATAGATGAATGCTTCTGGCAATACGTCCTTTTGTTTTTTTGTCTTAACGTTTTTGGTGTTAAGAGAACGTACGAGCTCTTCTACTTGTCTGACACTTAAGTCTTTGTCGATAATTTCCTTTAATATGATAAGTTGTTTTGCCTTGTCTTCTATGTTGATTATTGCACGGGCTTGACTCATTGATATGAAGCCGTCGCGTAATGCAACCTGTACTTCTGGAGGCAATTTGAGGAGGCGTAGGAAATTTGTCACAGTGCTTCTGTCTTTGCCGACTTTTTCGCTGAGTTGTTCCTGTGTGATGTTACACTCTTCAATAAGACGTTGATATGAAAGTGCGATTTCTATTGCGTTAAGTCCTTCGCGATGAGTGTTTTCTATCAATGCCATCTCGAGCATTTGTTCGTCGTTAGCGACGCGGATGAATACAGGTATTGTCTTAAGGCCTGCCATTTTCGATGCGCGGAGACGGCGTTCGCCAGAAATGAGCTGATATTTGTCGCGACCCATTTTTCTGACGGTGACAGGTTGTATCACGCCTTGTGTCTGTATTGACTCTGCCAGTTCGTTGAGAGCTGCTTCGTCAAAGTCTGTTCTTGGTTGAAAAGGGTTGGCTTCAATAAAGTCGATGTTCAGTTCTGCCACGGCACCTGCCACATAGTTGCCAGAAATGTCAGATGATGTGATATCTGTTTCTGGGCTTTGTAAGATGGCGTCCAATCCGCGGCCTAATCCTCTTTTTTTATTCTGTAATGACATTTTCGTTGTTTTTTAATATTTCTCTTGCAAGGTTAAGATAATTTATTGCGCCAATGCTTGTGGCGTCGTGCATGATGGCAGTCTGGCCGAAGCTAGGAGCTTCGCTGAGTCGTGTGTTGACGTTGATGATGGTGTCGAAGACCATGGTCTGGAAGTGTGTCTTCACTTCGTTTACGACTTGCTTTGAAATTCTTGTTCTAGAGTCGAACATTGTCAACAAGATACCTTCGATGTCGAGTTCTGGGTTGAATCTGCTTTGGACTATTTTGATTGTGTTGAGCAATTTGCCCAATCCTTCAAGTGCGAAATACTGACATTGTACGGGAATGATAACGGAGTCGGCTGCAGTCAGGGCGTTTACGGTTATTAAACCTAAAGATGGAGAGCAGTCGATGATGATGTAGTCATATTCGTCCTTGATGCTGGATAGAGCGTTGCTCATCATTTTCTCGCGTTGTGGCAAGTTGATGATTTCAATCTCAGCACCGACAAGGTCGATGTGCGCCGGTAAAAGAAATAGGTTTGGAGTTTCAGTTTCCTTGATGATGTCTTTTGGATTCACGTTGTCAATGATACATTCATAAATGCTGCCTTCGATTCCCTTAGGATCGAAGCCCACTCCTGAAGTCGAGTTCGCCTGAGGATCAGCGTCGATAAGCAGTGTCTTATGTTCAAGGACAGCAAGGCTCGCTGCAAGGTTAATGGCAGTGGTTGTCTTGCCAACTCCGCCCTTTTGATTGGCTATAGCTATTATCTTTCCCATCTCTTGTTGATTTATTTATTAAACTACAAAGATACAATTTTTATTGTAAAAAATGAAGGTGATTTAGGGGAAGTTTTCAACAATTTTTTTTGACCATTGACCATTGACTGTTGACCGTTGATAATAAAAAAAAGAGCCGCCATAATTTATAGCAGCTCCCTAAACTTTCAACTTCCAATTTTATTTATCAAGTTCATCAAACCATGCATCGATTGATTTGTCGTCATCGAAGTCTTCGTGTTTTGGTTCGTCAAAATATCCTTCTGGATATTCGCCTGTCTCGATGAAATTCAATGTGTCTTTCAATGCGTTGCTGAATTTTTCAAAATCTTCTTTATATAAGAAAAGTTTATGCTTTTCATAGAAAAAACGATTTTGTTCGTTGCTGAAACGACGTTTGCTTTCAGTGATGGTTATATATTTCTCTTCACCTTTTGTTGTTTTTACATCGAAGAAATATGTGCGTTTGCCAGCGCGTATTGCCTTCGAAAACAATTCCTCACGATTGTTCATCTTTTCATTTTCCATAACTGTCAAAAATTTGTGTTCTACGAATGAATTTTGATTTAGCAAAAATAAAGAAAAATATTATAATCTGAACTTTTTTTTGAAAAAAAATAAATGACAGTCAGCCGTTGGCGATTAGCTGTCAGTCATTATTGTCGCAAATTGCTGATAACTGCCCGCTGATAGCTTTTTTAAAAATATTTTCTTTAATTCTAAATGTTAATTTTACTACCTTTGAAGCTCAATTTTTTTATGTAAAATTATGAAGTTAAATCTAAGAAAACCAATAGTATTTTTCGATTTGGAAACAACAGGCCTGAATCCTGTCCATGATCGAATTGTTGAAATTAGTGTGTTGAAAATCAATGTCGATGGACAAGAGGAGCAAAAGACATGGCTCGTTAATCCTGGCTGTCCTATTCCTCCTGAAACAACTGCTATACATCATATCTCCGATAACGACGTGAAGGATTGTCCGACATTTAAGGAGCTAGCTCCGTCGATAAAAAAGTTCTTCGGTGCAAGCGACATCGCTGGCTATAACATAATAAAATTCGATATTCCAATGTTGGTCGAGGAGTTCATCCGCGCTAATGTGGAATTCGATATCGAGTCGCGACAAGTTATTGATGTCATGAATATTTTCATGAAAATGGAACCTAGAACTCTCAAAGGCGCATATCGTTTCTTCATGAATAAAGAACTTGAAGACGCTCATTCTGCTTCCGCTGATACTATGGCGACATATGAAGTTATGATGGCAATGCTAGATATGTATAAAGATAGAGAATATACTGATAATAAAGGTGTTACATCTGTTCCTGTGCAAAATGATATGCAACAGCTTTCTGCTTTCTCATATCATAATAAAAATGCCGACCTTATGGGACAAATCGTTTTCGATGAGGAAGGTAAAGAGGTGTTTAAATTCGGTAAACATAAAGATAGAAGGGTAGAGGATGTGTTCCGTATCGAACCTCAATATTATGACTGGATTATGAAAAGTGATTTCCCAGAATATACAAAGAAAGTCATAACTGGAATTAAATTAAGAATGGGCGGTAAAAATAATATTAAGTTTTGAAATATGAAAAAGACTACAAGACTACAAGGCAACAAGACTACAAGATTATTGGCGTTTTTGTTTGTTATCTTGTTCCAAGGCTCAGAGCTCATAGCTCAAGGCTCAGAGCCTTTATGGATGCGCTATAACGTGATTTCTCCTCAGGGCGATAAAATTGCCTTTGCTTATAAAGGTGATGTTTATGTCGTTGATGCAGAAGGCGGACTGGCTAGACAATTGACAACGAATTCATCTTATGACTTCAATCCAATCTGGTCTAATGATGGTGAATACATAGCTTTCGCAACCGACAGAAACGCTAACTTTGATATTTATGTTGTTTCTGCTGATGGCGGCGTGGCAAAACGCGTCACGACAAACTCTGCTCCTGAAATTCCTTTGGCGTTCTCGGCCGACGACAGCATGATTTATTATTCTGCTAATATTCAAAAAGATGCTAGCAACGTACAGTTTCCTACAGCATGGATGCGTGAGTTATATAAGGTGCCTGTCGATGGCGGCCGCTCGCAACAGGTGGCAGCTGTGAATGTATGCAGCCTTTCTTTCGATGCTGACGGTGAGTCCTTCCTCTATTATGACCAAAAAGGTGGTGAAGACGAATGGCGTAAACACCAGATTTCTTCAGTGGCTCGCGACATCGTTTACTATAACGCAAAAGAAAAAACTCATACAATCTTGACAAGTAATATTGGCGAAGACCGCGACCCTCGTTTTCTCCCTAATAAGGAGGAGTTCGTATACCTCAGCGAAGGTGAAGGCGGCAACTTCAACGTTTACAGAGCTAATGTAAATGATGTCAATAATGCTCAGAAAATCACTGATTTTACAACTCATCCAGTGAGATTCTTAAGCGTATCTGATAATGGCTTGTTATGTTATGGTTATCAAGGCGAGATTTACACTCAGACTCTCGACGGCGAGCCAAAGAAAGTTGAGATACAAATCGTTAACGACCAGGAAGAAACACCGGAACTAGGTAAATTCGGCAAGGCTTCCGACATCATCATAACTCCCGATGGTGATCTCATCGCTTTCGTGGCTCGTGGTGAAATATTTGTCACTTCAGAAGAATATCAGACAACAAAACAAATCACTCATACTCCAGAAGCTGAGTCTTATCCAACATTTTCTCCTGACGGAAAATCTCTCGTTTATGTCTCAGAACGTGATGGTTATTTCAACCTTTATAAAGCAGAAATGGCTCGTAAAGAGGATATTAACTTTACATACGCTACATTGATTGACGAAGAGCCTTTGTTTGAAAAAGACGGTATAGAACGTGGCGTGCCTAAGTTTTCTCCTGACGGTAAAGAACTCGCATATCTCGAAAATAGAAATATCTTAAAAGTTGTTAACTTAGAAACTAAAAAAGTACGTCAAATCACTGACGGCACTCAGCATTATCGGAATGACGACTATTGCTTTGAATATGAATGGTCGCCAGATGGCAAGTGGTTTGCGCTTTCTTTCATCAGCAATATGCGTGATCCTTATTCTGATGTCGGTATCGTTTCGGCAAATGGTGATATGAAGATTTATAATATTACAAACAGTGCATACATCACTTCAAATCCTAAATGGGCTTTGGATGGCAACGCAATTACATTTATTTCAAATCGTTACGGCATGCGTTCTCATGCTTCATGGGGAAGTCAGGACGATGCTTTTGTAGCGTTTTTGAATCAAGAGTCTTATGATAAATTCCGTCTTTCAAAAGAAGAGTATGACCTTTTGAAGAAAGAGGAAAAGATGGCTAAAGATGTAGCAGAGAAATCAGATAAGAAAGAAAAGAAAGACGATAAGAAGTCTGAAGTGAAGAAAGACATCGTCGTTGAACTTGATGGACTGGAAGACCGTATCATACGCCTCACTCCGATGTCGTCGCGACTTTCTGGCGTTTCACTTTCAAAAGACGGCGATAAATTATTTTTCCTCAGTGCTTTTGAAAAAGGCTACGACCTCTGGGAACTCGATGTCCGCGAGAAGTCTACTAAGATTTTGAAGAAACTTGGTATGGGTGGCGCTGAAATCAAACTGAATAAAAAAGGCGACAAACTTTATGTCTTGTCTGGTGGCAATCTTCAGACAATAGAAACCAAAGGCGGCAAGGCGACACCTATTAAATATGACGCAACGATGTTGCTCGACCATGCTGCAGAACGTGAATATATGTACAATCATATCTTCTTGCAGGAAAACAAACGTCTTTTTAGAAGAGATAGCAACGGCGCTGACTTCGTACAGATTAAGAAAGATTATTATCCTTTCTTGGCACATATTAATAATAACTACGATTTTACAGAATTGATGAGCGAAATCCTCGGTGAACTTAATGTTTCTCATTCCGGATGTGGAATGACATCTAATGGAAAGAGTGGCGACGTGACAGCTTACTTCGGACTTCTCTTCGATGTTGATTACGACGGAGACGGTCTCCTCATCGATGAGGTTTTGGAAAAAGGTCCTTTCGATAAGAATCATTCTAAAGTTGAAGCTGGTTGTATAATCGAGAAAATTGACGGCGTTGAGATTACAAGAGATATGGATTATTATCCTCTTTTAAATAAAAAAGTTGGAAAACAAGTCTTGGTTTCTGTTTATAATCCTGACACAAAGAAACGTTGGGAAGAGATAGTGAAACCTATTTCAAAAGGAACTCAGAACGAATTGTTATATCAACGTTGGATTAAACATAATGCAAAAGTCGTTGATAGCCTGTCTAATGGAACTTTGGGTTATGTACATATTAAAAGCATGGGCGATGCGAGCTATCGTGATGTCTATGCCGACATTCTTGGAAAATACAACAAGAGAAAAGGTGTTGTCATCGACACTCGTTTCAATGGCGGCGGTCGTCTCCATGAAGACATCGAGATTTTGTTCAGCGGAGAGAAATATCTTGAACAAGTCATCCGCGACAGCGTAGCTTGTGTGATGCCATCACGTCGTTATGTAAAGCCTTCAATCATGTTGATGTGTGAGGCTAACTACAGCAACGCTCACGGAACGCCATGGGTTTACAAGCATAAGAAAATGGGTAAACTCGTCGGTATGCCAGTCCCAGGAACGATGAGCAGCGTGACATGGGAGACATTGCAAGATGAAAGCATGTACTTCGGTTTGCCAACAGTAGGCTACAGAACACAAGAAGGTTATTATCTTGAAAACTCACAGCTCGAACCAGATGTGAAGGTTAGAAACACTCCAGAGAAACTTGCAGCAGGCATCGACGAACAACTCGAAGCAGCAGTGAGAGAGTTGATGAAAGACGTAGAGAATTATAATTACTGGGGAGAGTGATGGATGTTAGGAGTCGTTGAAGCGTCTCAATGATTTGGCTTTAGAATATATGGGGATGTAGTTTTTAACTATGTCCCTTAATATTTTTTAAGAATTTTTATCTTGCAATATATTTAGATGTATGGTATCTTTGTAGAGATAAAAATATGATGGACCAATAATTAAAATAAAATGGAAACAGAAAAAGACATCAGATGGAAGCAGCGATTCAGTAATTATCGTCGTGCTTTGAAACAACTAGAAAACGCAGTTGAAATAGTAACAAAGGAACTTTATTCAGACAATCAGTTTAACATCATAAGAGAGGGCCTGATACAATGTTTTGAATTTACGCATGAGTTGTCGTGGAAGGTGATGAAAGACTATGCGGAACATCAAGGCATAATGGAGATTTTCGGATCGAGAGATGCCATACGTTATAGCCTGAGGTTAGGGCTAATCGATGATGAGAAATGGATGGATACTATCAAAGACCGTAATGTAACTTCACATCATTATGACGATGATACTGCACAAAAAATCCTTGATCATATTGTAAATATTTATTATCCTTTGTTTGTGAAATTTGAAAAAGTGATGCTCGAAAAAATGGAGGAACAATGAGATACGGAGTTAAAGAAGAATACTGGCAGATGTTATCTGAAGTCTTTGCACAAAGACCGCAGATAGAGAAAGTCATCTTATATGGCTCAAGAGTTAAGGGGACATATAAACAGTTTTCAGATATTGATATAACTTTAGTTGGAGAAAATATAACTCATAGAGACTTGTTGCAAATCATGAACGACATTGATGATTTGTTGTTGCCTTATATGTTTGATATATCAATCTTTCATACCTTGAGAAACGAAGAATTGATAGAGCATATCAATAGGAGAGGAGCAGTGATTTACGAGGCGGGGGGAGAGTGATGGATGTTAGGAGTCGTTGATGCGTCTCTTGATTTATAACAGACTATTTCTTCTTGAATGGAATCTTATATCCAAAATTGACTCCCATTACGGTCAGGTAAAAATGGCAGTTGTCATTTCTTAATCCGATTTTCGGAAGGATGTAATATAGATTAGTTCCAGGTAATATCATAGGTTCGACACTATAGCAAAGAGTGGCGTTTCCTATGATATTCTTTTTTGTTATGTCACCGCTGATTTCAAGGCTAATCGGAAAACATATATCGTAGAAGGCTGCTGAAATAATACCTCCGCCGATGCCTATCGCAAAATGCTTGTTGAACTCATAACCGACAGAACCAATGATTCCAGGAATCGGATATGCGATGTTAGCAGAAGCCTTGGCGTAGAAACCAGATGATTTAGCTGTTGGCTGATGTCCGTTGTCTATTGGCATCTGCCCTAAAGATATTTTTGTAACCAACAATATCGCTAATAATATGAATAACGCTTTTAATCTCATCATAAAGTTCAAATTTCAATAGCCTTAGTTCAACAGTCAAAGGTCATTCCACCACGATTTCGTCCATAAACATCCATGATGGATTGTTATATCCTGGAAGTCCTTCTGGAATCAAGCCCGGTGTTTCAACTACGATTCTTACGAATCTGCTGTTCAGTCCGCTGATGTCGAATGTCTTTGTGACGATATTTGTCTTTGAAGTGTCGACGTCTTCGCTTATTTCGAATGTCTTGAATAATGTGTAATTAGTTCCATTATTTGAAACATAAACCGACATTTTCTTAGGCAATAAAATCCAGTCGTAAGGATTGGTGTTGAAGTTTATCTTTAGTGAACGGAGTTTTTCTTTCTTGCCGAAGTCGAGTTCGATGTCGCAGTCGGTGCCGTAGAATCCTTGCCAGTTACCGTCTTTGTAGTTGTTAGTTCCGACAGCACCGTTGAGCAAGGCGTCTTCACTGCCACCAGAATATTCTGGTCTGTAGTTGCCAGCGACGGTGTTCAACTTTCTAAAATGTCCCATGCCCTTATGATAAAGGATGTATTTCTCATTGACGATAGTCTCTCTGTTGTCTTCAAAACAAACAGCCTTCACGATGCATGAACGTTCGATGGCGAAAGGTCCGTTGTAAACCTTGCTGTTCTTGTCAGGAGTACTGCCATCTGTTGTGTAGTAAATATCTCTATCATTAAAGATGGTTTTCATTGTAACCATTGGCTGTTGGCTGTTGGCTGTTAGCTGTTGACCTAATGTTTCTATAAAAACAACGTTTCCTGCATTCAAAACGTCTTTTGCGATTTTGTCATAACGTTCGGTGAAGACATTTCTGTAATAAGAACGTGACTCCATGTCCCAAGCTTTGACAAATCTTTTCTTCAAGCAATGAAGTGAATCCAAGAATTGTTCTGACATGTTTTTTGTAAATGCGACATTTTCTTCAGTAGGGTTGAGCATTGTTTTATAAAGATTGACTCTCAACTCGTTTTTCAATGTCACGATGTAAGCTCTGTAAGCTGCCAATATCGCAGCGTCGATGATTTCAGTATTGGCATTTACTTCTTGTCTGTCTTTCAAAAGTTTCTGATAAATCTCGAAAGCTTGTTGTTTCTCGTTTTCGTTTTTAGCTATCGCTGCTGAATCTAATTGTGAAGGATAGAACTCTAAAAGCGGAGCGTTGAGAACCGTGAAGTTCATCAGGTTTGTCATGTCGCTCTCGTCAATCAATTTGTTCAATTCGTAGAGATGATCGATTATTTGACTTTTGACTTTTGACTTTTGACTTCAAAATATTGGATGTTGAAGTTCTTGTTGAAAATATTTTCTCTTTCAATTCTCTCGGCTTCGTCGTTTGTCTTCAAAGTGTTCCAGCTTGTTTCAGCGCACCACACCATTGCGTGCCATGTTGAGTTGAACATTGTCTCGCCGTAGTCGTCCCAAGCAGTGTTGATGACGCCTTTTGCTCCGTTTTTATATCCGTCGCGGTTGAAGTGTGCGATGTTCTTGATGTAGTTGTCGATGTAAGGAAAACTCGATGCCCAGCAGCTTGCGCCAGGAGCAATCCAGAAAGTGTGACCTGAGTTTTTGAAAGGCGCGATCATCTCATCGAAGCTGTCGCGGCCGCCGTAACTCCAGACGATGAATTGGATGTCTTCTGGAAGTTGTTTTATCATCTCTGGATTCTTTGCGAGGATATCTCCCCACATCATGACTTCTTTGTCGTATTTCTGTAAGATGTTATATACCTTATTTATATGTTGGCAGTAGGCGTTTTCTGAGCCGAGGCTATCGACGTATGATTTAGCTTTTCCGTTGCCGAGACCTTCAGTCTCATCGCAGTTGATGTTGAAATATTTCGACTCGTAAGCTTGTGCTGTCTCGCCGAGTAATGTCTCTAAAAACTCGTAAGTCTCCTCAACTCCAGGGTTGAAGTTGAAACGAGTGTCTCTGATGTCGTCGTAGAAAGGATTGTCGAGAGTCTTTTCTGCATGAGCGAAACATTGTTGGTTGCCGATGAATTCTATGTAATAATCTTTTGCGTATTCTGTCAGTTCCTGGATTTCTTCAGCAGTGAGACCATCAGTAGGAGCGATGTCAGGATATTCGTCGAGCTTGAAAAGATGTTCTGTATAAAGGTTGAAGAAATTGAATTTATATTCAGCGAGGCGACGAATCTGTTCTTTGATGAAATCCGTTGTTGGAATCGGACCACGGCTGATGTCGTCCATCCATCCACGATATTCAAGAGAAGGGTAGTCGAAAATTTTATAGCAAGGAATATTCAGATTGTTTTCTGTGAGAAGTTGATGACGGATAAGTTGCTTTAAACTTTGTGCTCCGTAGAACATGCCTTGTTCAGTAGTCGCTTCAATGGTGATTTTATTTGGCTCAATGTTAATAATGTATGACTGAACCATATTTTCTTTGGCAGGAATAGAGTCTTTTAGTTGAAAAACGATGGCGTTTCTTTTCTTGATTTTATTTGAAAGACTTAAATCTAATCCTGTTATTTCAAGAATGTCATTCTTTAAAATATTTGATATTTCAAAATTGTCAAAAATTATAGTTGACTCATTCAAAATAAAATGTCCGTCATTTATTTCGACTTGTTGCGGCATTGGGATAATTCCAATGTTGTCCGTTGTCTGTTGTCCGTTGACATTAAAGAATAATGCCAATATAATAATGAGAAATAACTTTTTCATAACTTTCAATTTTCTGTTTTCGATTTTAAATAATAAGACGCATCAATGTTTGTTAATTTTATATGTGTCATTGATACGTCTCTACATAAACAAATTATGCATTATGAATTATGCATTATGAATTATGAATTATGAATTAAATTAAATGTCAAATCCCGGTGCGTTCACGCTGAGCATATCATAAAGGTCGTCGATTCCCATTCCGTCGATGATACGTTTGATGATAGGAGGGAAGTTGCTGCCTTCGTTGACGTAGCCGTCTTTGTAAATATCTTCCTTCAAAAATTGATTGATGTTTTCGAATATTTCATCATCATACAAGAAAGAATGTACGACGTCGGTGTCTGTTTGTACATCGAAATACATCTTGCCGTCTTTACGGTTTTGTCCGTGATAATTATCGACTACGATAAAACGTTTCATTCCGAATTGATACATGTCGCAAATCAATTCACATTCGTCTGTTATTGATAATGAACAAACTCCGTTGTCGTTGATGACGAACTTACCGCCGATGCGGAATTTATGTGTTTCATTATAAAATTTCTGTGCCTTTTCTGCGTCTTCGAAAGAAGGGAAGCGCATATAAAAATCGTAATATTTGTGTGTCATAGTAAATTTTCTTTTTTTGCAAAAATATAATTTTTTTTTCTTTCTGTTGAACAAAATATCACGATAAATTGTCTAATGTATGGTTTTGGTTATACATTTCAATTTTCTCAAATGATGAAAAGCACCTCAGTTCCCAGCTAGGTGCTTTTTTTATGATTTAATGATTCGTAAATCAATGTGTTATGATTTTTTTAGATAAAATTTTACCCCCCCGAAAAATGTAAAATTAATGCAAATAATTGCTATCTTTGCATCATTGAAAAATTAAAAATCATTTACTATGAAAAAGTTATTAATGTTATTCGCTTTAGTTGCTATGCTTTTCGGTGTTTCAAGTTGTTCACTTCATGGTGGCATGGCGATGAATGTAAATCAAAATTCTACAAATGTACTTTTACAAGACAACAATTACAAAGTTATTCAAAAGGTTGTTGGTGAGTCTCAAGCTAATTATGTGTTCTATTTTGGTGGTATTCGCAAAAGAGCTTTAATTGAAGAAGCAAGAGCTAATATGCTTGAAAATGCAAATTTAGTTGGTTCGTCAAGAGCTGTTATTAACGAAACATTTGAAACAAGTGTAACAACATTTGCTGGTATTTACAGCTATGTTAAAGTTACATGTTCAGGATATGTTATAGAATTTACAGAATAAATTTTATTCTTATTAAAAATAAAAAAAGTCGCCTCATGAGGCGAGTTTTTTATTTTAGGTTAAGATTTATATGTAAAAAGAAAAGGTTTAAAATTCAAGGGAGACCTCAAACTTTAAACCTTAATCTTTAAACCTTAAACCAAGATTTATTGTTCTTTCACATTGTTCATACCAACTTCAACAGCTTGCATGTTCAATGGGATAAGTTTATGAGCACGTTCTGGGAGTGAGTGTTCGAGACCTTCTTTAACTTTATCCAAAGAGATGATTGGTTTAAGTTTAAGATAAGCGCCGAGGATAATCATATTGAACACTTTAGCGTTACCCATATCTGATGCTAATTGTGCACCTTCGATTGTGTAAATCTTAATGTCAGTACGTGTTGGTTTATGAGTAATACCGTTTGGATCGTAAAGGAGAACGCCGCCTGGTTTTACTTTTTCTTCGAATTTGTCGAGTGATTGTTGGTTGAGAATCACAGCTGTATCGAAAGCGTTGAGGATTGGTGAGCAAACGCGGTCATCGCTGATGATGACAGTTACGTTAGCGGTACCGCCACGCATTTCAGGACCGTATGATGGCATCCAGCTGACTTCTTTACCTTCCATGATACCACTATATGCAAGGATCTTACCCATTGACAAG
>JAZLAL010000070.1:0-20437 GCA_045613185.1 Bacteroidales bacterium | reverse complement strand
TTTTGTAAACGTTCTTTATTACCTTCAACGATTTTGTAAGTTACAGTGATTGTATCACCAGCTTTAAACTGTGGAAAATCCTTAACTTGTACTTGATCTTCAACAAATTGAATTAACGCGTTCTTCATTTCTGATATAATTATATAATTTTTGTTCTTTATTCCTATCCGTAAAAAAGTGTGCAAATATACAAACTTTTTGCATACAAATTACAAATTGTTTGAATTATTTTTTTTCAATATTTCATACATTTCTGGTCGTCTTTCTTTGGTTCTTTGAATGGCTTGGTTTAATTTCCACTCGTTGATAATCATGTCGTTACCAGAAAGCAAGACTTCAGGTACGTTCCAGCCTTTGTATTCTCGAGGTCTGGTGTATACTGGCGGCGACACTAATCCGCTCTGAAAAGAGTCGCTTAAAGCGGAAGTTTCGTCGCTCAAAACACCCGGAATTAAGCGTACTAAGCTGTCTGTTAAAACGGCTGCACCGAGTTCTCCGCCTGATAAAACGTAGTTCCCGATTGATATTTCTTTTGTGATGAGATGTTCTCTGATGCGTTCGTCAATGCCTTTGTAATGTCCGCACAAAATGATGATGTTGTTGTATAATGACATCTGATTTGCGAGAGGTTGAGTCAACAACTCTCCGTCTGGACTCATGTATATTACTTCGTCGTAATCTCTTTCTGACTTTAATCTGCTGATGCAATTGTCGACAGGTTCAATCATCATTACCATTCCAGCACCAGAGGAAAATGCGTAGTCATCAACACGTTTGTGCTTGTCTGTGCTATAGTCTCTTAAATTATGTAAGTGAATTTCAACGTGACCTTTCTGGATGGCTCTTTTAATAATAGATTCAGTAAAAGGACCTTCAAACATCTCCGGAAAGATTGTGATAATGTCAATTCTCATCTCAAATATTTTTTGCAAAATTAAGAAAATATGTCTTTGTTAATTATTGTTAAAAAGAAAAATATTCTTTATGGTTTGAAGTAAAGATTGTAAATTTGCGAAAAATAAAAATGTAGGTATGAGAAAATTTTATTTATTTATAACATTATTAATTATTGGTGTAAATGTATTCGCGCAGACGCAAGTTGCTCCTGATAAATATTGGGTGCAGTTTGCTGATAAAAATAACACGCCTTATTCCATTGAGAGACCGGAGGAATTTCTTTCAGAGCGTGCTATACAGAGACGCGTTAAATATGGCGTTGCTTTGGATGAAAAGGATATTCCTGTAAATCCTTCTTATATTGAGGCTGTAGAAAATGCTGGCGCGACAATTCTGAATCCTTCTAAATGGTTGAATGGCATGACTGTTGAAACGTATGATGATTCTGTGATAGAAGCGATTGAAAAATTGCCGTTTGTGAAAAAAACTCGTGCTTTGTATGATGAACCGTTGAAACAGCTTTTAAAAGAAGAAAGTCTTTTGTACGAAACAAATATCGAAACGATTGTAAAGACTGATGTTTCCCGTAATCATTATGGAAGCGCATATACGCAGATAGAGTTGTTAAATGGCGTTTCGTTGCATGAACTTGGATATAGGGGAGAGGGAATGTGGATTGGCATTTGTGACAGTGGCTATCAGGGCGCTGATGTACATGATGTATTTCAAAATATGAGAGATGAAAATCGTCTTCTTGGCACCAAGGATTTCGTGTATAAAAATGGTATTGTCTATTCTGATGATCATCATGGGACGGCTTGTCTGAGCCTTATGGCTGGCTATATGCCTGATACTTATGTCGGAACGGCACCAAAGGCTTCGTATTTTTTGTGCAGGACGGAGAATATCAATAGTGAAAATGTTATAGAGGAATACAATTGGGTTTCTGCTGCTGAATTTTTGGATAGTCTTGGCATTGATGTTATTAGCACATCTTTAGGTTATATAACTTTTGACGATGTGCAGGAAAACCATGATTATGCAGATTTTGATGGAAAAACTTGTGTCATTACAATAGGTGCGGAGATAGCTAGTTCTAGAGGTATATTGTGTGTTGCGGCTGCAGGTAATGAGGGCGATACTCAGTTCCCATATATTGGAGCTCCTGGTGATGGCAAAAATGTTTTGACGGTAGGAGGTGTTAAGGCTGATGGTCAAAAGACTGGTTTTAGTTCTATAGGACCGACTTATGATGGCAGAATAAAACCAGATGTGATGTCATTCGCGTATGCCGTTTCAGTGGCTTCTCCAAGTGGAGATTTTTTTGAAAGCAATGGAACTTCTTTCGCGGCGCCATCTTTGGCTGGTTTGGCGGCGTGCTTTTGGCAGGCAAGAAATGCTGTTCCAGAAAATAAAATAAGAGAAGTTATAAAACAGTCGGCCGACAATTATTCGACTCCAAATGGTGAATATGGATATGGAATTCCTGATTTTAAAAAGGCACTTGATATGCTGAATTTGGAAAATTGTGATATTTTTGATGAAAAATCGATGTTTTCTGTATTTCCAAATCCTTCAAATGGAGTGGTGGAACTGAAGCTGAATAGTGCAGAAAATGTTTCCGTTCAAGTGTTTGATGTGATTGGTAAGATGATATATTTATATGATAATCATTGTTTTGATTTGCAGAATGTGAATGCTTTTTTGTCAAGTCTTAATGAAGGTACATATTTTGTCAGGGTTGTAGGTGATAATTTTAGTCAAATTCGTAAACTTATTAAGTATTAAATAGTTATAAAAAATATTTGAAAAAAATAAAAAAAATGTTGCAGAGGTGTTGTGCGTAATTGAAAAAAGTGTATCTTTGCAACGTTTTTAAGAGCCCAGGTGGTGAAATTGGTAGACACGCCACTTTGAGGGGGTGGTGACGAATGCGTCGTGCAAGTTCGACTCTTGTCCTGGGCACAATACCAAAAGCTTAAAGCCCATGTGGTGAAATTGGTAAACACGCTACATTCAGGGTGTAGTGAGCTTAAGCTCTTGGAAGTTCGAGTCTTCTCATGGGCACAAGCAATCCGGTTAACAACTGGATTTTTTTTTATATTATGCGAATATTATTTTTACATACAATACCTTATCGATACGAGATAAATAATCTTATACTTGATATTTCATTGAATGTAAAAAAAGCTGATTTTCAATTCTTTGAATTTCCTTGTCTGTGCTCATCGGGGAATTTTTTCGTTAATTTATTTGAACTTAGAAAGTTCGTGAAAAAAAATAAGATAGACGTGATTCATGTTTATGATTATGTCGATGCTTATTGGGTTTTATGGATTGCTAAAGGATTGAAAGTTAAGGTTGTATTCTCAGATTATGATTATCATGATGAATTGAAGGGCCTTAAGAATCGTATATATAAAAATGTATTAAAGAAAATAGACTATATCATATTCCAGTCAGATTCTCATAAGAAATATGTCACGAATTTATTTGACATTATCGCTGATAAGTCTTCTAAATTGTATCACGCTTTTTGTTTTAAAAGATTTGATGCTTTTGATTATAAATCTGTTAGAGATGAATTCTTTATTGATGACCTTCGGTATCTCATTGGCACAATCGGTGATTTTACACCGCAGCGTAATATGATGAGCGTATTTAAAATGATTAAGAAACTGAGAAGAACTGGAAGGAATTTTACTTGTGTGGTTGCGGGAAATCAGATTGATGAATATGATTCGAATTATAATAGTTGTAAATATTATTATATACAGCAAGGCCTTGATAATTACATAACCTATATGAGCAAAGGAATCGATGATGCTAATTTGTTGAGCCAGCTGGATCTTTTTGTATATAATTCAGACAGAGAACCAGTATCGATAGCTGTTATTGAGGCAATGGTTTCTGGCGTGAATGTAGTTGTCAATGATACTGAAATGATTAAGGAAATTACATCGAATGGTAAGTACGCTACATTATATGTTGATAATAATGATTTAGATTTTGCGACAAAAACCAGAGGTATTCTGTTAGATCTTGAAGACTATAAATTAATCTCGCAAGTTGTTAAGGAAGAAACAAGACAGATATTTTCTATAGACAGACATATTAATGGTCTTAAGCAAATATATTTGCAATTGACAACGGGCAATTAAATTAACTATAACTAACATTACGGATATGATGGAGAATTTAACATTTGCAGAATTGGCGAAGATACGCCAAAGTGATAGGAAATATAAAAATCAAGTCGTTGAAAAAGAGAAGCTTATCCAATGTTTGGAGACTGCAAGGATTTCTCCTTCTGCTAATAATTCTCAGCCTTGGAAGTTCGTTGTCGTTGATGACTTTGAAAAGAAGGAGCAGATAGCAGAATGTACTATTGGATTGGGAATGAATAAATTCACTCATCAGTGCCCTGTTATTGTGGCTGTAGTTCTTGAAAGACAGAATTTTATGTCGACAATTGGCAGCATGATAAAAAACAAGGATTATAGTTTGTTTGACATAGGAATTGCTGTGAATCAATTTTGTCTTCAAGCGGCGGATTTGGGCCTTGGAACATGTATCATAGGCTGGTTCGACGAGAAGAAAATCAAGAAGATATTGGGTGTTGAAAATAGACGTATCCCATTGTTAATAAGTGTCGGATATCCTGATGCGCCAACAAGAGAGAAGGTAAGAAAACCATTGGATATAATGAGTAGCTGGAACGAATATTAATATTTTAATTCGTTTTTGACTATTTCTTTGATTTTCTTGTCGCTGCCAAGTATTTCCTGAATTTTCTTGGTTCTGTTCCATACGGCATTGTATGTTTTTCCAGTTACGGCGGAAATGTGTTTCTCGTCTAAACCAATAATATATAGGCAAAAATATAGTAAGTCATAATATTTCAATCCGTTATGGTCTGAAATTATTTTATTGAAGCCATTGTCGAATGTTGTGTTAAACAATTCAATCAATTCATTCTGTTCAAAATTATTTAGTTGTAAATCAGGGTATAATGTATTTGTTTTGATAGTGTTGTTTATACTGATGTCGTAGAGCTTTTTGTAGATAGGATTATCTTTTATTGAATCTATCTTTTGCTCGAAAGAGACGTAGTCGAGTCTGTTTTTGTTTTTGATATCGAGAATTTCGTCTTCGAGGTTTTTAATCTGTAATTTTATATGTTTATTTTCGGAAGAAGTCTTTTCGATTTTCTTTTGTAGAGTGTTGATGTAATTGCTTTTTTGAGAGATTTCATTGTTGTATTTTTTCTTTCTTAACTTTATGATATTCAATCCGAAAATAAAGATGGTAAATATTGCTATTGACAATATAATCAAGTGCTTGAAGATGTTGTCGTAGAATGTTTCATTGTTTTTTTGGATGCAGTATTGATGGTAAAGAGAAGTGAGTTCGGTCTTTATTGATGACAGCATGATTTCCTTGTTCGTTTCTTCAGCTAACGATGGTGCGTATTTTGTGATAAGCTCATTGTCGCCGGTAATGATGCTTATTTCAATAATGTTGTTGGCAGCGTTTATTTTTGAGAATTTATTGTCTGGGAAATATTTTTCGTAGTAATAAATCGCAGAGTCATAGACTTTTTTGTTGTAATACATTTCACCTAATACGCCAGCAGCTTCCATTATTTGCTTTGGATTGTCGAGAGTTTTGTATTGTTTTAATACCGAGTTGAAAGCCTCTTCTTCGTAACCTATATTGTACATTACTGAAGCTTTGATTCTCTCGATGTCGTTCTTTAGGGTGCTTCCTATATTATTGATTTCCAATATTGAATCTGCAATAGATAGGTGGAACAATGCGCTGTCGTGATTTGAGTTTAATCCATAAATTACGGCTAAAATAATGTTGTTTCTTGATAATGCATTTTGGTTTTCTTCTATGTAAAACAACTTATTTGCGTTTGTAATGCATTCGATTGCGGCGTCATACACGTCATGCCAATATAGAATGTCACCTAGTCGAGTATAGATTAAAGCTTTAAAATGTTGTATTTCATCGTACTGCTTTTTATTGGATTTCATTTTGTTAGGTTTGATGTTGTCAAGCAGTTCAAGTGATTTCAGATAACTTTTAAATGCATCTTTTGTCTTTTCAAGTTCTTCAAAACCAACAGCTTTATAGTAAAGAGCCTTGGCGTTAAGAAAGATGATTTCTAAATCTTTAGGATATAATAATGTAAGGCTGTCGAAATAGTTGCTTGCATTTATTACTTCGTTATGATTTGTTTGGTTGTAAAAGTTTTTGTAATTTACTTCAGATAGAAGTATTTGATACTCATGATATTCTTGTTCGCTGAAATCATTTTCGACTATTAGATTGTCGATTTTGTTAAGTAATTTCAGTGCTTCTTCTGGATGATTTGTTATTGTATCATTAATTATTTTTAAGATTTCATAATGATAAGGTGTTTCTGTTTTAGAAAATATATTGACTTTAGAACAGGATATAGAAAATATTCCGGAAATGATTGCAAAAAATATTGACAGAAAAACTCTTTTCATTTTTAAAGCATTAAAATCTTAAAATTTAATTACTACATTCCTTTTAAATCCTTATATAGTTGGACGGCGTAAAGGTCTGTCATGTTTGATATGTAATCTAGAACGACTTGAATACGGGAGTATAAATCCTCTTTGTCGTTTTTGAATTGCTCAGGAATTAAGGATAAAAGTTTTTTGTTATATGTTTTTTCAGGATGGACTGCGGCTTGGACGAATTCGTTAAGTAATTCGCCGATGACGTTAAAACCAGTCAGCTCGACTTTTACAACAGAAGGGTGTTTGTAAATATTTTTTAACGAAAACTCTCTGCATTTTTCGAGAGCGTTGTTTTCGAAGTCGGGTAGGTGATGGACGAGGCTTTTTTCGAAAGAGCCATTCATAATAGCATCGTAATTATCGATGAATACTTTTGATACACAGTCGACTAGTTTGTTTATGGCTGTTGCTCTTAGGAATGCCATTCTTTCGTTACTATCGGTAACAGTCTCGTAAATGGATTTTTTTCTTTCAAAGAACCAAGCCTCGTCTTCCTTGAAGAAAGAAGTGAAGAAATAATCGATTTTTTCTGTTGAGACAATACCTCTTTTGTGAGCGTCTTCCATATCGAGGATGAGATAACAGATGTCGTCGGCGGCTTCCATCATATAAGAAAGAGGATGACGTGCATATGCCAGAGTTTCTTCATCTAAACAAACGATTCCGCATCCGTCCATGACTTTTTTGAAAGTGTCGATTTCGGAGTGGAAAATGTTGTATTTCTTTTTACCTTTTTTATTGAATGAAGGATAAGGATATTTAATGAGAGTGGCCAAAGTGGCGTATGTTAACGACATTCCGCCAGGTCTTCTTCCTGCGAATTGGTGTGTCAGTTGTCTGAAAGCATTGGCGTTGCCTTCAAATGCGATAAGGTCTGACCATTGATATTCAGGTATTTGGTTTTCTAGTTCTTTGCCGAGACCTTCTTTGAAGTAACTGCTTATTGTCTCTTCTCCGGAATGTCCGAATGGAGGGTTTCCGAGGTCGTGGGCGAGACATGCTGCTGAGACTATAGTGTCAATGTCATAAATTTCATGAAGGAAATCATTGCCGTATTTGTCACAGAGTTTTTTTGATACTATTTTAGCTATTGAGCGACCGACGCTTGCTACTTCTAGGCTGTGTGTCAATCTGTTGTGGACCATTTTACTTCCTGGAAGAGGAAAGACCTGGGTCTTGTTCTGTAATCGACGGAATATGTTAGAAAAGATGATTCTGTCGTAGTCGCGTTGAAAGGCGTTTCTTATGTCGCTTTTTTTATAATCGCTATATTCTCTTTGTGTAGAAAGCAGTGATTTCCAGTCCATTGTGATTATTTTTGAGTTGTAGTTCTTGCGTAAGGAGTGAGGTCTTGTGTAGCGAATTGTCCGCTTTTGTATTTGAAGTAACCTGCGATTCCGATCATGGCAGCGTTGTCGGTGCTGAACTTGAATTTAGGTATGAAGACTTCCCAGCCGTAGCGTTTGCCGTTGTCGTGCATAGCTTTTTGCAGACCTGAGTTTGCGGAGACGCCACCAGCGATGGCTACTTGTTTGATGCCTGTTTCTTTTGAAGCTTTGACAAGCTTTTTCATCAGAGTTTCAATTATTTCTTTTTGTATAGAAGCGCATAAGTCAGCTTTGTTATTCTCGATGAAGTCTTTGTCTTCCTTCAATTTGTCGCGTAAGAAGTAAAGGAAGCTAGTCTTAAGACCGCTGAAGCTATAGTTTAATCCAGCGACATTTGCTTTGCTGAAAGAGAATGCGTTAGGATTGCCTTCTTTGGCTAATCTGTCGATGATTGGACCGCCAGGATAGGGAAGTCCCATGATTTTTGCAATTTTGTCGAAAGCTTCACCAGCAGCATCATCGATAGTCTTGCCGATTATTTCCAAATCAAAATAATCATTGACTTTTATGATTTGAGTATGACCGCCGGAAACGGCGAGGCATAAGAATGGAAATTCTGGTACTTTTGTCGTTTCGTTTTCCTCTTGTGCAAACAACGCCATAATATGTCCGTTTGTGTGATTTACTTCAATCAAAGGTATGTCCATGGATAAGGCGAAAGCCTTTGAAAATGAGGTACCTACTAAAAGTGAACCTAAAAGTCCAGGACCGCGTGTAAAAGCTATTGCAGATAACTGATTTTTTGTTATATTTGCGTGTTTTAAAGCAGCATCTACAACAGGTATGATATTTTGTTGATGAGCGCGTGATGCTAACTCTGGGATGACACCTCCGTATTGGCGATGAACTTCTTGGTTAGCAATTATGTTAGATAATACAGTCGTACCTCTGAGCACTGCTGCTGAGGTGTCGTCACATGACGATTCGATGGCTAAAATATATTCGTTCATAAGCATTAAAAGAAAGGACAAAAATACGAAGAAAACAATTATACATAGCATTTTAATTATCATTGCGATAATTTTTGCTCTGTTTGCGAGTATATACGTCGTGATTCTCGACGTAAATGTCCAGAGTATGCTCGCTCGTACAGCCGCTGGCGTCCTTTCTGATAAGTTCGATACAGAAGTCAAAATCAAGACATTTTACATAAAACCTAACTTTACCATCTATGCTGAAGAGGTACAGTTTAATGATAAAAAGCACCTTCCGATGTTATATGTCGGAAAGGTTAATGCGAGGTTGTCAATCCGAGATATAGCCAAGGAACTGAGGGTCAGAAGTCTTGAAGTCGATGATTTGCTCGTAAGCATAGTGAAATATGAAGGCGACGATCTGATGAACATTTCTGAAATGTTTGCTTCTTCTGAGAAAAAGGAAAAAAAAGACAGACATGATTTTAAGACAATATATCTTGATGAGTTGAACCTGAAAGATAGTCATGTCGTTATCTGGAATCAGAATAAAGACAAACCGGAAAAGATTGGCATGGATTATTCTCATCTCGATATTGATAGTATTAATTTGTCGGCCAGAAGCTTGTCTTTCGATGGTAAAGCTGTTAAAGGTTATATAGACATGCTTTCTGGAATGGATAAATGTGGCTTTGATATAGATGTATTAAGTTCGAAATCTTTATTCACAGTTTCATCGCAAGGCTTTGATTTTAAGAATCTTTATGTAGAAACACATGCTTCGGTATTGAATCTTGACCTGCAGTTCTTGTACAAAGGTATAAGTGGTTTCAAGAGTTTTGTCGATTCTGTTATGATAATTGGAAATATAAAACCAACACAGCTGACACTTAGCGATTTGAAGTACTTTTCTCCAACAATGGGTAAAATGACTGATACATTGCAAATCAGTGGGTTGGTTACTGGTTTTGTGAGAGACTTTACAGCAAATAATTTTCATTTTTCATTTAAAGACAGTACCAATTTTGAGGGAAATATTAAGATGAAAGGTTTGCCTGATTTCTTTGAAACTCACATAGTTGGTGATGTTAAGAGGATGAATTTCACATATCAGGATCTAGCTGAATTTGCGATACCTACACCTACGAGAAAAATTCCATTGCCAGAATCCTTGGCTTCTCTTAAAAATGCTATGTTGTCAGGTGAATTCTATGGCTTCCATAACAATTTCAACACGACATTCAATCTTCATACGAATCTTGGAAACATTTATCTTAGTGGAGCTTTGAATAATGATTTGAGCATTGTCCAAACTCCGTATTATTTTTTGAAAGTTCATGCTAACAATTTGAATGTTAAAGATATAATCGGTATAGATCAAGAATTTTCAGTCACGATGTCATCTGATTTGCAAGGCGAAGGCTTGAATAAAAAAGATGCAAATCTTGAAATAATACTTGATGTTGATAAGATGAAGTTGATGGGTAATGAGTTTGATGATTTTACTATTGCTGGAGATTTTGAGAACCAAAGACTTATAGCATCAACAAATATAAATTCCGACTTGATAAAATTAGATGTTAACGGCTTGTTAGACGTTTCTGCGGATGTCGCTTCCTATGATGTAAATGTAGATGTTAAAGATGCTAATTTGTATAAGCTGAATATTGTTGATTATGATAAGAATAGCAAACTTGAAACTAAAGCTAGAGCTAGTTTGAGAGGCTTTAACATTGATAAGATGTATGGAACCATTTCGTTGGATAATACAACGTATGTAGATAGCCGTGGCAGCTATTTTATGGATAGTTTGGATGTGGTTCTGACAGAGAATTATTTTGATTCAAAAGACGTTAGCGTAAATACCGATTTCTTTGATATGGATTTGAAGGGTATTGTCAATTTCACAACCATAACAAATTCTTTCAAGAATTACGTCATGAATCATTTCCATGTCAACAAATGGTCGAAAAAAGGAGTGAAGTTGGATGATGATACTCAGGATTTTTATGTCAATATGACATTGAAAAATACAGAAACGTTGTCTCGTTTGTTTATGCCTCAGTTGAAAATAAGTGATAATACGAATTTAACCGCGACTTATACATCAAATAAATATCAGTTATATACAACAATCATATCGGATAAAATTATGTTTAACAATTTGATTTTTAATGATATTTATTTGAAAAACAAGACTGATATAAATAAAACAACAGCAAATATTCGCATAAATGAATTCGTTCTCAAGGAGGAAACTGAGTCGAATCCGGTTAAACTTTCGATGGAGAATATGAATTTGCTTGTTGATGCTCATAATGATAGCTTGTTGATAAATATGAGTTGGGATGATGATCTTGTTGAAGATAGAAATAAAGGTATCGTTGATGCATCGTATGTGATGAATAATGGCGGAGGAAGACTGGAAATTTCTGCGTCTGATGTTTTGGTGAACGATAGTATATGGTCATTGTCGCCAACATGTTATGTCGATTTTAAGAAAAACAAAATATTTATTAACGAGTTCGACATCTATTCAGGAAATCAGTCGATGAGTGTCAATGGATATTTCCCAAAAACTAATAGAGATACTTTGTATTTGAATTTCAATAAGTTGGATTTTTCAAACTTTGATTTGCTAACATTGAATAAAGGAATTGATGTTGATGGTATTATTGATGGAAATGTTCAGCTTTCAGGATTGTCGGATAAGTTTACTTTGTTTTCGAACCTTGATGTTACAAAAATAGGTTTGAATGAATATGTTATAGGAAATGCATTCATTGATGCAAGCTGGAATGCTCCAGATACATCTATACTTATTGATACAAAGATAGTTAGACTTGATTCGGATGAAGAAGTCTTGTCAATGAAAGGTAAGTATTATACCGCAAGAAATGATAATATTGACTTTGACCTAAACTTGAATGAGATAGACATTTCTCTTGTTAATGCTTTTACAAAAGGTGTTTTGAGTCGTGTTTCAGGAAAACTTAATGGCGACTTAGGATTGGTCGGCTCGTTGAAAAAACCTGTTATAATTGGTGATGCTGAACTTAATGATGCAGCATGTAACATCGACTATCTTAACACTTATTATTCGGTCAACAAGTCAGGATATGAAGCAAATACACCAAATCGTTTTATAAAATTCACAGAAAATAGAATTGATTTGCAGGATATTATACTCATTGATACATTGGGAAATATTGCTGTGGCAGATGGTATCATAACACATGACTATCTTAAGAATTTTACATTTGACGTGGATGCTACTTTGGAGAATTTCTTGGGAATGAATATGTTGGGTGATGATAATGATTCATTTTATGGTACCGTAATTGCAAGTGGCGACCTTAAGATAGATGGACCTTTGGATGATATTGTTATGAATATCAATGCATATACGATGCCAGGAACGACAATAGATATTAGGTTGATAAGTTCTTCGTCAATTAATGATAACTTTATTGTTTTTGTTGAAGATAATGTTGATAATGATACACTTGCAACTGTTGTTGAAAATAAGAAAAAAGAGAAGAAGTTTACATTAAACGTAAATGCAGACGTAACGCAGGATGCGAGTGTCGATATTCATTTGCCATCGAATATGGGAAATATTACAGCTAGTGGTACTGGAAATATAAGAGTCGGGTTGGCATCGAATAGACTTTCTCTTTATGGCGATTACGTTATAGATGATGGAGCTTTTAACTTTAATCTGCAAAATCTTGTAAGACGTAATTTCGACATAAAAAAAGGCGGAACAATTACATGGACTGGTCGTGCTGACGATGCTGACATTAATGTGACTGGCAGTTACCGCACAAAATCTTCAATATCATCTTTGGGTGTGGAACTGGATTCGACTTCCATTGTCAATAATGTCAATGTCGATTGTATACTTCATCTTAATGAAAAACTTACTAACCCGACGATTACTTTCGGTCTTTCATTGCCAAATTCTACAGACGATATACAAAACACTGTATTTTCAATAATTGATACTACTAATCAGGCAGTTATGTCGCAGCAGATTATTTCTTTGTTGGTGTTAGGCTCGTTCTCGTATTCCAGCAACAGTTTATATAGCATAGGCGCATCTAACTATTATAACGTATTGACAAATTCTTTAAGTAGTTGGTTATCACAGATTAGTAAGGATTTTGACATAGGTGTGCGTTATACTCCAGAAGATAATCTTACGGCAGAGGAATTGGAAGTAGCTCTTTCTACACAGTTATTCGACGATCGCCTTACCATAGAAGGAAATCTTGGTATGTATACAGGTTCACGAAATAATATGGCTACAGGTGCAAACAATATTGTAGGTGACGTTGATATAACTTTTAAATTGACTAATAGGTTAAGTCTCAAAGCTTATAATCACTCTAATTTGAGTAGTAACTATTATTTGTATTCCTACGAGGCTTATTCAGATTACACACAGGGAATAGGTATTTCGTATTCGCAAAGTTTCGACAGCATAAAAGAAGTTTTTGCAAGAAAAAACAGAAATAAGAAAGTTAAAAATAGAAGATAAATATGGGAAGGTTTAAATTATATACTGCATCGGCTGGTTCTGGTAAAACGTATACTCTTGTAAAAGAATTTCTTACCTTGTCATTGTCTTCTGAAAATGTTTCTTGTAAAGATATATTGGCAGTTACATTTACTAACAAAGCTGCCAATGAAATGAAAGCTAAAATACTTTCTTATCTTAATGGATTTATTTTAGGTAAACCAGATGAAAATATGTGGAATGATATCATCAATGCTTTGAATATTGATGAAGATACATTGAAAAGAAGGTCAAAAGCATTGTATAGTAATATTTTACATAATTATTCTGATTTTAACATTTCAACAATAGATAGCTTTGTACAACAAGTTTCACGCAGTTTTGCCAAAGAATTGAATCTTCCGGCACAATACAGAGTGCTGCTCGATGATGATGATCTTTTGGATGGATTGATTCAATGTATTGATGGTCGCATTGGTGATGATGATGATTCTATTACTGAAATTTTGACGGATTTTATTGATTTTCAGTTGAATGAGGAGAATACTTTGCGTATAGACGCTTTGTTGAGAGAGTTTGTGGCAAAACTTCTGAAAGAGAGTGCATATAAAAAAGGCGAAATACTTAATCTGAAAGAGATTTCAGATGATGAATATATGCAAATAAAAAAATCTCTAGATGATTTCTATAATAAATGTAGAAAGAATATTACTGATGATATACAGAAGATTAGAGATTTTGAAAATGAGTTTGACATTAAAACGTCAGATTATAACGGCGCATCTAAAGGACTGCAGTCGATGTTAGTGAAAATCGAGAAAGACATTAATGTCAAGCCATCGTCGCTTGTTGGTTTAACAATAGCGAAAATGTTTAGTGGAGAGAAAAATTGGTTCTCCAAAAGTATTAGCAAGGAAGTCATTTGTGATATAAATAAGTCGGGAATTGATGTCCTGAAGTTGTATAGGACTCTTGCCGAAGATCATAAAAAGATATTTTTTGTTAATATTATCAGGAAGAATTTATATCTATATGCCTTGCGGAGTATGCTGTTAGGTGTTATAAATCAATATATTGACGATACAAATAAAGTCCATATTTCAGAATTTAATAAACGTATTTCCGATATTTTGGGCGATTGCAGTATCCCTTTTATATACGAAAAAATAGGTTCTCGTTACAAGCATTTCTTCATTGATGAATTTCAGGACACCTCTCTTTTGCAATGGCATAATTTTTTGCCTTTAGTTAATAATGGACTTTCTGAAAATAAGATGAGCCTTTTGGTTGGTGATGCCAAACAAGCGATATATCGTTTCAGGAATGGGGAAGTGGAGCAGATTATGAATCTTCCTAAGATATATGGTGCTGAAAGTAATGAATTTTACACAGAATGTGAAAATAATTTAAGAAGCAGATTGTGTAAAATGTCTTTGGAGAATAATTTCCGCTCAAAAAGAAATGTAATAGATTTTAATAATTCTTTCTTTAAACTTTCTAAATATAAATTAACATCTGAAGATTATCGTAAAGTATATGACGATTTACATCAGAAATGTCCTAGAGAATATTCTTATGACGGTTTTGTGAGTGTTGAGATATTTGATATGGAAAAATTTTCCACAGACGATATTAAGAAACCAAATGAACAATACAAAGACGCAGTTAAGGAATCAATACTTTGTGATATTAACACATTGATAAATAATGGTTTTTCTTTCCGAGATATTGCAATTTTGGTAAGAAATAATTCTGATGGAGCTGATATAGCAGAATTTCTTTCAGAGAAAAAAGTTCCTGTGATGTCATCCGATTCTATTTTGCTCAAGTCGTCGGATAAGGTTAGACTTATAGTGTTGACACTTAAATGTTTGCTTAATGATAAAAATGATGTCGACAGATTAGCTCTTTCTTTTTATAAAAATATATGTACTGGAGTGGATACTTGTTGTATTCAAAAGGCATTGGACGATGATTTTGATTTTGATAAAATGTATGATCTTAGAAATCAGTCATATAGTATATACGATTTGTGCTGCTCTATAATTAGGATGTATGGATTTAGCATTATTGAGGATGAATTTTTACAATATTTTATGAATCTTGTTTTGGAATGGCAAAATACCGAGAATAATGGTATTGAGGCATTTGTTGAACATTGGGATAAAAAATCAGATACATTTTATGTTAAAATAACATCAGAGATAGATGCAATTCAGATTATGACGATACATAAGTCTAAAGGTCTTGAGTTTAAGGCTGTTATGTATCCTTATGCATATGTTAAAGTGCCAAGTAATTTTAGAGGAAGTGAGAAGTGGCTTTCGTCTGATGATTTTGAAGTGTTAAAAGATATTCAGAATATAGATAGTTTCATATTACCTATTAATAAAAGTCTTCTTGGGACGGATTTAGAGAGTCATTATATTGAAGAGGAAGAAAAAGCAGCTTTTGACGATTTTAATATAATGTATGTCGCTATGACACGCGCAAAAGACTTATTATTTGTTTATACAAACAATAAGTCAAAGTCAGATGATGATTCGTCAGATTCATATAATTTCTTTGTTGATTACTTTGATGCTGATAAGGGATATTTTGTTACGGATTCGACAGGCGAAAGGGTGGATGTTGCTGAAAAAGAGGATGTTGATTTTGTAAAGACACGCTATCAATTTGTTGGGGGCGATAAAAGTGTAAAGTATGAGCTAGGAAAGATAGAATATCATAAAGATAATGATAAAAAGGATGCAAAAGGAATTCTAGAATTGGATAATGAAGATATGCCTCAGGTGGGAGAGTGGACGCGAGTATTGGATTTTGAACCAGAACCGTCTATGTTCTGGTCAGAGAATGACGACGACTATTCGCCTCGTGAATGGGGAAATCTTGTTCATGATATATTGTCACGGATTAACACTGTTGAAGATGCAGACAAAGTTTTTGACTATTATATCAATGAAGGTGGCCTCGACAGTTGTAAGGTGGATAAATTAAAGAAACAGTTTGAAAAAATTGTTGAGACGGAGGAAGTTAAGGAAGCGTATTCAAAAGAAGCTGTCGTTAGAAACGAAATGGAGATTATTGCTTATGATATCAGTAAAAATGAAAATGTGATATTACGTCCAGACAGGTATGCTGAATTAAATGATAAAGTGATACTTATAGATTACAAAACAGGTAAGCACGAAGATAAGTATGAAGAAAAAATGATGGATTACATCTTGGCATTGAAGGGAATGGGTATAGAAAAAGATATAGAAGCTTATTTGTTATATATAGGTGAAAATATTGAGCCAAAACGTGTTTTTTTAAACAGATTATTTTAAAGATAAAAATATTTTTTTTGTAAATTTGCAGTCGCTTTTTGAATTTTAACAAATTAAAAAATATATAGATGGAGAGCATTCGTAACGTTGCAATTATTGCCCATGTCGACCATGGCAAGACTACATTGGTAGATCGTATTTTACACCAATCAAGATTGTTTAGAGACAATCAGGAAACTGCAGATTTAATGTTGGATAATAACGATCTTGAACGTGAACGAGGTATCACCATCTTGTCAAAGAATGTATCAGTTCGTTATAAAGGTACAAAAATCAATATCATAGATACTCCGGGTCACTCTGACTTCGGCGGTGAAGTTGAGCGTGTCCTTAACATGGCTGATGGCGTTATCTTGCTTGTTGATGCTTTTGAAGGACCAATGCCACAAACACGTTTCGTCCTTGAAAAAGCATTGCTTTTAGGACTTAAGCCAATCGTTGTTATCAACAAAGTTGACAAACCAAATTGTTATCCAGAAGAAACACAAGAAGCAGTATTCGATTTGATGTTCAACTTAGGCGCTACAGAAGACCAACTCGATTTTCCAACAGTTTTCGGTTCTTCAAAACAAGGCTGGATGTCTGATAATTATAAAAACGTGACTTCAGATATTTCATATCTTCTCGATACAATTTTGGAACATATTCCAGCAGCTAAGTACGAAGAAGGTACACCTCAAATGCTTATTACTTCATTGGATTACAGTTCATACGTCGGTCGTATCGCTGTCGGTCGCTTGAAGAGAGGCGTGTTGCAAGCAGGTATGAATGTGTCACTTATGAAACGTGATGGTTCAATTAAGAAGAACACAATTAAGGAATTATATACTTTTGAAGGCTTAGGAAAAGAAAGAACAAAAAATCCTATCAAAGCAGGTGATATAGTGGCTGTTATGGGTCTTGAAGACTTTGAAATCGGTGATACAGTCGCTGACTTGGAAAATCCAGAAGCATTGCCACCAATCCACGTCGATGAGCCAACAATGAGTATGTTGTTTACAATCAATAACTCACCATTCTTTGGTAAAGAAGGTAAATTTGTTACATCACGTCACCTCCGTGAACGTTTATATAAAGAATTAGAAAAGAACCTTGCACTTCGCATTGAAGACACTGCATCTCCAGATTCAATGATGGTATTCGGTCGTGGTATCTTGCACCTTTCAATTTTGATTGAGACAATGCGTCGTGAAGGTTACGAATTCCAAATCGGTCAGCCAAGAGTTATCTTAAAAGAGATAGACGGCAAGAAATGCGAACCTATTGAAATATTGACAGTTCAAGTTCCAGAACAATTCGCAGGTCGTGTTATTGAACTCGTTACAGCAAAGAAAGGCGAGATGACAAACATGCAGCCTAAGGGTGACAGAATGAACATCGACTTTGAGATTCCATCAAGAGGTCTTATCGGTTTGAGAAGCAGTATGCTTACCGCAACAGAAGGTGAAGCAGTTATGTCACAGAGACTTAAAGGTTACGAACCATGGAGAGGTGAAATAGCTGGTCGTAATACAGGTGCTCTTATTGCAATGGAGACTGGTACAGCTGTTCCTTACGCATTGTGGAAGCTACAAGACAGAGGTTCATTCTTCGTAATGCCAAATGAAGAAGTGTATGCTGGTGAAGTTATCGGTGAAAACACACGTTCAAACGACATAGTTTTAAATGTTAACAAAACAAAACATTTGACTAACGTTCGTGCTTCTGGTTCTGACGAAAAGATAGTCCTCATTCCACCAAAACGTTTCTCATTGGAAGAATATATGGAAATGATTAGAGATGACGAATATCTTGAAATTACACCTAAGAGCTTGCGTTTGAGAAAGATTATCTTAGATGAAATCGAACGTAAACGTCAAAGTAAGAGAGAAGAATCAAACGATTGATAAATAAGAAAGGGGACTAATTAGTCCCCTTAATTTTTTATTTTAGATTATAATGTTATTTCCTTCTTGATGCAATGTTTAGAGCGTCGGAAGGTGCATATACAAGAAGAATGTCTTTATAAGGTCCTGCATTATATTGTTTTCCAACGATAACTTTGGCATCGTTAGGGTTTTTATTGTCTAAATAAATATAAAGTGTTCTTTCTTCACCGTCGATGGTGTCTGTCAATATTTTATTGAAGAAATAATTTTCATCAAGATATTTGTTGAGGAGAAGTTCCAGGTCGTTTCTGATATAGATGTTGGATTCGTAGTAATGGTCGTCATCGAAGAAGAAATCCATTTCCCAAGCAGCCCAAGAATACCAATCCTGTCCGCTGCCATAAATGTATACGCTGTCACCTAAATTGTGTTTAGGTTCACCGTATAAAGCTTTGATTTCTTTTGTTGAAGCGCCGAATTTTAGAGTTGGTTCTTCAAATAGACTTACGATTACAGGAATACTGAGTTGTTTTTCAGTGTTAGATATTGTCACATTGGCTTCACCTACATTTTTCCCGTAAATGACACCGTTTGGTGATACTGTCACATTTCTTTCATTGTCAGAATGATAGCTCAAAGGATCTTGAGAAGAAGCGTTTAGGTCGAATTCTTCGCGCAACACTATATTAATAACATCAGGTCCATTATATTTTATTGAATTGTCTTTGCAAGAAGAAAAAAAGATACATGCAAATAATAAAATCAAGGCAGTTTTTTTCATAAAAAATTAATTTGTTACAAAAATATAAAATTATTCAAAGTGGTGTGAATTGTAAGAAAAAAAAACTAAATTTGCGGAATAAGTAAAAAGTATTTCATTAAATAACTAACAATATGATTAACAACAATTTCATTAAACGTCACAATGGACCAACAGAAGCTGACGTAAAAAAAATGCTTGAGGTTATTGGCGTTGAATCAACAGATCAACTTATTGACGAAATTATATCATCAGATATTCGCCTTCCAAAAGGTTTGAATATTGGCGGTGGTTTGAATGAATATGAATGCTACGGCAAACTTAAGGCTTTGGGCGCAAAGAATAAGATTTACAGAAGCTACATCGGTATGGGTTACTACAATGTGATCACTCCAGGTGTTATTACTCGTAACATTCTTGAAAATCCAGGCTGGTACACATCATACACTCCATATCAAGCAGAGATTTCACAAGGTCGTCTTGAAGCTCTCTTAAACTACCAAACAGTTATCAGCGACATGACAGCTATGCCATTGGCAAACGCTTCATTGTTAGACGAAGCTACAGCAGCTTCAGAAGCAATGTTGATGTTCTGGCACAGCCGCAGCCGCGCTCAAGTTAAAGCTGGCGTTAACAAATTCTTCGTTGCTAACGACGTTTTCCCACACACAGTCGACGTTATCAAGACTAGAGCATATCACTTAGGCATTGAAGTCGTTGTTGACGATGTAAAGAACTTCAGCGCTGGTGAAGAATACTTCGGTATCTTAGTTCAATGTCCAAACCAATTCGGTCGCGTTATCAACTATAGCGAAGAAGTTAAAGCATGGAAAGAAAAAGGTATGCAAGTAGCTGTTGCTTCAGACCTTATGAGTTTAGCTCTCATCACACCTCCAGGTGAATGGGGCGCAGACGCTGTAGTAGGTTCAAGCCAACGTTTCGGTTTGCCAATGGCATTCGGCGGTCCTCACACAGGTTTCTTCGCAACAACAGACGCTTACAAACGTGAAATGCCAGGCCGTATCATCGGTATCTCAAAAGATGCTCTCGGCAACCCAGCTTACCGTCTCGCATTACAAACACGTGAACAACATATCAAACGCGAAAAAGCTACATCAAACATCTGTACAGCACAAGCTCTCCTCGGTATCATGTCAGGATTCTACGCAATCTACCACGGTGCTGAAGGTATCAGAGAAAT
>JAZLAL010000069.1:0-8367 GCA_045613185.1 Bacteroidales bacterium | reverse complement strand
GACAGCCTTCTTGCCTTCGAGACGATATTGTAATTCTTTGTAGATACCGGAAATATTAGCTGGCACTGCTATGACAGCAACAACTTCTTTATTAAGGTTTTGGTCTTTGTTAAGTTTACCTAAAGCATTGATGAACAAGTCAATGCCTTTATTTTTAAATTCATATCTTCCACTATTGATGATAAAGAAAGCGTCATCAGAAGTCTTTGTTCCAGAAAGAGTTTCGAGTATGCTCAAAATCTTTTCTCTTGAAGCTTTTCTCTTTTCTGATGCTGTCTTTTCATCGAGGATATATGATTCGTTGATGCCGTTTATTGTGATGACATCTGGTTCGCGTTGCAAGAATTGCTTGCATTCTTCTGCTGTCACTTCACTCACAGTTGTAAACACGTCAGCGTTTTGTGCTGCGTTATATTCCATTGACTGTTGTGAAGTTATGTTAAATCTGTTAGCCATTGCAGCTGGCTCGAATGTAGCCAAATCGTTATAGAGAGCGAGGCCGTTGCCGCTTATTGCGCGACCGAGATATGTTGCGTGTGTTGTGAAAGCCGTTGCTATTTGAGGGCAGTTTTCTTTAAGATAAAGAACGCCAGCGCCAGTCATCCATTCATGGAAATGAGCGACGATGTTGTCATCGCTTTCTATGTTCCATTTTATGAAGCTTTCAATCACCTGACCTGCAGCGTAACCGAAGAGAACTGGGTCGATGTAATCCCACTGACCGCGAAGAGAATCGAGATGATATTGTTCCCAGAGATGAGCCAATATCTCATTTTTCTGAGGATATAAAGTTGTATAGTCAACTAAAATTGCCAAAGGCTTGCTGTTGAGTTTCCAGCGTCCGATTCTTACTTTAAGACCTTGTTCCAAAGCCTTCTCACGCCATTCTGAGAATAAAGTTGTATCTTCAATGAAATATAAAGTCTCATGTGACTCTTTAACCACATCGGGACCTATGGTTATGTAATTATCACCTATTTCCTGCTTTACTTCATCTGCCTTTGTCGATAACACGGTGTAGATTCCGCCAACCATGTTACAGACTTCCCAACTCGTTTCAAAAAGATAATTTGGAGTTTTCATTAAATTCTACTAGTTATTATATATATATTAAAATTGTCATCCACACATACAACAATATCAACTTATAAAAGCTTATAAGTCAACATGTTATAAATATTACAGACTGAAAATCAGAGTTTTTACACTCTTTGCAAAGATAATAAAAGACAAATGACAAATGACAAATGACAAAAGTTTTTTTTCAAAAAATTAAAGATTTTAACAATTATATTATTCTGATAATTCTGAAATTGACCAATTACAAAGGGACGCCAAATGACGCCCCTATAATTTATCTTTTAAAATAAAGTTAATAGTTAATAGTTAATAGTTAATAGTTAATAGTCAATAGTCAATAGCCAACAGTCTTAGTCCTTCTTCGAAACTCTTTCGTTAAAATCTGTTAAGATATTCATGTAATTGATATAATAATCGTATGGTGACACATTACTATATTTTGTACATAATCCGCTGAAATGATGTGCGTCTTGAAGTGCGTTCCAGTCGCGAATGACATCTTCATCTTTAGAACGTTTCACTTTATTAGCGCATGAATATAATGTCTGCAAAGCATCATCTTGAAGGTCGTTGCCCATCCATATCGAAAGGTCACGCTCCTCGCCCATCATTGACAAAGGAACTGGCGCGTCAATCATACCGACTGTCTGCAATTTATCAGTCATTTCTGATGGTTTTGCGTATTCAATATCACTGTTATTGAAAATAGCTTCAGGAAGATATTTCATGAAATCCATAATGCCTGTTGAAGCGTCTAACTTATCTCCGAATGTGTCGTAATTGATGCAGATGTTAACGACTTCATCATCATTGGTTTCTTTAAGTTTTTCAACAAATGTTTCTGTTGTAATATTCTCATTTGCAAAACGTAATGTAAGGTCATCACTGAGATTGTAATTACGCAACAAAACTCTCAACTTAGGATTTATAGAGTTAGCGTACATATAGTTAGGACTCTTCCATCCGAGAACGTGCTTTGCACCTTCGGTAAGCATGAGATTAAATCCCATCTCTGCCACGTCTGCGCCTATTTCATTTGAATAAACCAATTCTGTATTGACGAATGTCTTTGGCGTCACGCCGAAAGTCTCTTTCATTAACTTTTTATGCTCAGCGACTTGTTTCTTAAACACATCCAAATTGTGCAATGATGCCAAAGAATGTCCGCAAGTACCGGCAAGGACTTCAACGTTGCCTGTCTTAACAAGTGCCTTGAAGCTTTCCAAAGCATCTGGAGCGTACTGCTGCATCTGCTCTATCGCCTGTCCAGAGAAATAGAAAGCGTATTTAACTTTGTCACCATAACGTTTTATCTGATCCATAAGAATCTCATTCATTGGAAGATAACAACGGTCGGCACGACGACGCATTTCTGTTCTGTTTCTGTATTCGTCATTATAAAAATGTCTCTTTCCTACGTCAAAGAAACGATAAGTACGCAAGTTATATGGTTGATGCACTTGGAAGTAAAAACAGATCGACTTACTCATAATGTATATTTTTTTAGTTTTTTTAAAATTCTTACGGCGATGCCATAAGTTATATCTATATAAACCTTTCAGGCTTTTATGGTATTAATAATTATTTCTTTAAATTAATTGCTTTTTCATAAACATCTTTAATCTTCTTTGAAGCAAACTCCCATTTCAGGTTATCGACTTCTTCCTTGCCGGCTTTCTTGAAATGCTCGCTCAGCTTTGGATAATGGCAGAGTCCGTAGATAGAATCTGCGAGTCCGTTGATGTCCCAGAAATCGACTTTAAGCACATTTTCAAGGACTTCAGAAACGCCAGACTGTTTTGAAATCACGCAAGGAACGTCGAGGCGCATTGCTTCAAGAGGCACGATACCGAAAGGCTCTGATATTGAAGGCATCACGAAGACATCAGACATAGCGAACATCTGGTCAACGTCGTTGCCTTTAAGGAATCCTGTAAAGTGGAAGTTAGCGCCCATTTTCAGCTGTGCCACACGACGAATCATCTTAGGAAGAAGGTCGCCGGTACCAGCCATCACGAAGTGAATCGTTGGGTCGTATTGTAAAATCTTATGCGCTGCTTCAACGAAGTATTCAGGTCCTTTCTGATAAGTGATACGTCCGAGGAAAGTGACGACTTTATTCTTCAGCCCGCAGGTCTCATATTCAGAACGTTTCTTGTCGTTTGGCTCAACGGCGTTATGCACAGTAATGACTTTATCCGGATTGATGCCGTATTTCTCAACTACGATTTTTCTTGTCAAGTCGCTGACGGTGATGACGATGTCGGCAGCTTCCATACCGCGACGCTCGATAGAATAAACGAGAGTATTGATATTCTCGCCAGAGCGGTCGAACTCTGTCGCATGCATATGAACAACTAAAGGTTTTCCTGTCGTTTCTTTTGCTGCAATACCAGCGGAATATGTAAGCCAGTCGTGAGCGTGAATAACATCGAATTCGTCTTTATGTTCTAAAGCTAGAGAAGAACCGATGAGAGCATAACGCGACACCTCCTCCATAAGGTTGGCACCATATTTTCCAGAAAACTCATAACGCGGCATAAATACCGGACTTTGGAAATGATTCGAAGCACGTTGCTCTTCAACGAGATGTTCAAAGCGTTCAGGACCAACGTATGGAATTATGTTAGAACCTATTTCCATATATTGAACTCTATCCCAATAGGATCTATCTTTTTCATTATCAATATTGACAGTCACATCGCTTGCGTTAAGGAGACGCACGTTAGTCTCATCTTCATCGCCATGAGCCTTTGGAACCACGAAAAGAACATCAACGCCGTTCTTGGCGAGACCTTTTGTCATTCCGAAACAAGCTGTGCCGAGACCTCCAGTGATATGAGGAGGAAATTCCCAGCCAAACATCAACACTTTCATAATCTTATTTTTTCAATCCGTCAATAACATATTTCAAATATAACAAGGCTGCCACGCTTGTCGACTGTGAGATACAACCTCTCGACTCATGAGGCGGGTTACCATCATAAATCTCGGAGATTGTACCGATGCCATTTTCTGCGATAACATCTTCAAATGATTTGTACAAATCTTCAAGATAAGGCAATGATGTCTTTCCGTACAATCCAACAGCTGCATCTACATAAGGCATTATAAGCCATGGAAATACCGTTCCATTATGATATGCAGTTTCTCTTTCTCTATGGTTGCCAATAGTAACTTCTCTATAAAACTCAGAACGTGGAGACAATGAACGTAAACCTCTGTTTGTCAATAGCTCTGAACGAGTAATGTCGAAAATCTTCTTCTTCAACTCGTCGTTAAGCGGACAATAAGGCAATGATATAGCGATTAACATATTAGGACGTACCATATCATTTTTCTCATCATCATTTATATAATCGTAAAAGACATCATTTTGTTCATCATAGAAACATTTTGTAAATGATTCTTTAATATTATCCGCGATGTCGTTCCATTTTTTCAAGTCAGGATTTTTCTTATCGGCGTCTTTCAAGAGCTCAATAGTATAACGCAATGCATTGTACCATAAAGCGTTTATCTCTATATCGAGGCCAGTTCTTGGAGTATAAGGTTTTCCTTCGCAGAACACGTTCATCCATGTGAGAGCGAGGTCTTCGTTTCCAGCATAGAGAAGTCCGTTTTCCAATGTCTTCACGTTGAAATCAGTTCCTTCGATGAAAGCATTTAAAATCTTAGACATCACTTCGCCATAATCTTTCCATATCGACTTCTTCGTCGCGCCAAGCATGCTTTCATATTTCTGAAGCACGAGGAACAGCCAAAGAGGTGAATCGACTGCTGTGTAATATAAAGATTTCTGGTAATATCTATTTGAGAAGAAAGGACCTTGCATAGTATCGATGAGATACTTCAGAAGTTCTTTGAAAGTCTTCTTGTCGCCTGAAGCGAGAATCAATCCTGGTATTGACAGAAGAGTATCGCGGCCACAGCTTCCGAACCAAGGGAAGCCAGCGAACATACGAGTTCCTTCTTTTTCGCGGATTATGAATTGCTGCGCTGAGTTTTGAAGACAATGTTCAAAACTGTCGCGAGGTATTCTTGACTCTAGCAAAGATTCAAATTGACGCTTGAATGTAGCAGGGCTCTTCTCTTCAAGACCAGCAGAGACAATAATAGACTCGCCTTCTTTCAAGTTCACATCAAAGAAACCTGGTACATAAAGGTCCTCGACTGCGTCATAGCCGCGTTCAAATTCTCTGATATAAAAATTATTGTAATACCAAAGAGGAGCGTGTGTATATTCTACACTCTTTGAAATCTGAAAACACAAAGAATCATAGCTTTCATACATCTGCCATGAAGCTCCATTTTTCAATGGCTTATATTTGCGATTTGCATCGTGATTTTCATGAGTAAGGCTATGAACATTGCGGAATGCCAAAAACGGCTGCAAGCGCAACGTAATAGGCTGTGCGGCTTCAACAACATTATACCTTATATATATACGATTTTCGTTATCTGCAAAAATGTATTCTTTTGTAATTTTTGTTCCTCCTACCCTATACAATAAAGTTGGAATAGGCTCTGCGGAAAATCCTCTCAGATATTTATGTCCGTGAGGCATGATAGTTCCGTCTTCATACTGATGAACGCCAAAATGGAACTCCTCTTTGTTAACAATAACAGTCTCGTCAATGGACGAAAGCAAGACGTGATTGTAATTATCTAGCTGCGGCTGCGGAACAACTAACAGTCCGTGATACTTTCTGGTATTACAACCAATAATTGTCGTGTTGCAAAAGGCACCCGATCTATTTGAACGTAAAATTTCCTTGTTCATAGTAAATTCTAGGTTTACCAAATGCTGCTTATCAAAAGAAATATATGCCATTTTATAAGAATTTCATTATTTTTATAGTCTTGCAAATTTATTTTTTTTATCAGAAAAAAACAAATATTTTGACAGTTAATTTTTCATTTTTTTGAAAACTGTTGACTATTGACCATTGACTATTGACTGTTGACAACAAAACAAAAAAGGCCGAAGATTTTTCTTCGACCTTTTTATAATTCTAAAATCCTAGAATTTTAAAGCTTTATCTAACAATGATTCTTCTGACGAATATCTTGTCGTTTGAAATCATTCTTACGAGGTAAGAGCCTTTTGCGAATGATGTTACATCAATCATTGTCTCTTCTTGATTTACATCTTCTGAATATACAATCTTACCATCGATTGAGAATATAATCAGACTTTCAATTTCATTGTTTGATGTTATTCTTACATATTCACTTGCTGGATTTGGATAAACCTCAAAGATGTAGTTTAATTCTGATACTGATGAACCACTTTCTACGAGGAACTCAACCATTGTGACTTTGCCAAATACACTGTCTGCATTAACAGCTTGTGCAATTACATAGTATTCAACGTTTGATTCTACTGTGAATTCTTTTGTTGTAACACCTTCAAGGAAGTCCTCATTATTATTGAGTCTTTCCATCAAAGCATCTTCACCTATTGTATCAGCTTCTGCTTTTTCAATGATTATGTAATGATATTCAACTGTATTTTCATTTGGTGTTGCTGTAATTGAAACTAATGTGTCAGATACTTCTTTAACTTCTATTTCAACTATTGCTGGACCTGCTTCTTCAACCATGAACTCAACTTGTGTCATTTCGCCAATCATGCCGTCAGCGTTCTTGCCGCGTGCTATGACGTAATACTCAACATTTGATTTGATTGTGTATGTCCATTCATCAACGCCATTCAAGCTGTTTGCAGCTTCAAGCTTTTGAATCAAGGTTTCTGCGCTGAGTGTGTCAGCTTCTGCCTTTTCAATGACGATGTATTGATATGAAACTGTGTTTTCGTTTGGTGTTGCTGTAACCTTAACTGATGATTTAGACACTTCTTCAACAACAATTGATATTGCTGCTGGACCTGCTACTGTGAACTCGATTTGTGTAACAACGCCGTTCATATCGTCTGCGTTGACAGCCTGTGCCATCACGTAATATGCAACGTTTGATTCTACTGTGAATTCTTTTGTATTAGCAGCGGCGAATTTGTTTTCGCTGGCGTTGAGTCTTTCTGCGATTTCTTCTGATGTCATTGCGTCTGCTTCTGCCTTTGCGATGATGATGTAGCTGTATTCAACTGCGTTTTCGTTTGGTGTAGCTGCAACTGATACTGTTGTCTCGTTCAATTTCTCAACTGAAACTGATACTGTTGCTGGACCTGCTACTGTGAACTCGACTTGTGTCATTTCGCCAATCATGCCGTCAGCGTTCTTGCCGCGTGCTATGACGTAATACTCAACATTTGATTCTACTGTATATGTCCATTCTTCAACGCCATTCAAGCTGTTTGCAGCTTCAAGCTTTTGAATCAAGGATGCTTCGTCCATTGCCTCAGCTTCTGACTTTTTAATAACGATGTATTGATATGAAACTGTGTTTCCGTTTGGTGTCGCTGTAACCTTAACTGATGTCTCATTCAATTTTTCAACTGTTGTTTCAACTGCTGCTGGACCTGCTACAACAAATTCTGCTTTTGTAACTTCACCCCATTTGTCATCTCTGTTCTTACCTTGTGCTATGAAATAATATCCTACATTTGATTCAACAGTCATTGTGAACACGTCAGCTACACTGTCAAGATAATTTTCATTTGCATTAAGCATTTGCATTACAGCGTCTTCACCGATTGAATCAGCTTCTGCCTTTTCAATTACGATATAGTGATATAAAACTGTATTTTCGTTTGGTGTTGCTGTTATTGTAACTGTTGTTTCATTTAATTTTTCAATATCAAAATAAATTTCAGAAACGCCAGCCTCTACTCTTGTTTTTATTGTAAATGTATTAACTGTACCAGCATTACCTTCAACGTCAATTGGAAGAACATAAATTGTGTAATTTGTATTTGGCTTCAAATTTTCCCATGTATGAGCATAAGCTTCTGTTTGGAATTCGCCGTTTGCGATGTCTTCTGCTGTTACTGTTTCTGAAGATTCTGCAATCATAAAGTAATATTCAACACAGTCTGTGTTAAGAGCGAATGATGCTGACAACGAATATGTCAAGACTTCACCTTTTGTAATTTCGACAGCTGGAACGAGAGCGATTGTTGAGATTTCTACGCTCTTGATTTCACCATTGAATCCGTCAACGTCAACTGGAAGAGCATAGACTTTGTATGCTGTGTTTGATGTCAAGTTTTCGAATGTCTTTGTGAAAGCTGTTGCTTGTTTTTCACCATTTGACTTGATGTATTCTGCGTCTACTGTTTCTGTTGCTGGAGCAATCATGAAGTAATATTCAGCGCAATCAGCATTT
>JAZLAL010000068.1:0-12048 GCA_045613185.1 Bacteroidales bacterium | reverse complement strand
AAGCAAAATAAGACAAACTACTTTATAAGAAAATAAAACTAATTAATACTAACTTAAAATCTATTGACAATGAAAAAAAACATCCTAACATTAGTATTAGCTATCTTTTTGAGTGCAAGCGCATTCGCTCAAAACGGCATGACAAAACTTGGACAACTTCCTGCAACAGCACAAGAATTTGTTAAAACTTATTTTCAAGACTATAAAGTTCAATACGTCTTCAGCGACAGAGAATTTGCCGACATCGACTATAAAGTTCGTTTCGAAGACGGCACCGAAATCGAATTTAACGCAAAAGGCGATTGGACTAACGTCAGCAGCAAACAAAAATGTATTCCTACAGGTTTCATCCTAACAGAAATCACAAATTATGTAGAAGCATATCATAATGATATGTGTATCACTGATATAGAAAGAGAATTCAATCGTATAAAAATCGAACTTAACGATACATTAGAAATTGAATTTAACAGCAGAGGTAAACTTATCTCTTACGACGATTAATATCTAAGCATTATTTAATATGATAAAAACATTATTATTAATACTAAGTTTTGGATTAGTACATCCTGACAATAACAATATAAAACATCTTGATAATAAGCAAATTAATAATAATGTTGTTACGATAGTTGCTGTTGGAGATAACCTGATTCACAACTCGGTATTAAAATCAGGCAGAATTAACGACAGCACATACAATTTCAATCGGCTTTTTGAGGTCATGAAGAATGATTTTCAAGAAGCCGATATTGCTATAATAAATCAGGAAACAATTCTTGGTGGCAGTTTTCGTCCTTATGACGGTTATCCAAATTTCAATTCTCCTTTTGAACTCGGTGACGCTATTATCGAAGCTGGTTTCGATGTTGTTCTTCATGCTTCAAATCATACTTTAGACATTGGAGTTCAAGGAGTTCACAATTGTATCGAATATTGGAAGAAGCATAGAGAAATCACATGTTTAGGCATTAACGAAAATCAGGATGAAAGAGAAACTGTAAAAATTATTGAAAAAAATGGAATCAAGTTTGCTCTTTTAAATTACACTTATGGTTTAAATGGCCACATTGTTCCCAAAGACAAGTCTTATTTAGTTAACTTAATTGATACAGCCTTAATTATAAATGACTTACGCAAAGCAGAACAGCTAGCTGACTTCACAATAGTCTTTCCGCATTGGGGTGAAGAATATGTTTATAATCCAAATAAAAACCAACGTCAATTAGCGAAACTGATGACAGAAAACGGAGCTGATTTAATAATCGGGACACACTCTCATGTTTTACAAAGCATCGAATGGATTGAATGTGACAACGGCAACAAAGCTCTATGTTATTATTCTTTAGGCAATTACACCTCTGGACAATTAGCAGCTCCAAGAGTTCTTGGCGGAATGGCAAAGATAACAGTCGCTTATGACAATGATTCTGTGTATATTGAAAATGCTGGAATAGTACCGACAATCACACATTACGAATGGATTAAAGGTACGAGCATGCATAAAACATACAGATTATCAAACTACACAAGTAAGCTGGAAAGACGTCATTCCTTAAATTATTACGATAGTACTTTCTCCAAAAAAAATCTCCAACAACTTGCAAATCAAATTATTGGAGATTGGATTATCGATTAATAATAAATCACATTCAAATCTGGGAACTTCTGTTTCAAGAATTCAATATGCTTACTCTTGATCTTCGTTTTATAAGCTTTAAGATGTTTCAAAGAAGATAAATTTTCCAATGGCGCAACGCTTTTTACAAAAGTATTGACGATTGACAGATCTTCTAACACCTTATATTCCGCAATAGGTTTAAGATTTCTTACAGATGTACCGCCTATGTTAAGAACTTTTATGTTTTTCAATAAAGCAATAGGTGTCAAATCGGAAACAGGTGTATTTTCAATATTTAAGTTCTTCAATGAATGAGAGTTTGCCAATGGCGCAATATTATCAACAGGATTACCGCTTACCGACAATATTTCTAAAAATTCTTTATCATTTAATGGTGTAAGATCTTGAATCTGATTGTTATTAAGTATTAACTTTGTCAAGAATGCCATTTGTCTTAATGGTTCCAAACTATATACAACATTGCTTGGATCAACTATAACTTCCTCAATATCAACGATAGACTGTAATTGTTCTGCTGTAGGATTTGAATTACACAAAAGATGATTATTAAAAATCTCACGCCATGCCAAATCAAGGTTTCCCCACCACAATCTAAGCTCATCTGTTTGATACACAGCCGTTACCTGTCTTTGTTTTCTCTTTAGACCGATAACCTCATCTCTATTTATTTTACTTCCATCAGCATATATTTTCGATAAATTAGAAAGCTCATGAAGTGGTTTCAATGATTTGACGGCTGTATTTTCTATGTTAAGATCTTTTAAGTTTTTAAGATTAGACAAAGATGACAAATCAGAAACAGCAGTATTTTTAACATTTAATGACTTAAGATTATGCAATCCATAAAGCGGTGACAAATCATCAATTTTAGAATCTGACATATCAAGGAACTCTATGTTTGTCAAGCGACTAATTGGCTCCGCATCTTGAATGAAATGATTTATCTTAAGATTTTTTATGTTAATAATAGAATGTAATTCCTCTTTTGTAGGCTTCTTGCTTGTCATTGCTTGATCTGTCAGCAAATCTTTCCAGAAAGAAGGTAGAGCATTCCACCATAATTCTAAAGCCTTAGTCTCATAAATAACAAGAACATTTGGATTAGAGCCCATAAAGTTATCAGCTATTCCCTTATCAACCAATGAGTTATCACAATAAACCTTAGTTAATCGGGACATATTATCCAATGGCATCAAATCTGAGACCTGTGTATTTGAGAAATTAATTTCATTAAGTCTGTCTAAACTATTCAATGGTGACAAGTCTGTTATTTTAGTTCCCTCAACATTCAAAAAATGCAGATTTACAAGGCCTTGTAATTGAGATATATTTGTCACCAATGTATTAGCAATATCTAAATCGTACAATTTCAACAAGTTAGTCAAAGGAGATAAATCTGTAATTTGTGTTCCTGACAAGTTAAGAGTTGTTAAGTTAACACATTTTGACACAGGAGTAATATCATTCACATTAGTATTAGCCAAAGAAAGACTATTCAAATCTTTAAAGAACGACACTACAGATATATCGCTTATTTGTATATTATCAGCTTTAAAATCCTGAACGACATTAGCATATTTTAAGTTTGAAATATCAGTAACATTCGTTCCACTAATATTTAATTCCTTAATTTTATTTAAGTTACGGATTGGATTGATATCCGACACTTTAGTGCCCGAGCAATTAAGCGAACGTAATTCTGAAAGTTCAGACAAAGGCTCCAGACTTGTGATATTTTCATCATCGGCGACATTAAGTTCGACCGTCTTGGTTATTTGTTGAAGTGCATCATAAATAGGTGACAATAATGCCTTTACAGTATCTTCAACCCAACGTGACACTACGTCATCAATATAAATGACAGTATCAGGTTTATGGCCATACAATTCATCGATACGATCCATCGACATTGTATCATTTTCAACAATCATAAAAGAATCCTGCAAGAGAAAATCTTTTTTAACTAAGACAGTATAACCATCTGTTAAAATCTTATTTATCCTGCTCATTTCCACGTCATTATAAATCAAGATATCTTTAGCAAGATAATTTTTCCATGCGATATTCATTGAGTTCCACCAATTGTAAAGTTCCTCTTTAGCATTTGGTTTAGTTGTATAGAAACTAACTATCTTAAGTTCTTTTTTATAGCTATCAAGATTTATTTCGAGGAAACGATTTCTTGAATTATTTACGGAATCACCAGTTATAGTATTACCTACGATTGTTCTAACCATTTCCACCTTAAAGAATGTCTCACCAAATTCATTTATTTGAGGTGTAACATTCTGTATATCAAAGTTAAATTCAACATCATCAAAGAAGAAATCAATATCTTTTAGATAAGCTTGAACGTCTTTATTTATTGTTGTTCCTCTATTTTCATCAAGATCGTCTTCCACTTGAACATATTCATCTCTAAATACTTTGCTATAGCTTTCTTTAAAAATAATGTCTTTTTCTTGAGCATAATTATCTGGGTCTCCAATAAAATTAAGAGTCTCTTGAAGGTATCTAACCATCTGATGTACTTGAGACTCATACTCTTTAATATCTTTATCAGACAAAGACACCTGAGCATTCAAGAAGGCAGAAGAAAATAATAATATTGAAAATATTAATAATTTTTTCATTGTTGTTTATTGATATTTGGTTGATAAAATTTCAGAAGTTCCTCTTTTTCATCATCTTTCAAGAAGATAAGATTAGAAATGAGCCAACCAGTATTAAGACCTTCTCTATTAAACCACGACACTTCAAAATACCAATTATCTATTTGGAAGACATGAAATTTCTCGCTATTGATTTTTTCGAACACCAAGTTACCTTTTTTCACTTCATAAAAGAATATTGAAAGATAATCAGGGGAATATGAATTAGATGCGTAATATTCAATACATTCTGGTGTTTTAAAGACTTTATGAATATTCATGAAGTCCAGTTCGTGACTCATCGGATGCAAGAAATGTTTTTGTTGTTCAGCGATATCACCTTTTGGGAACAATTTGCTGAAGTCGGAGAAATATACATTTGTCAGCACCCATTTAGATCCAAGGTTTTCTTTTTCTATAGTGAAAATCATGCTGATATCCACTTTTTCGCCATTCATTTTGAATGTTGCAGACACTTCTGAGTACCATTTCCCGCCTAGAAATTCAAAATAGTTCGAGTTTGTTTCTGTAAGGTCAGCGATGAAGAAGTCACGCAAAGAGCCGTTAGTTCTAGGATTTTCCATATCAAACAAGAGAGGCAAGACATTTTTGCGTTTCATTCTATCGCGATAATCTGCTGAATCAGGGTTAATTTTTGTGCCATATTGGTCTTCTTCATAATTGAAGCGACTCATAAACTGACTCATTTGCTTTGTCATTGTATAGAAAGCTCTCTCATCGGTTTGCACATCACCGAGATTAGTATATACCTGAGCATCAGATGTCTTAACTACAAGACCTAAAATAATAAAGGTCCAGACGAAGAAATATTTTCTCATTACAATATTTTGAAAAACTTAATTAAGACGCATCAATGAGTGTTTATTTCAAGAATCATTGACACGTCTAAGTCTATTGACATTATTTAAGTGAAGTTTCTTTAACTCTCATATCACCGAGCAACACATCCCAGAAACCGATGAGACGTCCACCGATTTGAGTTTCCTTGCGTTTCACATAGACTGTGATATCTTTTTTAGTTGTGTCTTGATAAATGAGACGACCTTCTTTATCGAATCCCTTAAATGTCTGGAACACAGTGATAACTCCAACATAAGTACCATCAGGTTGACGTTGTAAATCACTTACATACTCTATTTTGTACCAATCTATTTCAACGCGGTCGTAGTTGAGACGCATTAATCTTTCGAGGTATTGACGAACTTTGTAATATTTAACTTCATTTGAAGACAAAGAAGAGACGCCGATTTCTGCATCAGGTGCGAAAAGTTCTTCAGCACGGTCGATAACTCTATTGGCTTCGCTCCAAGGCGTTTCCTTAGAACCTACGATTTTAACATATTTACTCAAGTCACGAACTTTTTCAAGTGCAAGGCTATCAACAGCTTGCTTACGTTCATAACTTAATTCTTGAGCAACTATAGCATTTCCGAATACGAATATTCCAAATAACAAAGTCAATAATATCTTTTTCATGTCTATCAATTTTTAATTAATTCTAACTCAGTGATTTTGTTGTTATCATCATACTTGATATTATTAACGCTAACAGCCACTTTCTTTTGATCCTTTATGTAGTTAAGGTATCTTTCTGCTGTTGTAGGAGCATCATAATCAATAATATCGCCAACATTATAAATGATAATCAAAACAGGAACGTCTGGAGAAGCGAACAATTTCAAGGCCTCTGCGATTTTCTCATTAGCGATTTCTGCGTTAGGAGCAGCTGCGATGATAGCGAAATAATCTGACAATGAGGTCTGTGGTTTAGCTTTATTTTTATTCTGTTCTTCAAGTTCACGCAAACGTTCTTCTTCAGCAAGGCGCGCAGCTTCAGCTTCTTCTCGTGCAATCACCTCTTTTGCTTTTACAATCAATGCGTTCACTTCTTCATTTTGAAGATTCATTTTTTCTATTTCATCAACTCTAGCTTTTTGTTCTTCCAAAGTCCATTCTGTAGTGCCTTCAATAATAGCGTTCAAATCTGCTTTTGCTTGTTCTACTTTTGCTTCGTATTCTTTCTTAGCCAATTTCTTTTTACTGCTACAACTTGTTGTTCCTCCAATAGTTACAAGAGTCAACATAGCGACAAGAATAAAGTTTTTGATTTGTAATTTCATAGTATTTTTTAAATTAAATTGATTTTTGCAAATATAATAATTTTGACGTTAGGTTAACACTCTAATTTTCACAAAAAAAATTAAGAAATGGTACGTTATTTTAACATTTATGCAAATAAAACGAATATCCGATTATTATCGTATTAAATTGAAAAAAGAAATATTTTTGGAATGAAATTTTTATGATTTTTGCAGTATGATAAAACATTACAACATACCGATTTTTTTACCAGAACTTGCCTGCCCTTATCGCTGCGTCTATTGTAATCAGTTCAGCATTACGGGGCTGAATGACATTGTCAAACCTAACGACGTTAAAGCGATAATAGACAATCATTTAACTTCCTTCAAAGAAGAAAAGCGTTTTGTTGAAGTGGCATTTTTCGGAGGTAATTTCACTGGACTGCCAATCGGTATGCAAAATGATTATCTCGAAGCTGTGCAACCTTACCTCGACAAAGGACTCATTGACGGAATCCGTTGCAGTACGCGTCCCGATTACATATCCTTGCAACGCGTACAAGAAATCAAGCGTTACGGAATGTGCAACATCGAACTCGGAGCACAAAGCACCAATGATGAAGTCTTGAAACTTTGCAAACGCGGACATTCTTATAACGACATCGTTGAAGCATCACAAATAATTCTCTCAGAAGGAATTACACTAGGATTACAAATGATGATAGGACTTCCTTCAAGCACCGAGCACCAGGATTTTCAGACAGCAAAAGATATCGTAAACCTCGGTGCGAAAGAAACTCGCATATATCCTTGTATCGTAGTGAAAGACACAGAGTTGGCAACGATGTATCTGTCTGGAGATTATCAGGCACTTTCTATTGAAGAAGCTGTCAGACGTTCTTCAAAATTATATACATATTTCATTGAAAATGATGTTAAAGTCTTGAGAATCGGACTTCATGCATCGGATGAATTGGATAGCGAGGCATACGTTGCCGGGCCTTACCATAAAAACTTTGCCGAGATGGTTTTCAGTAATATCTGGAAAGAGAAATTGACGCAGACTCTGACTCAGACACAAACGCAGACTAACATTATTATCAATGTTCCAGAGTCGCAGATAAATCACGCTATTGGATGGAAGAGTGAAAACAAGAAATTATTGTTAGAAAGTTTTAATAGTGTTGAATTTAAGTCGCAAAGTCACAGAGACGCAGAGATGCGGAATCAATTTGATTTTACTATTACTTCAAAAGAAGAACTTCCTACGATAATCGCAGATTCGAGAATGCCAGAGGAAGCGAAGAAAAATCTCAAGAAACTCGGTGACGTCTTGTTTTTAAATCCTACTGAAACAACATACAAATCAATATCTGCTCATCCTGACATTTTCTTTTTTCAAACAAAAGACGGACTCATTTACGCGCCGAATGCGCCGAAGAGAATCGTCAAAGAGTTGAAGAAAAGAAAGATAAAATTAACAGAAGGCAAGAAAGAAGTCGGGAAGAAATATCCGGAAACGGTTCCATATAACGCAGTCGGAATTGGCGACACTTTGATACATAATCTAAAACATACCGATTCCACAATTTTGTCTTTATATAAAAATCATATCAATGTAAATCAAGGATATACGAGATGTAATCTTGTGGCGTTGAATGAGAATTGTTTTATAACGTCAGATGAAGGCATTTTCAATGCTGTCAACGGACGACAGACAACGGACAACAGTAGAGTTGCAGAGTCGCAAAGACGCAAAGACGCAGAGTGTTGCGCTTCGACAGGCTCAGCGACCGAAAAGCTCAAAGCTCAAAGTAGAGACGCGTCAACTATGTTATTTATAAAGCAAAACGAAAACCCTTTTACAGAGGACATCGTTGACACGTCTGTACAAAAGTTCGTTCTCTACATCGACCCGAAACAAATCAAATTAGAAGGTCACGACCATGGATTTTTCCCTGGATGTTGCGGCGTTTGGAAGAATAATCTCATCGTTTGCGGTAGCACAAAAAATCTTAAAGAAAAAGAAGAACTAGACAAATTCCTAAAAGACAACAACTTCAACCTCATCGAATTATACGACGGAGAATTGGTGGATGTGGGAAGCATTTTTTTAGTTAGGAATGAGGAGTGAGGAGTTAGTAAGATTGCTCACTGCTCAAAGCTCACTGCAAAAAAATCTTGTTGACTTGTAGTCTTATTGACTTTTCTTATCTTTGCAACAAACATTTCCTTATGAAAAAGATAGAACTTTTATCGCCAGCGAAAAACCTGGAAGTTGGCATCGCTGCCATCAACCATGGCGCTGACGCAGTATATATTGGCGGACCTAGTTTCGGAGCGCGTGAAAAGGTCGGCAACAGCATCGAAGACATAGAAGCATTGTGCAGACACGCTGCTCTCTTCGATGCAAAGGTGTACGACACGATGAACACTTTGTTGTACGACAGTGAGTTAGAAGACGCTCGCAAGCTCGCTTACGACTGCTGGAACGCAGGCGTCGATGCGCTCATAGTTCAAGATATGGCATTATTGAATATGGACATGCCTCCTATCGCCTTGCACGCTTCCACTCAATGTCATAACATCGAAGCAGAAAAAGTGAAGTTCTTGGAAGACGTCGGTTTCTCGCAAGTAGTTTTAGCTCGCGAACTCAGCATCGAACAGATAAAAGACATTCGCTCAAAAACCACAGTTCCTTTAGAATATTTCATCCACGGCGCGTTGTGCGTTTCATACAGCGGACAATGTTATCTCAGTCATGTAATAGGCGGTCGCTCTGCCAACAGAGGTGCGTGTGCCCAGCCTTGTCGCCTCGCTTGGAACCTCGAAAACGCAGAAGGCAAACGCTTGATTAGCAACAGACATCTCCTTTCATTAAGAGATTTGAATAACTCCAAAAACATAGAAGAACTCATCGACGCAGGCATCACTTCTTTCAAAATAGAAGGAAGATTAAAAGACATCGATTACGTCAAAAACGTCACTGCATATTACAGAAATAGAATCGACGAAATAATTGCAAAACGCGACGACATCTGCAGAAGCTCGCGCGGAGAAAGCAATCCTACATTCTATCCAGCACCGGAGAAGTCATTTTCGAGAGGCTTCACCGACTACTTCATCCACGGAAGACAAAAGTATATCGACGCTCCTTATTCACCAAAATCAATGGGCGAATATCTCGGCACGATAGAGAAAGTCAAAAATAAATCCATCACAATCCGAACAGGAAAAGAACTCCATAACGGCGACGGACTCTGTTTCTTAGACAGAGAAAACAATCTCTTGGGATTTAATGTTAATGCTGTCGCAGAAAACAAAACACGTTCTCTGACACAGACTATTACGAGCAATACTGACATCTCGATGGCGACGCGATTCAAGATTGAAGGAAGCAAAATCTTCAGAAATCACGATAACGTCTGGGAAAAAGAGTTGGAGAAATCTAATGGCAACAGAAAACAAAAAATCAGTCTAAGATTTTCCGACACAGAAGACGGATTTGCTTTATCAGCGAAGTTATATAACGAAGATTGTGAATACGTTACTACAAATATTTCCATAGAGAAAGAAGTCGCGATAAACACAGAAAAGGCGTTAGATAATATAAAAAGTAAGTTATCACAATGGGGCGATACGGAATTTGCGGTGGAAGAGATTGATGTTGATTTTGGTCAACAGACAACAGACAACGGACAAGGGTGCCTGAGCCTGTCGAAGGCAGACATCGGCACTTCGACAAGCTCAGTGACCGAAGAATCACAAATAGCTTATTTCATCAGAGCTTCTATTCTTGGTGAGATGAAAAAGGATTTGGTGGAGAAATTAAAATCTTATCTCGTTGAGAAACACCGCAATGAAAGAGAGACATTTGTAAGACCAGAGACAAATGCAATTTTCCCCAAAGATAATTTAAGTTATCTCGGCAACGTCATCAATGCAAAGTCGAGAGAGTTTTATGAGATGCACGGCGTTGAAATAATTGAAGACGGTTTGGAGAAACTACGTTCTAATGACGAATTAGTCGTGATGACGACAAAACACTGTGTTCGTTACGCTAACAATATATGTAGCAAAGAGATAGGCAAACCTGCGACATCATTGTATTTAGTCAATGACAAAGGCAGATTCAGATTAGATTTCGACTGCAGAAATTGTTGCATGAAAGTGATAAAAGAAAAATAAAAATCATTATTTTTGTAGGTCATTTTTGATTAAAATAAAAAAATAAAACAGATATAATATGTACAGAACACATACTTGTGGAGAACTTCGTCTTGCTGATGCAGGAAAAGAAGTCGTTTTAAGCGGTTGGGTGCAACGCGTCCGTGACAAAGGCACTCTTTTATGGATTGACATCCGCGACAGATACGGATTGACACAGCTCTTCTTGCAAGAAGGCGTCAGCCCAGCAGAAGTCATTGAAAAAGCTCGTACTTTAGGACGTGAGTTCGTCATCCAAGCTAAAGGAACAGTCATTGAAAGAGAATCAAAGAATCCAAATATCCCAACAGGAGAAATCGAGATACAGCTCAACGAGTTGAACATCTTGAATGCAAGTAAGACTCCTCCTTTCACAATTGAAGACAAGTCAGACGGCGGCGACGACCTCCGCATGAAATATCGTTACTTAGACTTACGTCGTAATCCTTTGAAAAACAACCTCATCTTACGTCACAATGTTGCTATTGAGACAAGAAGTTATTTGTCAGAACAAGGATTTATCGAAGTAGAGACACCATGTTTGATTAAATCGACACCAGAAGGAGCACGCGACTTCGTCGTTCCATCACGCATGAATCCAGGTGAATTCTACGCTCTTCCACAATCACCACAACAATTCAAGCAATTATTGATGGTTGCTGGTTTCGACAAATATTTCCAAATCGTTCGTTGTTTCCGCGACGAAGACCTTCGTGCTGACCGTCAGCCTGAGTTCACACAAATCGACTGCGAAATGTCATTCGTTGAACAAGAAGACGTTTTGAACACATTCGAAGGTTTGACAAAACATCTCTTCAAGAAAGTCAAGGGATTAGAATTCGACAAATTCCCACGTATGACATGGCACGACGCTATGAAATATTACGGCAGCGACAAGCCAGACATCCGCTTCGACATGAAGTTCGTTGAACTCACCGACTTAGCAAAAGGCAAAGGATTCCCTGTATTCGACGACTCAGAATTAGTCGTTGCTATCAACGCTAAAGGCTGTGCATCATACACACGCAAACAAATCGACGCTTTGACAGACTTCGTCAAGAGACCACAAGTCGGAGCTAAAGGCTTGGTTTACGTTAAATATAACGAAGACGGCAGTATCAAGTCATCAGTAGATAAATTCTACGCACCAGAAGATTTGAAGACATGGTTAGACCGCTGCGGCGCAGAAGCAGGCGACATGTTGCTCATCTTATGCGGCAAGACAATGGAAGCAAGAGAACAAATGAACTGCTTACGTCTTGAAATGGGTAATCAACTCGGACTCCGTAACCCAGACGACTACAAGCCATTATGGGTCATCGACTTCCCACTTTTGGAATGGGACGAAGAGACACAAAGATACTACGCAAAACACCACCCATTCACAGCACCTAAGCCAGAAGACGAACATCTTTTGGACGAAGAACCAAGCAAATGGGCAGACATC
>JAZLAL010000067.1:0-5752 GCA_045613185.1 Bacteroidales bacterium | reverse complement strand
TGGGCGTCATGTTCGGCATGGTTAAATGGTTAGAAAGAGTAACTCAATAAGACTAATGACTAATGGCAAATGACTAAAGTTATTGCCTTTAAACTATAAGTTGAAGCGCTGCTGTTAAAAGTGGCGCTTCTTTTTTTAGGAACTGAGGATTTGAGGAACTAAGGAACTAAGGGATTTTGGGATAATTCCTAACTAAAAAAAACTTGCAGGCTTGTTGACTTTTGTCTTCTTTTGGGCGTTCCGCTTCGCGTCGGGCTTTCCGCTATATCTTTGCTCGCCATGTTTCCGTCTCGCTCCCCCCCAATTCCCGTCCCCAATTCCCGTCCCCAATTCCCGTCCCCGAAACCCGTTCCCGACTCGCTCGCAAAGGATGCCGCTCCAATCCCTAACGCAACGAGTAAAAAAAGAAATCGTTCCCGTAGAGACGCGTCAATGCAACATACCATAAAACGCATTGACACGTCTCAAAAAACAAATACGAATCCTACAAAAAAATGAGACGTGTCAATGTGTGTTTATTTTTATGGTCACATTGACGCGTCTCTACATAAAAAATCCAAAATCCATCTCAAAATTCCCGTTCCCAATTCCCGTCCCCGAAACCCGTCCCCGACTCGCTCGCAAAGGATGCCGCTCCAATCCCTAACGCAACGAGTTGAAAATTGAAAACTGAAAACTGAAATTTTCAACTGACGGCTGACCGCTGATAGCTGATAGCTGATAGCTGTCAGCCAATTTTCCATTTTCACCTTTCAATTTTCAATTTAAAAAAATAAGTCACGTAGTGACGACAGACAATAGGCAGGCGGTGGAGTGCGAAGCACGAAACCCCTGCATTAATGACCGGAATGATATAAAAAGTGCCGTAAGCACGACAGAAAAAAAAGATTCTGTCGCACCTACGGCGCTATGATTTGTTTTAAAACTTTTCTTGCAGGCATTCCGCACTTTGTGCTCCATACCTGCCTATTGTCTGTCGCTCCTACGGAGCTGTGAGCAACTGAAAACTGAAAACTGAAATTTAATTTTCAATTTTCAACTTTCAATTCAAAAAAACTCCTAATTAAAAAAGTCCTGACTTTTAAACCTTGAGGCTACAAGTGATGGGATGCAAGCATTGAGCAAAAAAAGTTCAAAAGCCTTAGCTCAATAGCTTTAGTCAAAAAGTCTTTTTTCTTATTTTTGCAAAAAATTTACGAAAAGAAAAAAATCATGTTTAAAGGTCATCCAAAAGGGCTTTACGCCCTCGCATTAGCCAACACTGGCGAACGTTTCGGTTATTACACCATGCTTGCTATCTTCGTGCTTTTCTTGCAAGCTAAATTCGGTTTCAACGAGGCTCAATCAGGTCAAATCTATGGTGCATTCCTCGGCTTCGTTTACTTCATGCCTCTCATCGGCGGTATCCTCGCCGACCGTTTCGGCTACGGCAAAATGGTAAGAGCAGGTATCGTGGTCATGTTCCTCGGTTACCTCCTTCTCGCAGTCCCGATGATGGGCGCGACAGCTAAAGTCACCATGTTCTCGGCACTCGCTCTCATCGCGATAGGAACAGGTCTCTTTAAAGGCAACCTTCAAGTCATGGTCGGCAACTTATACGACGAGGCAAAATATAGTCCTTTCCGCGACAACGGATTCAGCCTTTTCTACATGGCTATCAACATCGGTTCTATGTTCGCTCCAATGACAGCGACGAAAGTCACCGATCTCTTCCTCGGCAAAGCTGGCTTCACTTACGTCCCACAGATTCCATCACTCGCTCATCAATATCTCAATGGAACAATCTCAGCCGATGCCTTACAATCATTCGAGGTTCTCGCAGCACAACAAGGCAACACTGGCGACTTGGCTGTTTTCGCACAAAATTACATCGACTCATTATCAACAGCATATAACTATGGTTTCGGCGTAGCATGTATCTCATTGGTACTCTCAATGGCGATTTACATCTGCTGCCGCAACTGGTTCAAACACGCTGACGTCAACACAAAACAAGCTAAGGAAATGGGCAGCACAACCGTCAAAGTCGTTGAACTCACTCCAGAGCAAACACGCACTCGTATGACAGCCTTATTCATGGTATTCGCTGTCGTCATCTTCTTCTGGATGTCGTTCCAACAAAGTGGCTTGTGCCTCACCTTCTTCGCACGCGACTACACCGCAAACACAGCTTCAGGATTCTCTAGAATAGGTTTCAACATCTGGGCATTGACATTAATTGCTATTTCAGTCTACACCTTATTCTCAACATTCCAAGCTGAAACAAGAAAGAACAGAATCATCAGCGGCGTCATCACCTTATTATTATGGGGAGGTGCAGCTGCATTATATCTCCGCATGCCTTCTACAATCAGCATCTTACCTCAAGAATTCCAACAATTCAACCCATTCTTCGTCGTCGCCTTGACACCTGTATCAATGGCAGTGTTCGGTGCTTTGGCAAAGAGAGACAAGGAACCTTCATCACCAAAGAAAATCGGTATGGGTATGGTTGTGGCAGCTTTAGGTTTCACCGTTATGGCAATGGCATCAGTACATCTCATGAGTCCAGCAGAATTGAAAGCAGCTGGCGGCGTAAGCAACACATTAGTATCACCTAACTGGCTCATCAGCACATATTTAGTATTGACATTCGCTGAGTTATTGTTAAGTCCTATCGGCATTTCATTCGTAACGAAAGTAGCTCCTCCAAAATACAAAGGCATGATGATGGGCTGCTGGTTCTGCGTCACTGCAATAGGCAACTATTTAACCAGCGTCATCGCTAAAATCTGGGGCACAGGCATGCCATTATGGATGGTATGGGGCGTACTCGTCGTATTATGCTTGTTATCAGCCATCGTCATCTTCTCAATCATGAAGAGATTAGAAGCTGCAACGAAGGAATGCTGAGATTAATTCATAATTCATAATGCATAATGCATAATGCATAATTGAAATTGTAGAGACGTATCATACGACACCATAAAATATAAATATGTCGTTGATGCGTCTTGACAATTCATAATTAATTGAGATTATGGTAAGTCTGTGGCAGATATTTTGGATATTCGCAAAGATTGGGGCCTTCACTATTGGTGGAGGCATTCCGATGATTGCGGCTATTAAGTCGGAACTCGTCAGTCGTAAGTGGCTCAACGACGAGGATTTTGTCGACATCATCACCTTAGCGCAAACCGCGCCTGGATTGTTTGCCGTCAACATTTCCATCCTGACGGGACATAAGTTAAGAGGCACCAAAGGAAGTGTTGTAGCGACTATTGCCAGTTGCCTCCCTCCTTTCCTCATTATCTTATTGGTTGCGATATTCTTCACCAATTTCAAGGATAACGAATACGTCATCAAGGCGTTCAAAGGCATCAGACCTGTGGTGGTAGCGCTCATCGGCGTCCCTGTCATTGACATGATCAAAGCCACAAAAATGAAATGGTGGTCATGGGCTGTCGTTGTTCTATCAATGACTTTAGTTTGTTTTTTAAGTGTCTCACCTATTTACATACTGATATGCGTCATCGTGATTGCTGCTTTCATCAGTTGGTATAAAAACAAAGAACATCATGATATATCTTGAGTTATTCTTGACATTTTTCATCATCGGCATGTTCACCATCGGAGGCGGATATTCCATGCTTCCGCTCATTCAGAACGAAGTCGTTAACGTTCACGGCTGGATTGACGAAACCACATTCACCGACATCGTCGCCATCTCACAGATGACGCCAGGACCAATAGGAATCAACTCCGCTACATACGTCGGATATGAGGTGTTATTGAAATCAGGAGCTTCAGAATTCATGAGCATTCTCGGTTCATTCACAGCGACATTTGCGGTTGTATTGCCTTCATTTATAATAGTTCTTCTTTTATGTAAAGTCTATGAGGCTTGGAAAAATCATCCAATATTCAAAGGCGTGATGTCAGGATTAAAGCCAGCGGTTATCGGACTTATCGGAACAGCTGCTATCACACTTGCCACACCAGAAAACTTCATTGACTGGAAGAGTTTCGTGATATGCATAGTGGCATTCATCGCTTTATATTTCAAGAAAGTCGGACCGTTCGCAATAATCGGATTAGGAGCTATAGTTGGGTTGTTGGTGTATTAAAAGACAATAGTCAACGGACAACGGACAACAGATTTTTTTAATTAGAAGTTAGAAATTAAACATCAAAAAAATTAATTTCTAATTCCTAATTTCTAGTTCCTAATTTTGAAAAAAAAATATTACTTTTGTAAGCTATTAATTTTGTGAAATTTTAACAAAAACATAAAATGAAAAAGGAAATAAAATTCAGTTTGGTTTACCGTGACATGTGGCAAAGTTCCGGTAAATACGTTCCACGCAAAGACCAATTAGAACAAATCGCTCCTATCATCATCAAGATGGGTTGCTTCGACCGCGTCGAGTCTAATGGTGGTGCAGCAGAACAAGTTAACTTATTATACGGAGAAAATCCAAACCATTCAGTACGCGCTTTCACAGCAGCATTACACAAAGGCGGCATCGAATGTCATATGCTCGACCGCGCTCTCAACGCTTTGCGTATGAACCCAGTTCCAGCTGACGTTCGTCAACTTATGTACAAAGTGAAGAAAGCTCAAGGCGTCGACATCACACGTATCTTCTGCGGCTTGAACGACGTTCGCAATATCATCCCTTCAATCCAATGGGCTAACGAAGCAGGTATGATTTCTCAAGCTGCTATGAGTATCACTTACTCACCAGTTCACACAGCTGAATATTACATCGACATGGCTGAAAAGCTCATCCAAGCTGGTGCTAAAGAAATCGCTTTGAAAGACATGGCAGGTATCGGCCGTCCATTCTCATTGGGCAAAGTCGTCGCTGCTATCAAGAAACAACACCCAGAAATCAAGGTTCAATACCACGGTCACTCAGGCCCAGGTTTATCAATGGCTTCTATGTTAGAAGTTGCTCACGCTGGCGTTGACTACATCGACGTTGCTATGGAACCACTTTCATGGGGTATGGTTCACCCAGACGTTATTTCAGTACAAGCTATGTTGAAAGACGCTGGTTTCTTAGTAAAAGACATCGACATGAACGCATATATGGAAGCTCGCGCGATGACACAAAGCTTCATCGACGACTTCTTAGGCTACTGGATCGACCCTCGTAACCGTTACCTCAACTCATTGATGTTAGGCTGCGGTCTCCCAGGTGGTATGATGGGTTCTCTCATGGCTGACCTCAAAGGCGTTCACGCTGCTATCAACATGAACCTCAAAAACAAAGGTGAAAAAGAACTCACAGAAGACGAACTCCTCGTTCAACTCTTCGACGAAGTACAAAATATCTGGCCTAAACTCGGTTACCCTCCATTGGTAACTCCATTCAGCCAATACACCAAGAACATCGCTTTGATGAACCTCTATTCATTAAGCAAAGGCGATGCTCGTTACGAAAACTCTATCGACCCTGCTGCATGGGGCATGATTTTAGGTAAAGCTGGTCAACTCCCAGGTAAATTAGACCAAGAAATCATTGACCTCGCCAAGAAGAAAGGCTTAGAATTCTTCGAAGGTAACCCACAAGACAACTACCCAGATGAACTTCCACGTTTCCGCAAAGAAATGGAAGAAAACGGCTGGGAATTAGGTCCAGACGAAGAAGAACTCTTCGAATTTGCAATGCACGAAAAACAATACCGTGAATATAAATCAGGCGAAGCTAAACGTCGTTTCAACCAAGAATTAGAAGAAAAGATGAAAGCTAAGTTTGAAAAAGCT
>JAZLAL010000066.1:0-42263 GCA_045613185.1 Bacteroidales bacterium | reverse complement strand
ATGTCAGCAAAAATGAGATTACAAAGACATGGTAAAAAAGGTCAACCATTTTATCATATTGTAATTGCAGACGCTCGCGCACCACGTGATGGTCGTTTCATTGAAAAAATCGGTACTTACAATCCAGTAGCACAACCAGCTCAAATCAACCTCAACTTTGACAAAGCTTTAGATTGGTTAAACAAAGGTGCTCAACCAACAGACACAGTTCGTTCAATCCTTTCACAAAAAGGCGTTTTGTTAAAGAAACACTTATTGATTGGTGTTAAGAAAGGTGCTATGACAGCTGAACAAGCTGAAGTTAAGTTCCAAAATTGGATGAAAGAAAAGGAAGCTAAAGCTGCTGAATTAGTAAAAGCAACAGCTGAACAAAAAAGAGCTATCCAAAAAGAAAGATTAGAAGCTGAAGTAAAAGTTAATGAAGCACGTATCGCTGAATTAGCAAAGAGAAGAGCAGAAGCTGAAGCAGCTGCAGCAGCAGAAAACGCAGAAGCAACAGAAGAAGCTCCAGCAGCTGAAGAAACAACAGAAGCAGAAGCTTGAGATTCTAAATCTTGATAATAAGAAAATCCGTCGAAAACCTCGGCGGATTTTTTGTTTCCACGAAATTGCACTAAATTACACGAAAAATTCACCCAACCTTTATTCATAAGTAAAACTTTTTTTGTTATGCAATGTTGCTTATAAAGAGAAATACTTATCTTTGCATATTCCGAGAAACGAAAACTATGTCAAATAAAGAAGCAAACGAATTTGTAGAAAAGCTTAATGCTGGTTTAGAATTGGCTGAAAAACGTATGCTCCAGGAAAAATCCAAGCGAGGTGAATCTGTAGTGATATACACAGAAGATAAAGGGATTCAACATATTCCTGCAAGTATAGTCATTGCAAATAACAACATTTTTCAAAATTGACAAATTACCATTATTTATAGTTTAAATAAACGTATCTTTGCAAAGTTAAAAAATTCAAAAAAGCACCATATAGATTAAACAAAAGATAAATATTAGACATATTATAATATAGCATTTCGTAACGATTCTTGTCCCAAAATTTCCACAATATCTCGCAAGAGAACTCCATCAAGAAGACGTTAGGAAACGCCTGTTTTGGCGTGGAATAACTTATTGATGGAAGGGCGTGGAAACCCAGGGACAAATAAGCTTAATTCCACGTTCTTTTTATGCATATCGGACAACACATAAAGCAAGTAATGAGAGAAAAGAATATCACAGCCACACAGCTGGCTAAAGATATTTGCTGCACTCGTCCGCATATACATAAAATCTTCCGAAAAGACAATTTAGACATTTCCCTCCTACTCCACATCTCCAAAGCCTTGCAACACGACTTCTTCAAAGACCTTTCCGAAGAATACGAACAGCTGTAATCAGATTGGATACTGTATCCGATTGAGATACTTACATCTAATAAATTAAAGAATTATTTACAATACTTTTGCCACATACTTTAAATATCTTTGGTAAAAAATTAACTTAAAATTCTAAAAAATGGAAATAACAATAGGAGTAATATTGCTAGCAACAACTATTTTAAACATTATCTTGTTTTTCAAAATTTGGATAATGACAAATGACACAGAAAAAATTAGAGAATTTCTGGAAATTATCGTAAGCATAAAAGAACACGATTACAAAAACAAAACCACCAAAAACAACAAAGACATTGACAAGAACGACATTGAGTTATATTCTTGGGTAATAGAAATCAAATCAAGAAAAGAGTTTCAAGTGATAGAAATTCTTGACAAAAATACATATCTTTGTGTAAATGAGAAAAACCAGAATGGAGTAAAATTCAAAAGATTTGAGATTGAAAAATCTTAAGATATCCTCAAAAAAAAACATATCAAAATATCATTTGCAAATCAAACACAAAAACACTCTTTTCACTCCCCTACTTTAAAAATATTTTTCTTAACTTTGTAAAGTTATTTGTTACAATCACTTGTTATAACAAAAAATCACCTTAATGGAACAAATTAGAAAAATATCAAAAGAGCAAATCATCATGGCATTCGTCGCTACTTGTATCGAAGCGACAGCAAGATTGACAGACAGCAATTATATTGATGTTTACAATCGCATGAAAAATGTTGGATTGATAGAGAATTATATTGTTCCAAATTACGAAACACTTCACACCGAAAGCCGAGAAACATTAGTTGACCGTTTATTAGAATGTTTGAAAAACTGGGAATCAAAATTATGAAAGAAATCTTTGTATATCATGGCGGAACTGACAAAATCGAAAATCCTATTTGCAAGTTCGGAAGAGCAAACCTTGATTTTGGTCAGGGTTTTTATGTAACAGATTTATTAGAACAGGCCATTACTTGGGGCAAAAACATTGCTTCAGGAAGAAATAAAGCTGTTATAATCAACAGATATAAATTAAACAGAGAAGAAGTTTTACGGAAATATAATTGCAAAATTTTCCAAGCTTACGACAAGGAATGGCTTGAATTTATCGTTGGCAACAGAACAGGACAAAATTCATCTGCTAAATATGATTATGTTGAAGGTGGCGTAGCAAACGACAGAGTCATCGACACCATCAATTTATATATATCAGGTTTGATGGACATGAACACCGCACTAGGCGAGTTATCCAAACACCAGCCAAACAATCAGATTTGTATTATAAATCAAGAAATTATAAACCTATATCTTACTTTCGATGGAACAGAACAATTATGACAATCCTTTAAAATCGCCGATAGTTCAGGAAATAATCATGAGCAATCGTATCGGTGCTATCGCTGTTATCTTGTCCGAAAAATTAGATATTGACAATATCAAAGCTTTAAAGCTTTTCTACGAAAGTAAAACTTGTGCCAGACTCCATAACAAAGAATCTGGACTTTATCTCTACAGCGACCTTTACATCGCCGACGACTTTATAATTGAAATGCAAAACAAACAATAAAACAAGGGACGCAGCAAACCACGCCCCTACAATTATGCATTATGAATTATGAATTATGAATTATGAATTATGAATTATGAATTAATTCCTAAACACAATCCCTTCCCCGTCGTAATCGACGATAATTGGTTTTTCCTTATTGACTTTATCAGACAGAATCATCTTTGAAAGGTTGTTGATGAGTTCACGTTGCATCATACGTTTCACAGGTCGTGCACCATAACGGACATCGTAGCTCGTCTCTGCAATATGCTTCATCGCTTCCGATGTCATCTCGATGTCGATGTCGTTTTTCTTAAGCATTTTCTTCAAAGAATGGAACTGCATTGAAACAACATTGATAATCTGTTCTTTAGACAAAGGAGTAAACATGATAATGTCATCAATACGATTCAAGAATTCAGGCTTCATAAACTGACGCAAAATCTCCATCACTTTATTACGCATTTCTTCAAAGTCATAGTCAGAGCTTTGAGCAGTAATCTTTGAGTTTTGAGCCTCAAGTTCTTCGTTCTTAGCTCTTAGTTCTTCGTTCTTAGTCATCATCTCTTGTATCGCCATCGCTCCGATGTTTGACGTCATAATGATGATAGTGTTTTTGAAATCCACGAGACGACCTTTGTTGTCAGTCAAGCGACCATCATCAAGGATTTGTAAAAGAATATTATACACATCCTGATGCGCTTTTTCAATTTCGTCAAGAAGAACAACTGAATACGGCTTACGACGTACAGCTTCAGTCAGCTGGCCACTTTCATCGTAGCCGACATAACCTGGAGGCGCTCCTATCAAACGAGAAACCGAATGACGTTCCTGGTATTCCGACATATCGATGCGCACCATATTATTCTCATCATCGAAGAGAAATTCTGCGAGAGCCTTAGCGAGTTCCGTCTTACCCACGCCCGTCGTTCCTAAGAAGATAAACGAACCTATCGGGCGGCGCGCATCCTGAAGTCCTGCCCTGCTCCTTCTTATTGCGTCAGCCACAGCCACGATAGCCTCATCTTGTCCCACGACACGTTTATGTAATTCCTTTTCAAGATTGAGAAGCTTCTCACGCTCGCTCTGCAACATCTTATTCACAGGAATGCCCGTCCAGCGAGAAACGATTTCTGCAATATCCTCAGCATTAACCACTTCATCAATGAGAGGTGTGTCGCCCTGAACCTTTTTCAATTCCGCTTTAGCATTTTCTATATTCTGTTCCGCATTAGGAATCTTTCCGTAACGAAGTTCCGCCACGCGACCATAATTACCCTCACGTTCAGCGTTTTCGGCTTCATAACGATAACGTTCTATATTTTTCTTCTCATTCTGAATCTTTTCGATAAATCCACGTTCTGTCTCCCAACGTGATTTTATCTTAGAGCGTTCTTCATTAAGTTCATCGATGACTTTAGTAAGTTCATTGATTTTCTTCTTATCTTTCTCACGTTTGATAGCCTCGCGTTCGATTTCCAGCTGACGAATCTTACGTTCAATATCTTCCAGTTCTTCTGGCGAAGAATTTATTTGCAGTCTCAAACGAGAAGCTGCCTCGTCAACGAGGTCAATGGCTTTATCTGGAAGGAAACGATTTGTGATATAACGAATTGAGAGGTCGACAGCGGCGATGATAGCCTCGTCGAGTATTCTCACCTGATGGTGATTTTCATACTTTTCCTTAAGACCTCTTAAGATTGAAATTGCCGACTCTTCGGAAGGCTCATCGACCATGACGATTTGGAAGCGACGTTCAAGAGCCTTGTCCTTCTCAAAATATTTCTGATATTCGTTTAATGTAGTAGCACCTACAGCTTGGAGTTCGCCACGGGCAAGAGCTGGTTTCAGTATATTGGCAGCGTCCATTGCGCCAGAAGAAGCTCCTGCGCCAACGAGAGTGTGAATCTCGTCTATAAATAAAATTATTTCGCCTTCACTATCAACGACTTCCTTCACTACATTTTTCAGACGTTCTTCGAACTCGCCCTGATATTTCGCACCAGCGATAAGTGCACCCATGTCAAGAGAATAAACCTTTTTAGACTGCAGATTTTCAGGAACATCGCCATGAATGATTCTCTGCGCAAGACCTTCTGCAATGGCAGTCTTACCAACGCCTGGCTCACCTATTAATATAGGATTGTTTTTGGTTCGTCTTGACAGAATTTGAAGCACGCGACGGATTTCATCATCGCGGCCAATGACAGGATCAAGTTTTCCAGAAGATGCCAACTCGTTGAGATTACGCGCATAACGATTCAACGATTCACAAGTCTGCTCTGTGTTTGAAGTATCTACTTTTTTACTCATTGTTTATTATTTTTTGGTTGTTTGTATTTATGCTATCAAAATTATTTCCATTGTTAAAAAATGACATTTTGTCACTATTTTCTAAACAAATCTCAACGAATTTTTCCTCAAAAAAAAATGACAATAAAGTGCAATAAAACAGACAGTTTCACATTATTTATATTTAGAAATTTCATATATTTGCAGAGTTATGAAAACGTCAAAAATGAATAAAAAAATAAAAATTGTCAGACTATCTATCTTACTGATATTCTTAATCAACATTGTCAGGCTCAACGCTCAGATGAACTGTGAGATTAAGATTGACGAATGGGTAAGCCTGCCAGTATGTTATGGTGAAGAAATCACCATGAGTGTCAATGCAAATCCTGGTTTTGCATATCAATGGGCCAAGAACGGCATTGACATCATCGGAGAGACAAATTTTTATTTAACCACTGCTATAACAGAAAACAATGCTAGATATAGCGTTAAGGTCACTAATCCGGAAACAGAAGAAGAATGTAATGATGAAGTTACTATCGGCATGATAGAATCGTTCGACATTGAATTCGAGCAGACACAATTGACCTGCAGCAACAACAATGCAGAAAACGGACAGAATGCCAAAGTCATTGCAACTGCATCTGGAAATGACTTCAAATCATTCACTTACGAATGGGGAAGCAATTATGAATCCAATATCTGGACAAATCCAAACAATCCTCAAGAAGCAATAGGCCTGAAAGCCTGGAAAGAATATTATGTCATTGTTACTGGCGTCAATGCTAATGGCGACACTTGCACACAGACTGCATCATTTACACCAAGAGCCTACCCTAACCCAATTTTAGAAATCATCTCTGACCCTAAAGACACGGCTTATATACAAAACCCTTACGTTAAATTTGGTTTTGAAGGCGACATCGATTCAGTGGAATATAACTCATGGTCATGGGCTTTTTATGACAATCCAGACAAGCCAAGCGAAATAACCAGTACATCTATCGAGTTAGAACCTACAAACGTTTACGCTCAAACATCAAAATCCGGAAGTCCTTTCAAAGTTGAACTAACCGTAAAATCAGCTAATTACGGATGTGACACAACTTTTTCAACAGACATTATAGTTTTACCTGTAAAGTTAAAAATCCCTAACATTTTCACTCCTAACGGCGACGGCATAAACGACTTTTTCATAATCGACAATGACCCTGCCGCTGCATACAATAACGACATTGAAGAAGATAAAAAAAGAGGATTTGAACATAACAAATACAACCCATTAAACGATTATTACTTAACAACTAAGTTAACAATATTTAACAGATGGGGACGAATCGTTTATAAATCAGAAGATTATAAAAACGATTGGGATGGTGGAAATCTCCCTGACGGCACATATTTTTATGTATTAGAATGCGTTGGAAAATACGACGATGACTGTCGTTATCAAGGTTCAGTGACGATTTTTGGTAGCGGAAGGTGATTATTAGTTAGGAGTTTGGAATTGAACAATTATTATAAAAAAACGTTAAATAGAAAATAAGAGTAATATGAAAAGATTTATTTTGTCATTGATTGTGATATTAGGATTAGTTTCATGTGAGACAAAGAGTGACAATTTGAGCACTAGTTTAGTAAACAATCCAAGTTCTGCCGATGGCGTAAAAAAAGGCGACAATGTTCCTGCTATAAAATTTGAGAATACAGAATATGATTTTGGCAAGGTATTACAAGGCGAACAAGTCAGTCATACTTTCAAATTCAAGAATGTTGGCAATGCTCCATTGATTATTACAAGCATTGAAAAGACATGCGGATGCACATCACCTGACTTCTCCAGCAAGCCAATAAAACCAGGTGAAAGCGGCAAAATCACCATAACATATGACAGCAAAGGACACAAAGGCTTTCAAAACAAACGACTTATCGTGAAAGCCAACACCAATCCTTCTGAAACAATATTACGAATAAAAGCACAAGTAGAAAATATTAACACATTTTAAATAATTAGTTATGAACATTTTAAACATCACTTTGCTTCAAGCAACACAACCACAACAATCCTCATGGTCAGAAATTTTTATGATTATTTTAATCTTCGTTGTTTTCTGGTTATTCTTCATCCGTCCACAAAACAAAAGAGCTAAAGAACAACAAAAATTCCGTGAAAACTTACAAAAAGGCGATAAAGTCGTTACAATCGGCGGTATCCACGGTAAAGTTGAAGAAGTTAAAGAACACACTGTTCTTGTTAGCGTTGACCACAACACAAAGATCGAATTCGAAAAATCAGCTATCGTTCCTAGCGCAAGTCAAGTAGGCGGTGCAGCATAAATTTATCTTTAGAAATGGTAAGAAAGAAAAAGAAATCACAGACTTTTCAGCAGTTCAGCAGTATGATGACTTTCGTTTTCATCGCTGTATTGTTTTGGCTATTAATCAAATTATCAAGCAATTATACTGTGACAGAACCACTTACCATCAACATAAAAGATACACCAGCCAACCTTGTTCTTACAAATGGAACTCAGAAAATTAACGTCACTATGTCCACAAGCGGATTTGAATTATTACATTATTATTTCAAACCAAGCTCAAGACGTAAAGTAGACATTTCATTAGAGGAGGTGCCTTTGCACAAAGACAGCGAAAGCACCTACTCTTTTGGCAGCAGCTATGCCAAAGAAAAGATAGCCAACTACCTAGCATTAGAACCAAGTGAAGTGTCATTTGACGAAAACAGAATCTCTCTCAACATGGAACAACTTGATTCTGTTAAAGTTAAAATTATACCTAACGTAGATTTAACATACGAAAAACAATATAACAGATTAGGAAAAATACAATTAACACCTGATTCTGTTATGATTTATGGACCAAAAAATAAAATATCATCAATAGATAACGTCTACACACAAAATCTTACGTTAAGAAATATTAACCAAAATATCGACACCGATCTCCCACTTAAACTCGACGAATCAATAAACGCCGACCATAAAGACATCAACGTAAAGATTTTCGTTGAGAAATACACGGAAGCCATCGCCAACGTGCCAATCACAAATAACTCTAAAGAAAAATTAACACTTTTCCCTGATAAAGTGAAAATCAAATATATAGTATCATTAACTGACTATAACATCATAAAAGAAAACTCTTTTAAAGTCAACGTCGACACAGCTGACATCAATCCTGAAAACAATTATCTTCCTATATATATCACCGATTATCCGAATAATACAAGAATCATCAGCATAGAACCTAAAGAAGTTGAATATATCATCATTGAAAAAAATGAGAATTAAACGCATTGGAATAACAGGAAATATTGGAAGCGGCAAAAGCCTCGTTTGTAAAATTTTCAACCATTTAGGAATTAACACATTTCATTCTGATGAAGAAACCAAGAAATTATATTTCCTTCCCGATGTAAAAAAAGACATCATCGGACGCTTCGGTGAAGAAGTGTATTTCGCAGATGGAAGTCTGAACAAAAAGCTTCTCTCCTATCATCTCTTTCAAAATAAAGAAGCTTTGCAATTCATTGAGACATTATTGTATCCCAAACTAAATCAAGTCTTTGACGAATGGTGTGAAAAACAGACTGCAAACTATGTCTTGTTTGAGTCTGCGATTTTGTTTGAGAAAAACTTCGACAAGCAATTTGATAAAATTATATTTGTCTCAGCACCAGAAGATGTAAGAGTTAAAAGAGCGATGGATCGCGACAAATGCGACGAAGAAAACGTCCGCTCCAGAATGCGACTCCAATGGAACGAAGAGATAAAAATCAGCAAATCCGATTACATTATTAATAATGACGGCATCGAGATGCTGATACCGCAGGTGATGAAGATAAATGCTGAACTAAGAACTAAGAACTAAGAACTAAGAACTAAGAACCGGGGGACGGGATATGGGAACGGGATGAGGATTTGGTAATGGAATCAAATCCCATTTCCCATTTCCCATTTCCCGTTTCCCATTTCCCGAATACTCCATCAATACCCGTATTTCTCTTTCCATTTGTTTCTCAACGAATTTTGTAATTCTCTTTCACGAGGATTGTTTTGAGGCTGGTAGAATTTAGTGCCGGAAATCTCTTGCGGGAGAAACTCCAATTCCACGAAGTTGCCTTCATAGTCGTGAGCGTATTTATAACCGTCTTTATAACCAAGATCCTTCATCAGCTTCGTTGGAGCATTACGCAGATGCATCGGCACACTGAGGTTACCAGTCTTGCGCACAACATCCTGCGCCATATTTATAGCCATATAAGAAGCGTTGCTCTTTGGCGACGAAGCCAGATAGATGGCAGTCTGCGAAAGAATTATCCTGCTCTCAGGGAAACCGATTTTGTTGACAGCATCGAAGCATGTATTTGCAAGCAGAAGCGCGTTAGGATTAGCGTTGCCGATATCTTCAGAAGCGAGTATGAGCATACGACGAGCTATGAAGAGCGGGTCTTCGCCTGCCTCTATCATACGAGCGAGATAATAGACCGCAGCATTAGGGTCAGAGCCACGCATCGACTTGATAAAAGCAGAAATGATGTCATAATGCATCTCCCCTTGCCTGTCATACTTCAACAGATTACTTTGAATATATTGAGTTGTGATTTCATTTGTTATAGTCAGTGTTTCGTCTGTGGCAGTCTCGCTCATCATACCTACAACTAAATCTATTGCATTGAGCAACTTACGAGCATCGCCGCCGCTGATGTGCATGAGAGCCTCGCTCTCTTGTATGACGATTTTTTTCTTATAATCATTCTCCAATACCGGAACCGCAATATCAATCAGCTTCTCCAAATCACTTTTCTCCAGTGATTTCATGACATAAACCTGACAACGAGAAAGCAATGGAGAGATGACTTCAAAACTAGGATTTTCCGTCGTTGCACCTATTAATATTACGAGACCTTTCTCTACGGCATTAAGCAAAGGATCCTGCTGCGACTTGCTGAAACGATGGATTTCATCGATGAATAGAATTGGAGTGTCTGGAGCCATGCGAGCTCTGTCGAACACCTCGCGCACTTCCTTGACACCGCTGCTCACCGCGTTAAGCACATAAAACTGACGTTTGACTTGTTTGGAAATGATAGAAGCTAAAGTCGTCTTGCCCACGCCCGGAGGTCCCCAGAATATCATAGAAGGAATGCGTCCGCTCTCTATAGCACGACGCAAAACAGCATTCTCACCCACAAGATGCTCTTGTCCAATGTATTGGTCCAAAGAAGTAGGACGCAGTCTCTCTGCTAATGGTGTCGATTGGTAATTCATCGCTTAATTTTTTACAAAGATACGGAAATTGTTTGTAATGATTAAGGATAAAACATCAATCTTTCAAAAGATAATCTTCGTCATATTCTATATTATATGCTTTGAGTAATGCGATATATTCCTCCTCAAAAGATTGGTTTCTATGATGTTCTTTCTGATTGATTATATACTCCTTAACCCTACTATAATGCGATGCATTGACTGAAAATATAGAATACCCTCCTTGCCAAGCGAAGTCCGAATAATATGGGTTAAGTGTTTTTATCCATTTACTACTACATCTTTTTATATCTTCCACAAATTTAGCGACGGTGATAGTACGAGGTAGTGAACATAAAATATGCACATGATTTGGGATACCGCCAATTTGTATGACGAGCCCTTTGTTATTCACTATTATACCATCGATATAAGCGAATAACTTTGGAAGATCCTTTTCTAGTATAGCTACGGAGCTATATTTCTTGTGAAACACAAGGTGAACATAAATTTTTGATAGTGATTGTGCCATAACAATTTAGTTTTTAATTCTTTAATTTTATGAGTAATGCGATGCAATACGCTATATTTTTATGCGTAATGCGATGCAATACGCTATATGCGTTTTAGCCTTTCAGGCTGGGAGTGGTATTCCTTTCACTATGCGTAATGCGATGCAATACGCTATATGTGTTTTAGCCTTTCAGGCTAGAGTTGGTTGCCCGAAGGGCTACCACATATATAACCCAATATAACATATTGGGAGTATAACACTCACCCACCATCAGCAGCCTGAAGGGCTGCAACAGATATAAATACATTCCATGATTATAAAAAGCATAGTCCCATAAATTATTAATAATTAGATTTCAATTGGTTCCCCTCGATTTATCGAGATAATATTTACATCACAAAGATACTAAAATCAAATAATAAACCATATCTTTGCATACATAAAAAATTCTAATTATGAAAAACATAAAATTATTATTATCATTTTTATTTATAAGCATTTGCAACATAAACTCTCATGCTTGTACCAACTTCCTCGTGACCAAAGGCGCATCCGTCGACGGCTCCAACTTCATCACCTACGCTGCCGACTCTCACATCAGATACGGCGAGCTCTACTTCACCCCTGCCGCCGACTGGACTCCAGGCAGCTTGCGCACCATCTACGACCGCGGCACCAACGCCATCAGAGGCTACGTCCCACAACCAGCACATACTTATCAAGTGGTAGGATATATCAATGAAAACCAAGTCGCTCTCGGTGAGACGACATTCGGCGGACGCACCGAACTCATCGACCCTAAAGGTCTCATCGACTACGGCAGTCTCATGTTCATGGCTCTCGAACGCAGCACCTCAGCTCGCGAAGCTATAAAAATCATGGCAGACTTAGTGGAAGAATACGGCTACGGAAGCGACGGCGAGACATTCTCAATATCAGACGCCAACGAAGTATGGTATATGGAAATCATCGGTAAAGGATATAATCCTGTTTATGACAAGAAATCGAACGACACTGTCAACGCCGACAAAGGCGCGGTATGGGTCGCGATTCGTATCCCTGACGGCTATGTATCAGGACACGCCAATGCAGCTCGCATCACCACTTTCCCACTCCGCGACGGAAAAAAATCAATCACCGACAAAGACTGGAAGAAACTTTATAATCAAGATGTTGAAGTCATCTACAAACACGACATCATCGACTTTGCCAGAAGAAAGAAATACTTCATCGGCAAGGACGCCGACTTCGACTTCAGCGCCGCCTTCGCTCCTGTCGATTTCTCAGCAGCTCGTATCTGCGACCTCCGCGTCTGGATGATGTTCAACGACGTATGCGACGACATGGACCAATATTGGGATTACGCCACTGGCAAAAACCTTGAAGGTCCAAGAATGCCACTTTATGTGAAACCTAACAGAAAGATATCTTTAGATGACATGATGTATTTCATGCGTAACCACTTCCAAAACACAGAGTTAGACAAGACACAAGGTGCAGGTGCCGAACCATTTGGTTCTCCTTACCGCTGGACTCCGCTCTACTGGGAATACGAAGGACAAGAATATTTCCACGAGAGAAGTACCGTCACACAACAGACAGGATTCTCTTTCATAGCTCAGACCAGAAACTGGCTTCCAAATGAAATAGGCGGCATCATCTGGTTCGGCGTCGATGACACTAACTCAACGGTTTACACTCCGTTCTACTGCTCCATCACTGAAGTGACAGAAGAATTCAGACAAGGCAACGGCAATATGATTACCTATTCCGACAACTCTGCATTCTGGCTTTTCAACAGAGTGGCACATTTCAAATATCTCTTCTACAACAGAGTCATCGGAGACATACAAAAAGTGCAAAAAGAATTAGAGACATCATATCAGGAACAAGTCAAAGCGACAGACGCGAAGGCATTGAGTATGATAGAAAACTCCAAAGAAGAGACCATCGCTTTCTTGACTGACTTCTCATCACAAGCAGGACAAAACACCTTCAGACGCTGGAAGGAATTAGATAACTTCTTATTGGTTAAATACTTGGACAGCAACATCAAACAAGAAGAAAACGGCAGATTCATCGACAACGGTCACGGCTATCCAGCGAAGCCAAAACAAGCAGGATATCCTGATTCTTGGAAGAAGAGAATTGTGGAGGAACTTTAAAGACGCAAAGTCTCAGAGACATAGAGACGCAAAGTAGAGACGTGTCAACAATACCTAAGAAATAAACAATATATTGTTGATGCGTCTGCACCAAGTAGAGACGTTTCATTGTTTCCTAAATACAAACACACAATGAAGCGTCTCTTTTTAATTTGGAGTTAAAAAATCGCATCAATATTAAATTAATGATTAATGCGACTTTTTGTATATTGAGACGCCACGGGAATGACGTCTTTACTTGTGGTCTTGTGGTCTTGTTGTCTTGTTAAGTTTAAAATACTCCAACACTTTTTTATAATTATCCTGTGCAGTGAGACAGGTGTCACGGAGGTATTCCCTGACAAATTTCCACTGACTTAATCCTCTGTAATAGAAATATTTCAAATCATCAGTAATTACAAATGGGATTATCTTATTTGCAAGACATTCCTTAAACATTATCAGTCGCCCCACCCTGCCATTGCCGTCTTGAAACGGATGGATACCCTCAAAATGATAATGAAAATCAAGTATATCGTCGAGAGACTTTTCCTTTTTAGAATTATATTGTTTCAACAATTCTTTCATTTCTTGTCTGACAAATTCAGGTCTCGTCGTTTCATTACCGCCGACCTCATTTGGAAGTTTTTTATAGTCTCCAACAGAAAACCATGATTGCGATGAGTCCTGCGTTCCTGATTTTAATATTCTATGTAAGTCTTTAATTATTTTCTCATTAAGTCTTTCGTTGACACAATCAATAATATAATCAATACATTTAAAATGGTTGACAGTCTCAATTATATCATCAACGGAAATAACATCTTCCGTTATGCCAATTGTGTTTGTCTCAAAGATATAACGAGTCTGTTCGTGTGAAAGTCTGCTTCCTTCAATATGATTAGAGCTATATGTCAGTTCTATCTGTGTCTTATGATAAATGCCGCCTTTGATTTTATTTTCTTTTTCAAAGCGAAGAGCTTGAACCAAAGGCGTTTCCTTTACCGAATGTTTTCCTTTTTGAGGCAGGTTTGCATCTTCTGGAATATTCCATGTCTTTCCCGTCAAAAACGCACCTTCAATCTTACTAGAAACACAATAGTTACGTATTGTTCTTTCAGAAACTCCATATTTAGAAGCGAAATCTTTTACTGACAAATATTTCATATCGGCAAACTTTTAATTATAAAGATGCACAAAAATAGCAAAATTTTCCGATAACGGCAAGAATTGTTTTTCAATTAGGAATGAGGAATTAGGAGTTATTTTTTCTCGCTGAGATTTTTTTCTATCTCTTTGCGTTGCTTCGCGTCTTTGCGAGAGATTTTTTGCTAATTTTCAACCTTAATTCAGCTTATCCCAATATTCATTCGCCGTCATTGTCATTTCTAATGTGACTATGTTTTTCAGTTCGATGTCTTGTATTTCTGATATCGTTTCTGTGCTATACTCTGAATATTCTTCGATAAAGTCTCTAATGTATTGATATTTCGTCACTTCGTCTTCAAACTTTGCGATGCTGTCAATGGCAGTTTCAAATTTATGTTTTACTTCTGTTTTAACACTTTCTATAAATTGTTCCCTATATTTTATTCTCCTCTCCTCCTCCATTTTCAAGTCGGCATACAAAAATGTCGGAACAGCAACAGCAACTAATATAAATAATGTTGCCAAACTCTTCCAGATTCTGTTTCTTCCTTGCCATCTCTTCTGCAACTCAGCGACATCAGAAAAACGTTGCTGTGGATTTTCCTTACAACACCTTTTTATGATATAAGAATATCTGCCGTCAAATATCTCGCGCATTATCATTCCTATCGAATAGATGTCGCTGCGAGAATCTATGTCTTTGCTTTGACTTTTTAATTCCGGAGATGCGTATTCTGGCGTGCAACCTAAGGTCTTCCAAACATAATAAGCGTCTTTGTCGGCAAGTCCGAAGTCGATGATTTTCAAAGTGTCGTCGGCTCGTGTGATAAGTATATTTTCTGGTTTTAAGTCGTTATGTATAATGCCTCTTTTGTGCAGATAATTCACTGCCGACAGCAATTCACCAAATATTCTTTGTCGTGATGCAAGCGATGGTTTTTCAAAAAGATATTCTCTCAGAGTGCGTCCTTCGATATATTCCATCACTATGCCGTCGCCTTCGTGTATGTCGTATTCGTAAGTAAAAGTATGAACGATATGCGGATTGTCGCATCCAATTGACAGTTCATATTCACGCCGAAGCATCTGAATCTGATGCTCAGAGTTATCTTTTGTCGTTTTTATCAAAAAATATTTTCCATCACGACTCACTCGCCACAACTTTGAAGACGCTGTGTTTTTCAACAAGTTAAAATCGTGATAAGAATGATTTTTCTCTAATTCAAAGTCTCTATTTTCAAATACTCCGCTCTCGTTCATCATAACGCATGTTTTATCTGTCAAAAATAATCATATTTTTGTAAAGAAATAATTAACTTTGCGATATTGTTGATTCGGTCTATTCTTTGGGCGTTCCGGCAAAGCCGTCGGGCTTTCCGCTATATCTTTGCTCGCTACGCTCGCAAAGGATGCCGCTCCAATCCCTAACGCAACCCGCTAACTATAAACTTTAATCCATGAACCCCCAAAACCACCATTAACTATTAACTATCACAAAACGATTATGACAATAAAAAGCGATATTCCTCAAATCTGCGCCTTACGCGAACGTATTGAAAAGAAAATTGGAAAAACACTAAACACACATTCTGATTTCATCGAACTCACATCATTGATTGAATTAGAGTTACGCCAACATATTTCAGAAAGCACTCTGGAACGTGTATGGAATTATTCAACAAGAGGTTACGACAATGTCTCATTACGCACTCTTAATGTATTGTCAAATTTCGCTATTGAAGATAATTGGAATTCATTCTGCGATTTGTTGAAGAAAGAAAACAAGATAGAGTCGGAAGTCTTTAATTTAGAAGTCATTTCAACGGAAGACCTTAAAGTCGGTGATAAAATCCGTATCGGTTGGATGCCAAACAGATTATGTATAATACGTTATCTAGGCAACAATCATTTCATTGCAGAAGAATGCGAGAACTCCACAATGAAAAAAGGTGACACTTTTGTATGCCACCAATTTATCTTAGGCAAGGAATTAGTCATGAGCGACTTCCGCCAAGAATCAAAAATTTACATCGTTGGTAAAGAACACGGTATCACGACTTTAAACCTTTACTGATTATGAGTTAGGAGTTAGGAGTTTTTTTCTGTTAGCGATGAGAATTGCTCACTTCTCAATGCTCGTTGCTCACAGCTATTTTTCAATTAAAAAAACGAAGTAATAATATCTTTAATCACAACGACAGCAACTACTATAGAATAGACGACTTTCAATAATGTTCCTGCTACGAATCCTACGAAAGACCCTATTGCTGAACGCCATGCGAGACTGTCGTCGACGCCAGACATCTTCTCTCCTATATAAGCTCCGACAAATGGTCCTGCAAGAATACCAATCAGTCCAAATGGTCCGATAACGATTCCTAAAATTGGCAAGACTACAACACCGACAACCAATCCGATAGTGCTGCCACGAACTCCTGCTTTAGTGCCGCCAAATTTCTTAGTTCCCCATATAGGAACGAAATAGTCGACAATTGTTATCACCGCACACAAGACACCATATATAATTAATGTCTCATTTGAGTACGTTATTCCTGTAAAAAAATGCAACAATAACATTGCAGCATAACTAATCGGTACGCCAGGAAGTCCAGGAACTACGTCACCGACAATTCCTACAATAATACAAATAACTGCTAATAAATAGATTAAGTATTCCATATCTTTAAATTTTAATACTACCAAATATTTTTTAACATACTACACATTAAATTTTAACATACGACAAAGATACATTTAATTTCAAAACATCACACTATTATTATATCTTTGCAATGAAACCTTTTAACAAAAACCATTATGACTCGTGCATTATTTATCGGATTATTTATCCTTATATGTTCAAATCACATCTTAGCGTTTAGCATACTGCAACCCAATGGCAGCAGAACAACTTCTTTGGCCAATTGTTCTGTAGCATTACAAGGCTTTTGGTCATGTCATAATACTCCAGCAGGATTTGCCACCGAAAAAGATATCTGTATTGGATTTGCTTACCAAAACAAATTCATGCTGAAAGAACTAGGATACAAAAGCGCAGGCTTGCTATACCCTTTCAATATTGGCGTAATCGCTGTTTCATTCTCGCAATTCGGATATAGTTTATATAATGAAAATATCATCGGATTTGGTTTTGCAAGAAATTTCGGTGAAAATCTAAGAATAGGAGTTAAACTAGATTATCTATTTTTTAAACTATCAGAAGATTACGAAAATAAATCCATACCAACATTTGAACTCGGAATGCAATATCAGATAAATGAATCATTGTGTTTTGGAGCTTATATTTTCAACCCTATCAATGTTAAATTAAGAACCATCAATAAAGATAAGATACCAATAATCATGAGATTAGGGTTCTCTTACCATATAAATGAAGACTTCCTGATAACAACTGAAATCGAGGAAAATTTTGAATATAATTTTTCTTACAGATTCGGATTGGAATATGAAGTTTACAAAAACATATTCATAAGAAGCGGATTTCAAATCAAGCCAGAATTATTCACATTCGGCATTGGATATAATTATAACTGGTGCGTAATTGACATTTGCGCACAGATGAACCAAAAATCAGGAACTTCATTGGATTGCAGTTTCATATTTAAAATAAAAAATAGGAGAACTGCAATATGACCAGATTATTTCTCTTATTGATTACAATCTTGTTTTGGATTAACACTCATGCTCAAATCAGCAACGATTTAATTATTGAACATCTTGAAAAAATGTCTGAAAACACTGGCGAAGAATATTCCGACTATTCTGAATTATTAGAATCATATTGGAGCATCAGCGAAAATCCAATCAACATAAATAGCGATGATATTGACCAACTTGCAGAATTAAAGTTCGTAAGTATATTTCAATTAGAAAACATAAAAAATTACAAAAAGAATTACGGTGATATTCAATTCATAGAAGAACTTTATGAAATCGAGGGATTAGATAGTTTAAGCATCGAAATGATTAGACCCATAATTTGTTTTGAAAATGAAAAAGAACACGACAAAATCAAACTTAATAATCTATTAAAATATGGAAAAAGCAAAATACTTCTTGAAGTAAATCAGAGTCTTAACAAGAAAAAAGGTTATATTGACATAGAAGACTCTTTGCTTTACGAAAATCCGAATTCTGTTTATCTTGGAAGTCCACAGAAGATTTACCTACGTTACAATTATTCATACAAAGATAGGATTGAAGCAGGCTTCGTATTAGAGAAAGACCCTGGAGAATATTTATTCAAAAATACTCTCAACGATTCTATCCTTCAGCTTTTAGGAGATAAATCCTATTCTGGTTTTGATTTTTTTTCTTTCCATATATATATCACTAAATTTTGGTTCTTGAAGACTCTTGCCATTGGAGACTACAAAGTCTCCTTTGGCCAAGGGCTGACAATGGGTTCTGGGATGGCGTTTGTTGCAAACGGTAGCAGCTTATTGCGACGTAACAAAAAGATAATCGCAAGCAAGTCAGCAAATGAAGCCTATTATTTACGAGGTATAGCCAGCACTTTTGAGTACAAAAACTTTGAACTAAGTATATTTTATTCAAATAAAAAAACCGATGGCAATGTAACAGAATACGATACTATTAACGAAACACCTTTGAAAATATCAAGTTTGCAACAAAGCGGACTACATCGTACTTATAACGAAATCTTGGATAAAAAAGTCGTTAGACAACAATTATGCGGATTAAATCTAAGTTATAAAACCTCCAATTTTCAAATTGGATATACCTTACATAAAACATATTTAAATGCTGAGCTAAAACCTCTTGAAAGCATATATAATTCATTCTATTTCAAAGGGAAAGAATTAACCAACCAAGGTTTTGATTTTTATTATATCTTAAAAAAAACATTACTATACGGCGAAATAGCAATGAGCAGCAACAAAGGAATGGCCGGACTGATTGGCACAACGATTCAACCTACAGGATATATTGAGTTCACAATCTTATACCGCAACTACGCTAAAGATTATCAATGCCTTTACAGCAACGCTTTCGCTTCTGGGAGCAACACAAGAAATGAAAAAGGCTGGTATTTTAGCAGCGCATTATCACTTGCGGCAAACTGGAAATTCATAACGAGTGTCGACTTCCATAAATCAGATTGGTTCAAAAACACAGCCTACTCCCCTAGTCTCGCTCATGAATTTGACTCTCAATTGAATTACCAGCCTGATAAAAATACAATGCTATTTATCGAGTATAGAAATAAATCTAAAATGAAAAACTGCACAAACAATAATATCTTCCAGAAACACTTAATCGAAGATAAAAGCAATATGTTGCGATTTCATGCGACATATAATTTATCCAATGATATCACGCTAAAAAACAGAGTCGAATATCATTTTAATCATGAAGAAGACATAAAAAACAATTCATATTTAATATATCAAGACATAATATTCAATCCAAAGGAAAAACCATACAATATTGCATTAAGATATGAGTTATTCAATGCAGAGAAAGGTAGCGTCTATGCATACGAAAATGACGTACTATATGCATTTGCTGTTGGTGGATTATCCGGCAAAGGCATTCGCACTTATATCGTCGGGAAAGTAAAGCTATATGACGCAATACAGATTTCTGGAAAAATAGGATTTACAATTTATGACGACAAAAACATTATCGGAAGTGGATTAGAAGCTATTGACGGCAATTGGCGCGGAGATGGTAAACTACAGATTATATGGTCTATTTAAAGTATCATATATAGATATACAATATTAAGAGAATTTCCATTCTTTATAAATAAAGTAATAGAATATATCAGAAAAAAATCTTACCTTTGTAAAATATAAAAAAATACAACAATATGGAATACACACAACAATCTAACAATCACAACAACAACGAATTAAAGAAGTACACACCTTTCATCATCATTGGTGTAATCGTATTATTACTAATAATTTTCTGGAGCCGTATTACCGTTACAATTCCAGCAGGTCACGGCGGAGTATTATTCCGCTTATTTGGCGGCGGTGTCGACACAGAACACACCTATCAAGAAGGTTTCCATTTCATAGCTCCTTGGAATACCATGTACGTTTATGAAACACGTCAACAAGAAACATCAGAAGAGATGAGTGCTTTATCATCTAACGGTTTGGAAATCAAAATAGAATTCTCTACATGGTACCAACCAAAATGGGAAGATTTAGGAGTCTTACATGCTAAAATAGGTACAAACTACCTCAACAGAGTCGTCATCCCTGCGATGCGTTCTGCAGCTAGAAGCGTTGTAGGTCGTTACACTCCAGAACAGATCTACTCAACAAAACGCGATGCTATCCAAGAAGAAATTTTTGAAGAAACAAAAAAACTTTTAGACGAGAAATATGTTCAACTAAACCAGGTTCTTATTCGTTCTGTCACCTTGCCTCCTACCATTAAATCCGCTATCGAAAGCAAATTGAAACAAGAACAAGAAGCTCTCGAGTATGAATTCAAACTCGACAAAGCAGCTCAAGAAGCAGAACGTCAACGCGTTGAAGCTGAAGGTAAAGCAAAGGCTAACAGCATCGTAAGTGCAAGTATTACAGATAAGATTCTCCGTGACAAAGGTATCGAAGCTACTTTAAAACTCGCAGAATCTCCAAACTCAAAAGTCGTTATCATCGGTGGCAACGACGGAATGCCTATCATACTTGGCGACGTGAAATAAAATTTAAAATCTTAGAACTCTAAAACCTTAGAATCTAAAGTTTTAGAGTTCTGGATTTCTAGATTTCTAAAAAAGATTATGGCAAAAGAAAAAATACAAAATAAAATACACATCAAAAACAGAAGAGTATCTTTTGAATATTTTGTCATTGATACTTATATGGCTGGCATTGTACTTACTGGAACTGAAATTAAAAGCATCAGAGACGGCAAAGCTAGCTTAGCAGACTCTTATTGCGCCTACAAAAACGGAGAATTATTCGTTATTGGAATGCATATCGCTGAATATACTCACGGAACCTACAATAACCACGATCCTAAACGTGAAAGAAAACTTCTTCTGACAAGAAGAGAACTTAACAAACTGAAAACCAAATCAAACGAAAAAGGATTTACAATAGTCCCAATAGATTTGTTTATCAATGACAAAGGCCTGGCAAAAGTAAATATCGCCCTCGCCAAAGGTAAACACTTCTACGACAAACGTGACAACCTTAAAGACAAAGACAACAAGAAAGAAATAGAAAGAGCAAAATATAAATACGACTAATATGAAAAAACAAAATATCATCTTACTTATTATACTAAGTATCTTCTCTACATACAATCTCAAAGCACAAACATCAACAAGCAACAAAATCAATTGGATGAGCTTTGAAGAAGCCGTAAAACTCAACGAAACAAATCCTAAGAAAATATTCATCGACGTCTATACCGACTGGTGCGGATGGTGTACTAAAATGGATCAGACAACATTCATCGACAAAGATGTTGTAGCCTATATGAATGAAAATTTCTATGCCGTAAAATTCAATGCAGAACAAGCAGAACCTATTGTATTTAACGGATATACATTCACAAACAAAACTCCAAACGGCGCAAGAAAAGGGACCCATGAATTAGCACAAGCATTATTACAAGGCAAAATGTCATATCCTTCTTACGTTTTTATGAATGAAAATAATCAGCTGATAACCGTAGTTCCTGGATATATTGAAGCATACAACTTTTTGTACATCTTGAAATATTTCGGATCTGACGCTTTTAAAAATCAAAGTTGGGAAGAATACTTTAAAAGAGTACAATAAACTATTCATTCTCAAGCCTATATCATAAATCATTATAGAAATCATGTATAAGTATATCTGGATACTAGCATTAATAATATTTACCGGTTTCACATCGTGTAGAAAACCTCCTAAATTCAGCGATGACACTTCACTAAAAGTCGCCTTTTCAACAGATACAGTCACCTTTGACACCGTATTCTCAACAATAGGATCTTCTACACGTCAGTTGATGATATACAACAACAATGATGAAAACCTAAAGATAAGTTCTATTCGTTTGGAAGGTGGCAACCAATCACAATTCAGCATCAATGTCGATGGTCAATCCGGATATAATTTTTCTGATTTAGAAATATATGCTAAAGACAGCGTCTTCGTCTTTGTAAGAGTAACTGTCAATCCTAACGACTTAAACACTCCGTTTTTCATCGAAGACAGAATCATTTTCGAGACAAATAATAACGAACAAATTGTAAGTCTTACCGCATACGGACAAAATGCAAATTATATCATTGCTGACCAAGAAATTACAGGATTTCCAAAATTTAAAATAATAGCCGACAGCCTTCAGGAAGTACACTGGACAGCTGAAAGGCCTTATGTCATTTATGGTTATGCCTTGATAAACTCATACGGAACATTAGTCATAGAACCAGGAACACAAATATATTTACATAATGGTAGCGGACTATGGGCATACAGCGAAGGTCAATTACGAGTTGAAGGAACTCCAGAAAACCCTGTAGTTTTTCAAGGCGACCGACTAGAGGATTTCTATGCTGACAAACCTGGACAATGGGACAGAATCTGGCTGATGGAAGCTCGTGAAGGTTACGGACATACTATCAATAATGCCATTATTAAAAATGGATTCATTGGAATCCAAGCTCAATGTTTTCAAAAAGCTAACAGAGCTTTGTTAAACATACACAATACTATTATTGATAATCACACTGGCATTGGAATTTATACAAACTTATACAACCTCAAGGCATCAAATTTTGTAGTCTCAAACTGCGGAAATTATGCTGTCGCTCTTACAGGTGGAGGTCAATACATTTTCGAACAAGGCACTATTGCAAACTACTGGAGCCAATCTACAAGAACAACTCCTTCCCTATTCTTCGGCAATACTTATCAAAATCCTCTTGACGGAAACTTATATGCATATAACTTCTATTTTGAAATGAACAATTGCATAATGTACGGAAGCCAAGAAGATGAATTCGACACAGAATTCGCTGCCGGTCCTGACACCTCTTACATCTTCAATAACAGCATATTAAAAACAAATAGATATAACGAAATCAATTACAACGAATGTCTTTTCAACACAAATCCTAAATTTGTCAACAAAGAATCCAACTATCACCTCGACACATTATCTCCTGCTATCGGAATCGGCAATCCGAAATATTCTACTGGATTATTGCAATATGACTTAGATGGAGTCGCTAGAGGAAACAAACCAGATGCAGGCGCTTACCAATATGTGCCTATCGTTGAAGAGTAGTCGAATAAACACATCGGTTTCCAACCATATCGGTCACAATAACTTCCAATGTATTGTGACCTTCTTTTATATGATCATCAATCTGATAAATCAATAATTTATTTTTTGCATCATAATCAGCCAACACCCATTTTTCATTCACATACATATCACATTTATTGATACCAGTTTCTTTATCTTCAATTTCAACCCTCAATGACCAATTGTCAGAAATAGAGCCTTTTGTTTTAAAATTAACAGGTTTTATCGTTGGCATAACTGTGTCTTTTGCAATAACATAAGTACCCAACGCATTTGTCTGAGCTGCCATACAATCATCGATAAATTTATTTCCTAAGAAAACAAATTCACCTTCTCTATTCACAGATGCAACATATAAAGATGTATCACCAATATATTCATCCTTCACCTTCAAACTAACCTTAATTCTCTTATGCAATGGTATTTCCTCATTACCAAGCTGATAAGCATAATCAGAAAAAATATTTTCAATAGTATCAATTTTACTAGCATTTAGTGCAAGATTACGATAAAATGCATATTTAGGAATTTGCGCTTCAAATCCTTCTAAATTTATTGTTGCAAGCTTCTCCCCCAATACGTCATAACACGAATTACAAGCAACATCACTATGCTCTAATTTCGATGATTTTTCCCCTATCAAAGTGAAAGCCAAAGCGGAGACATTATCATTATAATCTTTCACGACATATTTCATTTCCAACGTATCACCTTCATTCACAGCAACAACGCCATTCCTTTCATCATACACACTTAATTCATTAAACTCATCTATTTCCGTTCTGATGAAACGTTCTTTATTCTTCACGAAATAAGAATAATCTATCAAACTATTGACATAACGAGTTTCGGAATATGAATATTTATAGGAAGTAATACTGAAAGCCAATACGTCTTCAACGAACAACTCTATAGAATAAGGCCCGTTTTTATTACTTGAACCATCAGCCTGATCAAAGACATTTATCCCAAAAGCCACATTACCATTAACTTTAAATATCGGATTTTCAAGAGAATATGCATTATTCACATTAAGTGCATCGACATATACCGCAGAATTTTGACCATTAATACTTGAATTCTCAAGAGGATATATTGCCAAACCTTTTATATGAGGTTTCTTCGTATCTTTTATTTTCAAGCCGAAAAACAATGGATTTACTGGTTCCTGCGTTTCCGTATAACGAATCTCATAATGAAGATGAGGACCGCCAGAGCTACCGCTATTACCTGTAAAGCCAAGAAAATCACCACGTTTAATTGGGAATTCATCCTCTTCTAAAAGTATATTCTGAGCAAACGACTTCTTTTCATATTGTTTCTTTTTAACAAACTCACCGATATTTTTATTAAACTTAGAAAGATGAGCATAAACAGACGTAAAACCATCATTATGAGTAATATATATAACTTTACCATATCCAAACGGAGAAACTCCTATCCTACTCACATAACCATCTGCAACAGCGAAAACCTCCTTGCCTTCAACACCTTGCGTACGAATGTCGACACCAGCATGAAAAGCGTTGGACCTTATTTCCGCAAAAGTCGCAGAAAGATAAACAGGTATTTTTACAGGATTCGGATATTGCGGAAAACTCTCTGTCTGAGAAAATATGCTTTTACATAATAATAAAAAGATTATCAATATATTAACTCTCATATTTACAAAATAATTTATTTCTACAAATTTAATAATAAATTCACTTTTAACATTGAATTATACAACTTTATTTTAGTATCTTTGCATATAAATAAACAGTTTTTACTCAAGCACACTTAATAACAACAAGATATTAACAGAATGAAAAAGAAAATAATTTTTATTATCAATCCTATCTCAGGACATCATAACAAGGATAATTTTCCAAATCTTGTTGACAAATATATTGATAAAGATCAATATGAATACAGCATTGTATTCACCGAATACGCAGGTCATGCTACTAAATTGACAATGAAGGCCATAGAAGACGGCTTCAAATATATTGCAGCAGTTGGCGGCGATGGTACAATTAACGAAATTGCAAAATGTCTTATCGGCAAAGAACAAGTTCTAATCATTATACCACTAGGTTCAGGGAATGGCTTGGCTCGACATCTCGAGCTTCCTTTCAAACCAGAACGCCTTATAACAGAAACTATTAACAAAGGAAAAGTCTACAAAATAGACACTGCCACAATGAACGGCGTCCCTTTCATCAGCATAGCTGGCATCGGCTTTGACGCCTTGATTGCCGACTATTTCGCAAAAGACGAAAACAGAGGATTCTTGACATATGCAAAACTGGTAACAGAGAAATACCCCAATTACCAGCAAAAAGAATACACACTTATTTTAGACGACAATCGCATTATTGAATGCAAGCCTTTTTTTGTAACATTCGCCAATTCAAGCCAATTCGGATATAATGCTGAAATATCACCTAAAGCCAGTGTTCAAGACGGACTTCTTGACGTATGCGTATTCAAAAAACCTAACATACTTGAAGTTCCTATTGTTGCAACATTTTTCTTAGCAAAACAAATTGACAAAAGCACTTTCATAGATATTTATAAAGCTGAGAAAATCAAAGTAATACGTAAAGAAGCCGCCGTCGCCAATATTGATGGCGAACCTGTTGAAATGGAAAAAGACATAATTGTAGAAATCAACCCATTAAGTCTCAATATATTATTAAACAATTGATTATGTTTCACAAATATATTCTATTCATCGAAAACTTATTATCCAAATTAGGATTAAATGAAAATGTAACAACATATATTGCAGAAGCTATCAGTCTGATAACCTTAATTTTAATCACACTAGCCTTATATTATGCAGTACTTTTGGTGATTAAAAAGACGGTTTATATCTTCATAGAAAAAAGCCAAAGCAAAAGAGACGACATATTAATCAAGAACAAGGTCTTCAGCAGATTATGCCTTCTTGTTCCAGCCTATCTTATAAGATTTAATATTGAAGCTGCAATTCCTTCATTCCCAACATTATCGTCAACAATAATCTTATTTACAAAAATATATGAAGTGTTTGTTTACAGCAGAGTTTTGGATGCTATCTTAACAACATTAAACGACATATACGACACTTACGAGATTTCCAAAAGCAAACCTATAAAAGGTTTCATCCAAGTATTGAAAACCATAATATACATCATCTGTATATTGTTGATTATAGCTATTTTAACTCATAAAGAACTATCAAACATCTTAATAGGATTAGGAACACTTTCCGCAGTATTAATGCTCGTTTTCAAAGATCCTATTTTGGGTTTTGTCGGCGGTCTTCAATTGACAATCAACGACATGCTTCGTATCGGTGACTGGATTGTGATGGAGAAAAGCAAAGCAGACGGCGAAGTCCTGGAAATCGGACTGACAACAGTCAAAGTTCAAAACTGGGACAAAACTATCACAACAATACCGACTTATTCATTAATTTCAGATTCTTTCACTAATTGGCGCGGAATGGAAAACTCTGGCGGAAGACGTATCGCGCGCTCTTTTATAATTGATATTGATACAATTAAATTCTGCACACCTGAAATGTTAGAACGTTTCAAGAAATTCCAACTGGTCAGCCAATACATTATCGACAAGGAAAAAGAAATAGAAAAATACAATAAGGAAAATAACATTGACGACAGCAATCTCGTCAACGGCAGAAGACAAACAAACATCGGAATCTTCAGAGCTTATTTAAACGCATATCTAGAAAACTGTCCCTATATAAATAAAGACATGACTTTCATGGTCAGACAGTTATCTCCTACTGAGAACGGCGTTCCTATCCAAATTTATGCTTTCAGCTCAAACAAAGCATGGGTTTCATACGAAAATATACAAAGTGACATCTTCGACCATGTTTTCGCTGTTGTTACAATGTTCGACTTGAAGATATACCAAAAACCTTCAAGCAACAGCCTCGCTATATTACCAGAGATTTTGGAATGAAAGATTTGAGGATCTGAGGATTTGAGGATCTGAGGATTTGAGGGTATAAAATCTCCAATTCCTCATACCCTTAGTTCCTTAGTTCCTTAGTTCCTTAATTCCTCATACCCTTAATTCCTTAGTTCCTTAATTCCTTAATTCCTAAATCACGAAAGTCTTTCAATAAGTGCATCGCGGAAACTTGCTCCGACAGGAATTTCCTTCCCTGCTACTGTAACGTTCACTTTATCAATATATTCAATATCTCTTATTGAAACGATAAATGATTTATGTGTACGAATAAATTTATCTTTTGGGAGTATTTCTTCTAGATTCTTTAAAGAATATAATGCCGTAATACGTTTTGTCTTTGTATGAAATGTGACGTATTCATGCTGGCCTTCAATAAAAAGCAAATCGTCAAAATTAACCTTATATAATTTATAATCAGCCTTTACCATTATATAATCAACAGAAGCTTCTGTATGTGGTTCTAAATTTTTATAGTTAACGGCCTTATTTATAGCTTGTACAAATCTCGCGTAATCGAATGGTTTTAAGAGATAATCTATTACGCCCAAAGAAAACGCATCTACTGCATATTCAGAATAAGCTGTAGTAAGAATGACTGCGACTCTATTATTGTTAATTAATTTTAACATTTCTATACCAGATATATCTGGCATCTGAATATCCAACATAAGAATATCAATCTGCTCTTTATTAAGAACTTCCATTGCTTTTGTAGCATCAGCACAAGTATCAACAAGATTCAGATAATCTATCTTTGAAACATATTCGGTCAGAAGTTTTCTTGCAAGAAATTCATCGTCAACGATGAGAACATTATACATTCTTTTCATTATATTTCTCTCCTATTTTTATTGTTACCACATATTTGTCATCCTCTTGTTTTGCTTCAAAAGAATAATTATTTCCGTAATATAACTCTAATCTTTTTTTAACATTATCCAGACCAATTCCCGAATGTGCTATTTTTTTATTTGTATCAACGATCGACACCGACATTCCTTTTATAGAATTACGAGCTATGAATATCAAATCGTTATTTTCTTGAAGCAAATAAAAATGAACAAAACCATTAGGATCGCTTACCAATCTACTATGTTTAAAGCTATTCTCTACCAAAGGCTGAAGTATCATTGGTGGAATTTTAAAATCGTGATTTTCTATTTTTTTCTCAAAAATAACATTAGATTTATTTTCCATACTCATCTGCTGAAATCCAATAAATGCATCCATATATTTGATTTCCTTATCTATAGAAATCAAATCGACCTGACAATCCACCATCACATATCGAAGCATATCAGAAAGTTTCAAGACACTTTGCGGAGCATTGTTATCACCAGTATAAACAAGAGAATAAATGTTATTCAATGCGTTAAACAAGAAATGCGGTGTCATTTGTGACTTCAAAAGACGCAATTCCATATCCAGTTTTTCACTTTTAAGTTCATTCTTTATCCTCTGATTTTCCTTTTCTATTTGTTGTAGAATTGAAATTACAGAAATAGCTATTGTAGCTGTAAAAAGAACTACGCGTATCAACATCGGTATGAATAAATATTTAGCACCTTCTAATATAGGTATATCTATTGCGAAATGCTTATTCATAAAAATCAGCAAATGCAACTCCAAGTAAGTCGTCAGGTATGACATCATGATAATAATCAAAAAATTAAGCAAATAGAATAAAGCATGACTACCTTTTTGCAATAACTTTATGACATACTTTGACTCGATATAACTTGTAAACAAAAGACATATGGTAAGCAATAAAGCATGAAGAAAAGATACAATCCAGTTTGAGTAAGACGAAAGAAATATAAATAAAAATATTGCTAACCAAGCAGTTATAGCTCTAGACTTGGATTTCAAAAAAATAATAAACTTGCTATCCTCTTTCATCATTGAATTCATTTTTGACAAAAATAAAACAAGTTATTCTGACTCTGAAAAAAAATCAACAAATCATTATAAAATATCAATTAAGGTATCCGCTTAGGTTTGGGTGTTACCAATACCATTTGAATATTAATATCTTCTTCCGCGGAACAAAGCCAAGAATGTCACCAATACTGTATATATTTCGAGACGGCCTATTAACATAAGAAATGACATTGTCCATTTTCCCATATTAGACAATTCTGAGAATGAAGCAGATGGGCCTGTACTTCCAGTTCCCGGACCACTATTTCCAAGAGCAGAAATACAATTAAACATACTTTCCTGCAAATTACTTCCACTCACCAAGAACAACAGCGCACCCAATACATATAATAAAATAAAGATTATCAAAAAGTTAACGACTCTTCTTGTCTTATCGTCATCGATAACTTCATTTGACACTTTAACGCTAAACAAAGCATTTGGATGAAGCAGATGTCTGAAGATATTGTTAATAGATTTTATGGAAATAACTTCTCGAATAATTTTTATACCGCCACTTGTCGAGCCAGCACATGCTCCACTCGCCATCATGATAAATGTTGGTATTAGGAACAAGCCGCCCCACAAGTCATAATCGTAATTAGTTGCCTGAAAACAAGTTGACGTAATGATTGACGTTACATGAAACAATGAGGTTCTGAATCTGTTTTCAAAGCCTTGAGGATAAGAATCGACATTCGTCAAAACTGTATCCAATCTTGGAGCAAAATAGAACAACACCATGATAATCATCGTCATAAGAATAACAGCGCCCAAATACCAACGTAGCTCTTCATTTTCTCTAAACAATTTACCTTGTCCTGTAAAAAGGAAATAATAAAGAGAGAAATTGATACCAGATGCGAACATAAACGCCGATGCTACATATTCTATATAAGATGAATTGAAATAACTTATGCTAGCCTGATGTGTGCTAAATCCGCCGCTCGACATTGTCGTCAAGGCATGGCATATTGCATCGAAGGTTGACATTGGTCCCAGCCAATACATGAAACCGCATAGTATTGTCAATATTATGTAGATTCCAAGAAGTTTGCGAGCCGTCATCATCATTTTAGGATGAAGTTTTTTCACGCCTATACCCGACATTTCTGCAGAAAACATCATGATTTTGTTGGAACTACGATTCAAAGAAGGCATGACAGCTAGGAACAAAACGATGATTCCCAAGCCACCCAACCATTGCATAATACTTCTCCAGAACAATATTCCGTGAGGCTGCTCATCTATGTTATTCAAGACAGTTGCACCTGTTGTCGTAAATCCCGACATCGCTTCAAAGAAGGCGTCTGTCACTGTATTTATAGTGCCATTCAGAAGGAAAGGCAACATGCCGAATAATGCGAAGACTATCCAGGTCAGAGTAACTATCAGAAAAGAATCCTTGACTTCAAAGTTATCGAGTTCCTGTCTGTTAGGTCTCCCCGACTTTCGTCCTGCAGAAATCAATATGAAGCCTGAAATGGCTGTAATGATTGTCGAAACCGTCAATGCCAAGACATCGCCGTCGCCACATTTATAAAAGTAATACAATGCGACCAATGACGTCACCAGCATAAACAAAGCCTCAAACAACAAAAACAGACCTAAAATCCTCGCCTTCATCTAACTTTAACAAATATTAATTTCGTCGGTAAAAGTACGACTTTTTTTGTATCGCAAGAATAGTTTAAAACACTTTTTTAAGTTAATATTTTTTAAGAAAAAATGTGATGAATTCTTATAATTATACCTGAACAATTTCAGTGAAGAAAATGTTGTTTTTCACGACTGAAAAAAACTGATTTTTTAAGAATTTTCAGCGTTCGTTGAAGCAGTAAAAAACTACATTGAAATACCGATATTTTTTTAGTGAAATAAGAGTTTTTTTTACAATTTATCCAATAAAATTTCGTTCCTTTGCAGTCTGAAAAAAATCACACTTTTTTATCGAAATAAATCAAAAAAATATTTTATAAAATGTTAAAATTCAATCATTTATTATTCACAGTCATTTTCTGTGTCAGTGGCATGATTTTACATGCTCAAGACAAAATTACGTTAAATGAGGCGATAGAGATTGCGTTATCAGAAAGTAACACGATTAAAATTGCCGACATGACAATCGAAAAAACTGGTTACGCACAAAAAGGAGCCTACTCTTCTTTGTATCCAAACATCAGTGCTAGTGGCAGTTACCAAAGAACTTTGAAGAAACAAGTCATGGCGATGGAAATGAACGGAATGCCGATGGAAATTGAAGTTGGTATGAGCAATAACGTTTCAGCAGGTTTAACAGCATCAATGCCACTCGTTAACGCAACACTTTGGCAAAGCTTGAAACTTTCAGCATTAGACGTTGAATTAGCAGTCGAACAAGCTCGTTCTTCAAGAATCTCAATGGTTTCACAGGTAAAACAAGCTTTCTATGCAGTTCTTTTAGCAAAAGAAGCTTATAATGTTTACAAAGAAGTTTACGACAATGCGCAAAAGAATTTTGAAGATATTGAAAAGAAATATAATGTTGGAAAAGCTTCTGAATTTGAATATTTAAGAGCTAAAGTTAATGTAAACAACTATGAACCAGAAGTATATAGCGCAGAAAACGCTGTTGTTTTAGCAATATGGCAGCTCAAGGCCATCATGGGCATTGACCTCTCAACAGAACTTGACGTTGAAGGCGCTTTATCAGACTATTCTAACGAAATGGTAGCTTCATTGGCAACAAACGACACTGTTAGTTTCGAAAACAACACTAACTTATTGCAATTGAAACTGCAAGACGAAATGTTAAGCAGAACCATCAAAATGACTAAATTCCAATACATCCCTACTCTTGCAGCTCAGTTTTCATACAACTACATGGCTATGGGTAACACTTTCGACATGAATTGGAATCCTTATTCTGTTGTCGCTTTAAGCCTTAACATCCCTATTTTCGACGGTTTTTCAAAACACAACAGCATCAGACAATATAAAAAGACTCAAGACATCTTAAGACTTAACATGGAAGATGTTGAACGTAACTTGAACATCGCTTTGGAAAATTACAGAGACAAGATGAATACAAGCATAAAGAAATATAATGCAGCAGAAACCACTTTAGAAATGGCACAAAAGAGCTACAATATTTCAGAAAAGATGTATGAAGTCGGTAAAGCTACATTGGTTGAACTCAATGATGCACAATTAGCTTTAACACAAGCACAACTCACCATGAGCCAAGCTATTTTCCAATATATGACAAATAAAGCCGCCATAGATGAACTCATGGGCGTTGAATATGTAGCAGAAGAAAACAAATAAGATAATCAATAAAATACACATAAAAAATGAGACGTTTAAATTCAATTTTAATTCTTTCATCAGCTTTGATAATGGCTTCATGCGGACAAAAGTCAAGCAATCAACCAACTGCAGCAGTTGTCGTTGACGAAGCTCCAAAAGTAACAGTAACACAAGTTTACGCTGAAAATGTTCCACAGTTAAGCACTTATCCAACAACTGTTGAAGCAGAAATTATCAACAACATCACACCACAGTCAGCATCACGTATCAATGAGATTTTAGTTGAAGTCGGCGATCATGTAAAGAAAGGTCAAAAACTTGCAACAATGGATGCTATCAATTTAGAGAAATTAAGATTGCAAATAAAGAACGACTCCATAGAATATGGACGTACAAAAGAATTGCACGAAATAGGCGCTGTTTCACAAGCCAACTTTGAGGCAATGACACTCGCTTACGAAGTTTCAAAGAAGACATATTCCAACTTATTGGAAAACACAATCTTAAGAAGTCCTATTTCAGGTATCATCACAGCACGCAACTACGACGAAGGCGATATGTACGCAATGGCACAGCCACTTTTCGTTGTACAAAACATCACTCCAGTCAAGATGTTAATCAATATCAGCGAAAGCAATTATTCAAAAATCAGCAAAGGAATGGAAGTTGACATCGTTGCTGACGCCTTCCCTGGCGAAACATTCAAAGGTAAAGTCAACTTGATTTATCCAACAATCGACCCACGTTCACACACATTCCCTGTTGAAATCACCGTTGACAACAAAGACGAAAAATTACGTCCAGGTATGTTCGCTCGCGTAACTGTTAATTATGGCAATAACTTCCGCGTTGTTGTTCCAGACAATGCAGTTCTCAAGCAAGTCGGTGCTGACGAAAAATACGTTTACGTCTTGAACGAAGACGGCACAGTGACACACACTCCTGTTAAAGTTGGCGTCAGAATGGGCAAGAGATATGAAATCATCAGCGGCATTGACGATGGCGCAACAATCGTAACAAGCGGACAAACAAGACTTAGAAACAACATTAAAGTTGACATCGTAAAATAAATTAAGAAATGAGTTTATACAGAACATCAGTAAATAAACCTGTCACAGTAGCCCTTATATTCATAACAGTGGCTATCTTGGGTGTATTTTCTCTCACCAAACTGTCAACCAACCTCTTCCCTGACATGGGAGAAAACACCATCATCGTTGTGACATCATATTCTGGCGCAAGTGCTGCCGATATTGAAACCAACGTTTCCAAGCCTTTGGAAAACGCTCTTAATAGTGTTAGTAACTTAAAACACCTTTCTTCCACATCGAAGGAAAATATCTCCATCATTTCATTGGAATTCGAATATGGTATCGACATCAACGAAGCGACTAACGACGTCCGTGACAAACTTGACATGGTGACCCAGGCGCTTCCTGACGGAATCAGCATCCCTACCATCTTCAAATTCAGTATGGAAGACATGCCTATCATGTTGTTATCAGCAACAGCTGAAGAAAGTCTCAATGGTTTGGACAAGATTTTGGACGACAAAGTCGCTACAACATTGGCACGTGTCAATGGCGTTGGTACCGTTTCTGTATCAGGTGCTCCAAAACGTGAAATTCAAGTATTTGTCGACCCTGATAAATTAGCAGCATACGGCATCACAGTAGAATCAATCTCATCGACATTGGCTTACGAAAACCGCAACACTCCTGCTGGTACTATCGACATCGGTTCTAACACATATTCTGTCCGTGTTGAAAAAGAATTCAAGTCAGCAGAAGAAATGCTTGATGTTGTCGTAGGTGCTTCCGCAACAGGTGCTCCTGTTTATTTGAGAGACGTCGCTGTTGTTAATGACGGCGAACAAGAACGTTTGCAAAGAATCTATAGCGACGGCCGCCAAGGCGCGATGATCACCATCCAAAAACAAACAGACGCTAACACCGTTCAAGTTATCAACGGTATCAAAAAAGAACTTAAAAAAATCGAGAAGACTCTCCCATCTGATGTTAAAGTCAACATCATCATGGACGGTTCTACAAATATCATCGATACCATCAACTCATTGAAAGACACTATCATGATTACCTTCTTATTGGTTATGATAGTCGTGTTTATCTTCCTCGGAAGATGGAGAGCAACAATCATCATCGTATTGTCAATTCCTATTTCATTGGTTGCTTCTGTCATCTATCTCTTCGCTACAGGCAACACATTGAACATCATTTCCATGAGTGCTTTGACCATCGCCATCGGTATGGTTGTTGACGATGCTATCGTTGTTTTGGAAAACATCGCATCACACATCGACCGCGGTGCAAAACCAAAAGAAGCTGCAGTTCACGCAACACAAGAAGTTTCTATCTCTGTTATCGCTTCAACATTGACAATGCTCGCAGTGTTCTTGCCATTGACAATGGTCGACGGTATCATCGGTATCTTCTTCAAACAATTGGGTTGGATTGTAAGTATCATCATGATTGTTTCTACATCAGCTGCTTTGACACTCGTTCCTATGATGTGTTCAAGAATGTTGAAACAAAACCCAAGAACACACAAATGGCACAGCATTTTATTCACACCTATTAATAAAGGTCTTGATGCACTCAGCAGAGGTTACGGACGTCTCATCAACTGGGCTGTAACTCACAGAAAATCTGTTGTATTTATCGCTCTTATCATTTTCGTTGCAACAATATGGTTTACTGTTCCTAATATGAAGACTGGTTTCATGCCTTCTATGGACCAAGGTCGTCTTTCAATTAGCATTGAACTTCCTGTCGGTACAGGTGAAGAAATCACAGGTCAGCTCGCAAGAGAATTATACGACAAATACAAAGCCGAGATTCCTGAAATCGTAATGCTCAACTATGGTTACGGCGTTGCTGACGAAGATAACACCTTCGCTTCTATGAACAACAACGGCACTCATATCATTTCGATGAATATTAACTTAGGTAGAAAGACATCTCGTAGCAGAAGTACTCTTGAAATCTCAGAATACATCAGTAATGACTTGAAAAACAACAGTCTCATCAAGAAATACAATGTTGGTCAAGGCATGGGTATGGGTGGTGCCACTACTTTAAAACTTGAAATTTACGGTTACGATTTCAATACTTCCGACAGAATTGCACTCGCACTTAAAGACAGCCTTCTCAAAACTCCACAATTCTCCCAAGTGCTCGTCAGCCGTGACGAATACACACCAGAATATTATGTCGACTTCGACCGTGAAAAATTGAGACTCAACGGTATCGACATCACAACAGCATCTACAATGGTTAGAAACCGTATCAATGGTTCTGTTATGACTTACTTCCGTGAAGACGGTGACGAATACAAAGTACGCGTACGTTACGCTCCAGAATTCCGTCAAAGCATTGAAGACATCGAAGACATCATTCTCTATGGTTCTCAAGGACAAAGCATCAGAGTTAAAGACGTCGCTAAAGTCGTTGAAGGCATGACACCTCCAAAAATCGAACGTAAAGACCGTGAACGTATCGTAACAGTAACAGGTATCGTTTCAAAAGGTTACGCTTTGAGTGAAGCTGTAGAGACAGCACAATATCATATTGAAAAAGCTGAAATCCCAGCAGAATTCATGGTAAAAATCGGTGGTGACTACGAAAACCAACAAGAATCATTCTCTGGATTGTTCTTATTGTTAGCACTTATCGTCATATTGGTTTATGTCGTTATGGCATCACAATTCGAGTCATTGCTCGACCCATTCGTCATCATGTTCTCAGTGCCATTCGCTATCATCGGCGTTCTCATCGGTATAACAGTCAATAACATGGCATTAGACATTATGGCATTGATTGGTATCTTGATCCTCGTCGGTATCGTTGTTAAGAATGGTATTGTTCTCATCGACTACGCTATCTTGTGCCACGACAGAGGAATGGACATCAACACTGCTGTTGTGACAGCTTCAAAACAACGTTTGCGTCCTATCTTGATGACAACATTAACAACAGTTCTCGGTATGGTTCCTATGGCTATCGGTTCTGGCGAAGGCGCAGAAATGTGGAACGGCTTGGGTATCACTGTGTCATGGGGTCTTTCAATTTCAACATTGATTACTCTTGTCCTCATCCCTACCCTCTACGCAGCATTTGTTGACAGAAGAGACAGACGTAAAAAAAGAAATGCTGTTAAATTAAACGATGAAAATTAAGAAAGGAAATTATCATGACTGGAATATTCATAGCTTATAATCAAGCATATTATATGGAAATAGTTGAGCTGTTGGAGAAAAACTACAGCAAAGGATTTACCAGATGGAATGAAATCAGCGGACGTGGTAGCCGTGGCGGCGAACCTCACATGGGAAGCCACACATGGCCTACTTTCAACGATGCAATACTCACTTTCGTTGAAGACGAATTCGTTGACAACATCTTGAATGATCTCCACGAACTCGACACAAAGACTGAAGAACTCGGCATCAGAGCCTTCAGCTGGAAAATAGATAAGACTATTTGAGAAATTAAGAATCTCAAAAAATTCAAAACCTCAGAATTGAAAAGTTCTGAGGTTTTTTTATTATCTTTGTACTTATGAAAAAGCGTCGTCAACATGAAAATCGCGTAAAACAAAACGCAATAATAATATTTCTACTGGCAATATTGCTATGTGGCGGCATGATTCATTACATTTCAACAGCAAAAAAATCCATTAATAATCAAAGAGATAATATCAAAAAAAATGAAGAAATATTATCTCTTACAAATCAACTAATAGAAAAAATCAACAAGGCTCAATCATACGCCAACCTATACACTTTATCTGGAAACGAAAACCATCTCAACAATTTCAAAATAATCACCGCTGATATACCAAAACTAAATGATTCTATAACAGAGCTTTGCAATGAAAACTTCGACACTTCTGCATTAAATGAGATCATTGTTCTTCTACAGAAAAAAGAAAAAAACATCGAGGCTATAAGCGAACAATTAAAATCCTTCAACCCTTACCTCGAAATATATTCAATCATTGATGACTATCAGCCTGTTCCAAAAAACACAACAGTCAGCAAAACCATACAAGACACAATCGTCTACAAATCTGAAAAGAAAAACTTTTTCCAACGCCTTGGCGAAGCGTTTTCTCCTAAGAATTACGCTGATAGCATCGTGCTTGTTTCCAAAACAACAATAGATACCATATCTGAAAACAATGATGAAACAAGCATCTTACTCGATGAAATTCAATTATCTACAGAAAAAAGTAAAAAAGAATACAAAAAACGTATCGAAACATTTGAAATAAAATACAATAACCTAGTTCTATTCGACCAGAATTTAACAAAAGATATTTCTAATTTATTAATAAATATTCACAAATACACATTAAATACTATTATTGAAGAAATAAAGAAAAGTGAAATAACAATAAACAGAAACATCAATTTTTCTATCATAATCTCAACTGTCTCATTATTGACAATATTAATATTTATATTATTTATTTTCAATAACATAAAAAAAGTAATCATTGCTCGAGAAGCCACTGAAGAAGCAAAAAAACGTACGGAAGAAATCATGGAAAGCCGACATAAACTACTGCTTTCCGTGTCTCACGACATCAAGTCTCCCCTATCTTCAATCTTGGGATATCTGGAGTTAATGGAAATAGATTCCAAAGAAAACGAAGAAAAACGCGTAATTTCTTCAATGAAGAATTCTGCTGATCATATACTTTCATTGTTAACAAATCTTTTGAATTTTTCAAGATTAGACCAAGGCAAAGAAAGCATAATAACTTCAGAATTCAATATCAACAAATTATGTAATGAATTAAGCGAGATGTTCAGTCCGCTTGCTAAAAACAAACATCTCACATTAGTTTATAATAATGAATTAGAAAACAACACATTCATAAAATCAGACGCGCTTAAAATCAAACAAATTTTAAGTAATATCTTGTCGAATGCCATAAAATATACAATAGAAGGAAATGTATATTTTAAGGTTAATAAAAACGAGAATAATTTGATTCTCAACATTTCAGACGAAGGCATCGGCATTCCGAAGGATAAATTAGACGAAATTTTCAAGCCGTTCTCCCGCATCGACAATAACGAAAGTCTTATCGAAGGAAATGGTTTCGGACTTTTTGTTGTCAAAGGTCTCATAGATTTGTTAAATGGAGAAATAAAGGTAAGTTCAGAAGTTGGAAATGGTTCAAATTTTACGATAAAACTTCCTGTAGAATTTGTTGCAGAAAAAGAAACAAAAGACAATATTATTGATATTCAAAAAATTAAATCTGATATAAATTTAAATATTTTAGTAATTGACGACAACAAGACTTTGTTGACAGTCATTGAGGCGATGTTAAAGAAACTTAAAATCAATTGCGACAGATGCCATTCTTTTTTTGAATTTGAAAAAATGTTAAACAACCTTAACAATTACGATTTAATATTGACAGACAGAGAGATGGGAGCATTTAGCGGACTTGATGTGTTAAAAAAAGTTAAGGAAATCGATAAAAATAAGAAAGTAGTTTTAATGACAGCGCGTTCTGAATATAACAATGAGGTTGCTTGCCAGAATGGCTTTGACGATTATTTAAGAAAACCATTTTCTATCAATGATTTAGCTTTATTATTCAATACTAATTTTGACATCAGAACCGATAATATTTCAAAATATCAGAATGATTTTCCAGAATTATGTTCCATGTTCGACAATGACAACGACATTAAGAACATCCTTCTGACATTCGTAGAAACGACATCCAATAACTTAATGACATTCAATGATATAATTGAAAACAACATTTTTTCAGAAGCCGTAAGCTTATGTCATAAAATGTATCCGATGTTCGTTCAATTAAACCAAAAAGAATGTGCTGATTTTTTGTTAAAAATGGATAAGCTGAGAGGCAAAGACGAAGACTCATTCCCAGAATGGAAAGAAAAATCAATAGAATTCATGAACAAAGTCGATGATTTCATCTCATATTTAAGCGAAAAATATGAGATAGAATAATCACAATTCTATCTCGTACAAGTGCATCTTGTTATACAAGGTTTTTCTATCTATTTGCAAAAGTTTAGCAGCAATCGTTTTATTTCCTCGAGCTTGTTTCAATGCTGCTAAAATCTGTTCTTTTTCATTAGCTTTATTATTCAAACTAAAATTGTCTTGAATTACGACTTCTTGTTGTTCTATTTTTGTAATAGCTTGATTTTTCACTTCTTTATGAAATTCTGGCAAATTATCTTTCCTTAAAACATTATCTTGTGCAAACAATACAGAACGACGAATAACATTACGCAACTCGCGAAGATTGCCATGCCAACTTTGTTGTTTCAATATATCTATTGCTTCTGCTGAAATAGTATCGACTTCTTTACCTAATTCATCATTTGCCTGATTTACAAAATGATAGCAAAATTCTTCCAAATCCTCTATTCTTTCACGGAGAGGCGGCACATTAACAGAAAACTCGTTAATACGATGATACAAATCCTGGCGGAATCTGCCCTCCTCTATTGCTTTTTCGAGATCTTCATTAGTAGCTGCAATAATTCTAACATCCACTTTTATATCAGAAGCCGAGCCAACAGGACGGACTTTCTGTTCCTGCAAAGCTCTTAACAACTGTTTTTGAACCTCATATGAAAGATTTCCGACTTCATCCAAAAACACAGTTCCACCATTAGCTTCCACGAAAACTCCAGTCTTATCTGAAACAGCAGAAGTAAAGGCCCCCTTCTTATGGCCAAACAATTCCGAAGGCGCAAGTTCCATAGAAAGGCTGCCACAATCCACAGCGATGAAAGGCTCTGATTTTCTATTGCTATTCTCATGAATCATGCGAGCGATATATTCCTTTCCTGTACCACTTTCGCCAAGAATAAGAACCGACATCTTTGTTGGAGCCACCAAATTGATGTGTGAATAAAGACGTTGCATGACAGAGCTGCTACCTTTAACAACTTTATTAACAGATTGTTGTATTTTCTTAGATTTTTTTTCGGTTTCATTTTTCGCTTCAACAACAGGCTGCGACAATGCCATTTCTATTTTCTGTTGAAGAATTGTAGGATTTATTGGTTTCTGTAAATAATCAAAAGCACCGAGTTTCATTGCTGAGACAGCTGTCTGCACGTCGGAATAGCTGGTCATTATTATAAATGGTGTCATGATATTGTTCTCACGCATCCATGTAAGGAAAATGATGCCGTCGCCATCAGGAAGTCTCAAATCACTAAGGACCAAGTTATAAGTATTATTTTGAAGTTCTTGTTTCGCCAATTCTATTTTTGATACCCAATTGGCGTCCCAAGAATTTTTAGAAAACCAAGTATTCAGCATTGTTCCAAATGCCACATCATCTTCTACTATTAAAATACGCTTTTCCATACTCCAGAAACTTCTTAATGCTTATGCAAATTTAAAAATATTTCACGAAAAACAGAAAACAAATAACGTTAATTTTGATAAAAAAAGAAAATCCGATATCTGGCGATACCGGATTTTTCCATAATATTGAAAACGAGCAGAAAAATTATTTGGTTACGACGACCAAATATTTAGTTACACTCCAGAATAATTCTGGGTTTGTAATTTGTAATACTAATTGATTATCTTTTACAGCGATTGTGTAAGCTTCTGTTGGATGAGCTGAAAGAACTATAGCTTTCTTTGCATCGAAAACGATTTCTGTAAGTTCGCGTTTGTCAGCTTTTGTGAAAGCATCAGCTGGAACTTCTTGTCTCAAGATATATTTTGAAGTCAAGATACCATTAGCTTTCAAAGCTTTCTTTGTTGCACCAACATAGTAAACTGTGTTGAGTTCTGTGATTTGGTCAGCAATGATACGGCTTTGTTCTTCTTTTTCAGCTGTAACTTTTGTAAGATCTTCGTTCAAGTTTGTAACTTGTGTATTCAAACCAGCGATTTCTTGATCTTTTTGTGCGAGTTGTTCTTGCATAGCAACGATTGTAGCTTCTTTTTCAGCTAATTGTGCTTGTAATTTCTTAATTGTGCTACGAAGTTGTGCTCTATCTTTATTTGATTTTTCAATAACTGTTGACAATGAATCTAATCTTGCGCGATTAATTGCCATAGTTTCTTTAATTTGAATCAATTCTGAGTTGAGTTGGTCTCTTCTTGTGTTGTTTTCACCTTTGATTAACATTAAACCTTCTGCATCGCGAATTGCACTAAGATTATTTTCAACGTCGCTGATGATACCGAGAGCTGCATTGTATTCTTTTTCAATGTTTTGATTTTCAAGTACAACAGCTTCTTTTTCAGCTAACAATTGTTGATACTTCTTTGATTTTTCTACGCATGAGCTTAACATAAAAGCTACTAATGCAACTGATAAAATTGTTAAAGTTTTTTTCATTATTTTAAAGTTTTAATTAAGTTAGTGTTCAATTCAATATTATTTAATTTAATCTAATTTCATACCAAACGGACATTTTTG
>JAZLAL010000065.1:0-4163 GCA_045613185.1 Bacteroidales bacterium | reverse complement strand
ATGAGTCACCACAAGAAAGAATAGAAAGAGCATTAGAATATATCGAAAGAACACCAGAAGTACGCGACGTTCTTCTCTCAGGCGGCGACTCATTGATGGTCAGCGACGCTAAGTTGGAATATATCATCAGCCGTTTGCGCGCTATCCCACACGTTGAGATAGTTCGTCTTGGAACACGTACTCCAGTCGTTTGTCCACAACGTATCACTCCAGAGTTGTGCGAGATGTTGAAGAAATACCATCCAATATGGATTAACACACACTCCAACCATCCAAACGAAGCCACACCAGAAGCTATCGAAGCATGTAACAGACTCGCTAACGCCGGCGTTCCATTAGGCAACCAAAGCGTGTTGTTGAGAGGCGTCAACGACTGTGTTCACGTCATGAAGAAACTCGTTCACTGCTTGGTCAAGATGCGTGTTAGACCTTATTATATATATCAATGCGACCTTTCAATGGGATTGGAACACTTCCGTACACCAGTGTCAAAAGGTATCGAAATCATCGAAGGTCTCCGTGGTCACACCTCAGGTTATGCAGTTCCAACATTCGTTGTCGACGCTCCAGGCGGCGGTGGCAAGACACCAGTTATGCCACAATACGTCATCTCACAAGCTCCAGGCAAAGTCGTGTTGCGTAACTTTGAAGGCGTTATCACAACTTACACAGAACCAAAAGAATACCACAACGACTGCGACTGTCCAGAATGTCAGAAACGTAGAGTAGAAGAGTCAAGAGAAAACGTCACAGACAAGAATGTTGTCGTTGACGGCGTAATCTCATTGTTACAAGGCGAGAAGATGAACATCGAGCCAGCTTCTATAAAGAGACATGAGAGACACAATAAATAATTAGGAATTAGGAAATTTTCCTAATATTCAAAATTGTAGTGGCGTGGCTTGCTGCGTCCCCCCCCAAAAAAAAAAAAGGAACGATAGAAAACTCTATCGTTCCTTTTTAATTATCAATCGTTAATCACTTTCCTCTTTCTGCCATCAATATCTTGATTTCACTTTCGTTGATTCCGACCATTGCTTCGCCGAGGTCTTCGCTTAACTCAGCCAAGACTTCAGGATTTTTATAGTTTGCAACGGCTTTCACGATGGCTGTAGCTCTTTTCATTGGGTCGCCGCTCTTGAAGATGCCGCTGCCCACGAATACGCCTTCGGCTCCGAGTTGCATCATCAAGGCCGCGTCGGGTGGAGTTGCAACGCCGCCAGCAGCGAAGTTAGGAACAGGCAATTTGCCGTTATCGTGAACGTATTGTATCAATTCAAAAGGAACTCTCAATTCCTTTGCGACTTCGTATAACTCATCATTGTTGAGAGAGACGACTCTTCTTATTTCAGATTGCATCATTCTCATGTGGCGTACGGCTTGTACGATGTCGCCGGTGCCAGCTTCGCCTTTAGTTCTTATCATCATCGCGCCTTCGCTGATGCGACGTAAAGCTTCGCCTAAGTCACGCGCACCGCATACAAAAGGAGCGTTGAATTGTCTTTTGTTGACGTGGAAGACGTCGTCGGCAGGAGAGAGGACTTCGCTTTCGTCTATATAGTCGATGCCGATGGCTTCAAGGATTTGTGCTTCTACGAAATGACCGATACGGCATTTTGCCATGACTGGAATTGACACAGCTTTTTGAATTTCTTTTATCATTTTAGGGTCGCTCATGCGTGATACGCCGCCAGCAGCTCTGATGTCCGCAGGAACTCTTTCGAGAGCCATAACTGCCATTGCACCAGCAGCTTCTGCGATACGAGCTTGTTCTGGATTTGTAACATCCATGATAACACCACCTTTTAATAATTCAGCAAGATTTTTTTCTATTCTTTCTTTCATTTTTAACAGATTTTAAAATTTTGCTGCAAAAGAATGAATTTAAAATAAGAAACGAATTTTTATGTTCCGATTTTATAAAATTTAGTTCTGAAAATAAAAAAACTAAGGCTGTTGGCTATTGGCCGTTGAACTGGTGCCTGAGCTTGTCGAAGGCAATTTTGAGCCCTGAAGGGGCGAAACAGATATAGGATAAGGCAACGCCTTATTAGTTAGGAGTTGAGGGTATGAGGGTATGAGGAATTGAGGAATATCTCGCGTAGAGGCGCACGGACGTGCGACTTTCTAATTAGGAATTATTGTTTTGTGTGAGCGACATGGAATTAGTAGCTCCCCCAATGCGTTAGGGATTGGAGCGGCATCCTTTTGGAGCGCAGCGGAAAAAGATATAGCGGAAAGCCCGACGGCTTTGCCGGAACGCCCTAAAATCAATTCATAATGCATAATTGGAAGTTGGAAATTGAAAATGCGTTGCCATATACAAAATATGTTTCGCCCTTTCAGGGCTAAAGACTAATGTCAAATGTTAATACTTTTTAAGAAATAATTTATTATTTTTGCTCATCACTATCATGACATTTATGAACAAAATAGAAAAATATCAGCTTCTTTACGAACAAATCAAGGCATTATTAGATAAGGAAAAAGATGAAATCGCCAATATGGCTAATATTGCAGCGCTCATACACGAGACATTCAAATTCTGGTGGACCGGTTTTTACCGTGTGATTGACAACGAACTGGTTTTAGGTCCGTTTCAAGGTCCTGTCGCTTGCACTAGAATAGCTTACGGCAAAGGAGTTTGCGGCACATCTTGGAAAGAAGCAAAGACTGTTGTCGTAAAAGACGTTCATGAATTTCCAGGTCACATTGCATGCAGCAGCGCATCTCAGAGTGAAATTGTCGTACCAATATTTAAAGAAAATCAAGTCGTTGGAGTTTTAGACATCGACAGCGAGAAACTTGCCACATTTGATGAAATCGACAAAGAATGGCTTGAGAAGATTGTGGGATTATTGACATAAAAAAGCATCACACTCTAAAAAAGTCAACAGTCAAGTTCTTGGTTCTTAGCTCTTAGCTCTTAGTTCTTAGCTCTAAACTCCACTGGCGAACATTTTTCTTTTCTTCTGAAGAAAATGGAAAACATTGTCTGTGAAGAGAATCCGAGTTTGTAAGCGATTTCTTGTATGGAGAGATTGGTCGTTTCGATATAGACTTTGGCTTCTTTTAAAAGATAATCGTCGATGACGTCTTTGGGACTGCAGTTTAGAAACATATTGGTTATCTGTGAGAGATAACGAGTGCTTACGCAGAGTTTGTCGGCATAGAATGAAACCGAGTGTGATGTGTTGTAATATTTTGCTAGTAACGATAAGAACTGGTTGTAAATGACAGTCTTGCGTGATTCTATCTCTTTGTTTGAAACGGCGTAGACGACTTGCTTGTGCATATAATCGTGAGCGTTTTCTATTGCGTTGACGATGTTGTCGCCATAGGCGAGGCGAGAGGCGATTGCTGACGAGAGTGCTCCTCCGATACCATGTTTCTGCCAGCCCTCAGTATTGTGCGAAGTGAAGAAATGCGCCTTGCCGTTTTCGTAAAGCAATGTGGTGAGCAGTCCGTCGCTGTGTTTCGATGTTCTTAGCAAGACAGATTCCGCGCCCATATTTATAAAGGTACGAGCGACTTTTATCATGTCATCGTCGGTGTTGATTTTGATATTCAGCAATTTCTCAGCTTCTTTGCTGCGTAGAATTAGAATTGAAGCTATCGGAATGAGATGTCGTTTCATTGCTTCGATGGCGTCGTCAGGAATGAGTTGCTCGCCGTTTGATGAGAATGTTCCTGGAGCTACGACGATGCTTTTCGCTCCAATGACTTCATTTCTAATTGCTTTGATAGTTTGAGCATCACGAATCAATCCGAGTTTTACGACCTTTGGGTGCATGGAACTGACGATATTCTTGACTTGCGATATTATCAATTCGGAAGGAAGGTCGTTTAAGTCGATTGATGTTATTGCCGTCACGGCGTAGAGTCCGAGAGAGGTGATAGTTCTGATATCGGCTTGGATGCCAACGTGTCCAAGAGAATCTGAAGCATTGATGCTCAGCACTGGAATTATTTTGGATTTGTTTTCGATATCAGACATCTTTGTCAATTTTCAATGTTGTGTGTAAAACAAAAAAAGAAGCGAATTTTCATTCACTTCTTTTCTGTGGGGGAGGGTGGACTCGAACCACCGAACTCATCCGAGGACAGATTTACAGTCTGTTGCAATTGCCACTATGCGACTCCCCCAATCTGTCATTAAGAAC
>JAZLAL010000064.1:0-3613 GCA_045613185.1 Bacteroidales bacterium | reverse complement strand
GCATACCCAAAGTCTGTTGACCGTTGTCTGTTGTCTGTTGACAAAAAAAGTTCAAAAGTTGACAGCCGAATGTCAATTTTCCATTTTCAACTTTCAGTTTTCAATAAAAAAAATCCGCGGTTAATTAGCGGATTGTTCCTGTGCTTCTTTGATGAGTTCCAGTTCTTTTGCGGAGAAGTGTTCCGGAAGTAATATTTGTACTTTCAGCAGCAGTGCGCCAGATCCTTCTTTGCCATAGTGTGGCATTCCCATTCCTTTGAGTCGCAGAGTGCTGTTATTTTGCGTCTGCGGTTTTATCGGCACGTTGACATCACCTTTAAGAGTGCTGACTGTTATCTTGCCGCCGAGTATTGCAGTATAAACATCGATATTGATATTTTTTATAAGATCATCGCCGTCACGTTGATATGAAGGATCATTATTGATGACGACTTTTATCATGAGGTCGCCGTTGTCGCCACCGTTTCTACCGGGGTTGCCTTTACCTTTAAGTCGTAATATCTGTCCGTCGCGTACTCCTGGTTTTATGCTTATTTTTATTGAGCTTCCGTTAAGATCGAGAAGACGTTGCGATCCTTGATAAGCCTCTAACAATGTGAGGTTTATTGTAGCGTTAAGGTCGCTACCTTTAGCAGGACGCGTTGAACGGCGGCCGCCGCCCATGCCTCCCATGAAACTACTGAAGCCGCATCCGGCCCCGCCCCCGCCGCCATGTCCTCCGAAGAACATATCGAAGAAGTCAGAGAAACCGCTAGCGTTGAAGCCATGAGCTCCGCCGCCGAATCCAGCGTTTTCATATTGTTTCCAGTTCGCTCCAAGTTCGTCATATTTTTTACGGGAATCCTCATTGCCTATAACCTGATAAGCCTCGGAAATCTCCTTGAACTTCTCCTCCGCCACCTTGTCGTCAGGATTCTTGTCGGGATGATATTTCACCGCCAACTTACGATATGCTTTCTTAATCTCATCCTGTGTCGCTGAACGCTCAACACCTAATATTTTATAGTAATCTTTGTATTCCATGTTTTTTAAAGTCTTTGAGTTACTGAGTTGCTGAGTTACTGAGATTTTTTTGAGTAAACAGACTTGAGTACTAAAAGTTCACCAAACAACTTAACAACTTAGTAACTTAGTAACTTAGCAACTTAATATCTGTAAACCTCAAATTCCGACATTGCGCCTTCGAATTCTATTTCGATGTTATTTTCTGCTGAAGAATAATTCGATGTCTCGTACACATTAGAAGATTTCTTGACAAATCCATCAAAATTCTTGAGAGATAAAATAGATTCACATTCCAGCCTACAGCCAGAATTATTCGGAATTCCTATTCTTATTTTTGAAACGCCTGTGTTTATAACTACTTTAGTCGAATTGTAATACTCACCTAATTTAATATCTATGTTAGATGCGCCGCTGTTAATTTCCACGTCAGAGACTTTATATTCGCTGAAATCGAAGTTCAGTTCGCTTGCTCCAAGATTCAGCTCAAAATCATAAATCGGTGTCTGATTTAAAGAAATATCAAAACGGTTCGACTTCACTTCTTCAATATCATTCACCTGATAATTATCATCTTCAACATCGAAGACGATATCAGCATGTGAGCCTTCATATTCTAAATAAAATTTTTGAACCATCTGATTGCTTATGTTTCTTGCCTTGACCAATTCTTCTACTGGAGAATTCAAATACAACATACCAGCACCATAGTTGATTTCCACCGAAGCTTCTGTTGTATTGTCTTTGAAAGGCGAAGAAAACTCCTGTGTTTCAACATCTTCTTCTATCAAAATTTCCGAAGTCATTTCATCTGATAGATTTTCATTTCCATTGACTTCATTGCAATAAATCAGGCATGAAATTATGATTATGACAATCACACAAACCGACTTCAAGACTTTATTCAATGGCAACAGCGAAACTCCGAATATTATTATGAACACTGGCCAAAACTTAGCAAGTTCCGACCAAACAATATCAACGTCGAAAAACGTCACCATCAAAGCGATTATTCCTATCGCGATGAGAATTATGCCACCAATGAGACCATCATCTCTTTTGTTTTTATTATTATCCATAATTTATATTTTTATTTAAACTCCCAATTCCCAATTCCCAACTCCCTCAATGTATGTTTATATTTCAGGAAACATTGACACGTCTCTACTTCTTACTTGCTGTAACAATCATCACAACGCCAATAGCAACTAAGATAAGAGGCCACAGTTTCCAAATCCAACTAATTGGGATGAAGTTATTTACAAGAAAAAGCATTCCTATTAAAATAATGAAAGAGCCAGCGAAAATAGACTTCACTGTTGACTCTGGCTTCGACACCGACTCCGACTCTGACTGTTGGCTGTTGACCGTTGACTGTTGACCGTTGACTGTTGACTGTTGACTGTTGACCGTTGTCTGTTGTCCCTCTACCGGAAGCACGATCCATAAAATAATGTAAAGCCAGAATCCGAAGCTCGCGAACAAGAAAGCTATCACAAAAGCTATTCTTACGAGAGCCACATCAAGGCCGAAAAACTCTGCCAATCCGGAGCACACGCCGCCGATTACTCTATTCATCGAGTTGCGACTAAGTCTTCTATTTTCCATAATATTTAAAATTAAAACTCTTACTGCAAAATATTATTAGATGGCACCACCAGCCATAAAAGAAGGTATAAACCGCCGCCGACACCTGCGAATAAAAACGATGCGGCGAACAACACTCTGACCAAAACTACGTCAAGGTTGAAATAATCTGCCAATCCTGAGCAGACGCCACCGAAAACTTTATTGAAAGCATTTCTTCTAAGTACCTTATTTCCACTCATTTTTATTTAATTTTAATCGTTGTTTTTTCACTTAAAATATCACTTTCAAAAATAACAAAAAAAGTTGAAAATTGAAAACCGAAAATTGAAAGTTTTTTTTGGCTGTTGACCATTGACCATTGACCATTGACCATTGACTGTTGACCATTGACAGTAGAGACGTCACCCCTGTGGCGTCTCAACGGAATTCTGGAATTGACGGATTTCTGGATTTCTGGGATTTTGCTTGGTTTTAATCGCCGCCAATGCGTTAGGGATTGGAGCGGCATCCTTTGCGAGCGTTTCGGGATTGGGGAACGGGGACGGGATTTGGGGACGGGGACGAGATTTAATTCCGTTCCCAACTCCCGACCCCGTTCCCGTTTTAGCGAGCAAAGATATAGCGGAAAGCCCGACGGCGATAGCCGGAACGCCCAAAAGAAAGACTACAAGTCAACAAGACCACAAGACTATAATAAAGTTGAAAATTGAAAGTTTTTTTAGCTGTTGACCAATGACTTTTTGCTCTTCGGTTCATTCTTAATTCATAAGGCGATGCCTTACGTTAAATCTGTTTCGCCCTTTCAGGGCTCAAGGCTCACAGCTCGTCACTCACAGCATAAAGTTTTTTTCTTCAAAAGGTGTTTGCTATACCAAAAGAATTTGTTACATTTGCAGAATTAGAAAATTCAGTAAAAAAAATAATAACAAAATCAAATAATAACATAATGAAAAAGATTTTATTACTTGGAGATGAAGCCATTGCACAAGGCGCTATCGACGCTGGTCTTTCAGGTGTTTAC
>JAZLAL010000063.1:0-7563 GCA_045613185.1 Bacteroidales bacterium | reverse complement strand
GGTATAAAAACGACTATGTAAGGACTTACGAATTGTATGTCATTGATGCGATGAATTATGCATTGATAAAGAATAATTTGAAATTTGCCATATTGAACCCTGTGACAAGATATCTGCCTTTCATTAAAAATGATAGTTTTGGTAAAATTCATTTTGCCTTATATGCTAATGTTTTTTTTGATTGTGCTTATTCGTGGAAAATACCAGAGAATCCGACATCATTTTTAGATAATAAATTTATTTTTGGAACAGGAATAGGATTGGATTTTGTGACATATTACGACAAGGTGTTGCGTCTTGAATATGGAATAAACGATATGGGTGAGACAGGTTTGTTTATACATTTTGTAGCACCGATATGATTGTTAATTTAAAAAAATAGAGACATGAAAGTTGTTTTATACGGAAAGGCTTTTGGAAAAGACTACGATTATTTGATGTGTGACATGCTTCGCCTTTTACAAGAGTCGGGAGTAGAAATAATTGTGTATGAATCGTTTTTGTCTGATATAAAACATTGCTTCGATGATGATAACAATTATGCTGTTTTGAAAAAGACAGATGAGATAAAAGGAAAGGCTGATGTTTTGTTTTCCTTTGGTGGTGATGGAACAATACTGGATTCTGTGCCTATAATTCGCGACAGTGGAATTCCGGTGTGTGGTATCAATACTGGAAATCTCGGCTTTCTTTCCAGTGTCTCTCCAAAAGAAACTATCGAAGCAGTGAAAAATATTATTGAAGGAAATTACGATATAGAACAGCGCTCGTTAATAAAAATTAACGATAAAAATAATATTTTCAATGGTATCAATTATGCCTTGAATGAAATCAGTATATGCCGTAAAGATAATGGTTCTTTGATAGTTGTGAATGTATTTATTGATGATATGCTGTTAAATACATATTGGGCTGATGGTATAATCTTAGCTACACCAACTGGCTCGACGGCTTATTCTATGAGCGTCGGAGGTCCGATTATGACACCTAATGCGGATAGTTTTTTAATTACGCCAATCGCAGCACACAATTTAAGCGTACGTCCTGTCGTTATACCAGACAAAAGTAAGGTGAAAATAAAGGTCGAAGGAAGATGTGACAGCTTCGCTTTGGGCTTGGATTCGCGTATAGTGTTGGCAGATAAGTCGTTGGAAATAGAAATTGAAAAGACAGATTTCTGTTTTAACATGATAAAAATGCCAAATAAAAACTTTTTTGAAACAATAAGAAAGAAACTTTCGTGGGGTAATGACTTGAGAAATTAATTTGAAAATAAATATAAAATATTTAAAATTAATTGTAAATTTGTCAGTTCTGCACGGATTATGTGTAACGATTGAAAATCAGAGAGAAAAGTAAATAAATTGATGAGAAATAATAAAGTTCTGGCTATATTTTTATTGTTGGTGTTATCGTTCGTGATGCCAAAAAATCTTAAATCTCAAATAATAGAAGTGGGAGCTACTGGAGGATTGTCGTATTATATCGGTGATATAAATCCAAGTAAGCATTTCTTACAGAGTAAGATAGCATATGGAGGAGCCATTAGATATTATCAAGATTTACGCTGGGCATTCAGATTGCAATATTCTAGATTTAATTTGACATCGTCAGATGAGAAAGTTGGATTCAGACCAGAGCGTGATTTGGCGTTTAAGAGCAAAGTCGATGATATAGCTTTTATCGTGGAATTTAATTTCTTTGACTATTGGACAGGAAGCAGGAACACTTTTGTTTCTCCTTATATTTTTGCCGGCGTTTCGTTTTTTTCTTTTAACTCTACCGATTTGAATGGCAGAGATTTGCAGCTTCAACGAAATGAAGGCGTCTATTATGATAATTTCAGCTGGTCGATTCCATTTGGATTGGGCGTGAAATATAGTTTGACAAAAAGATTGGGCGTGACCATGGAGTGGAGAATGCATAAGGCATTTACAGACTATATAGATGACATTGAAGGTTATTACTTGAATACAAAAGGATTGAAACAAAGAGGTAATGGAGATTCACATATGTTTGGCTATAATAACGATTGGTATGGTATCTTAGGATTGACTATATCGTATAAATTTAATATGCCAGGGAATGAGGTCTGCCATTATATGTAATATTTAATGAATAGAAAATGAATAGTTTAAAAGATAAAATAGATTTTAGCAGATTGCCACAGCACATCGCTGTCATTATGGATGGCAACGGACGCTGGGCTAAAGAAAAGGGTAAGATGCGTATTTTCGGACATCAGAACGGCGTGTCAGCTGTGCGTGCTGTGACGGAAGGATGTGCAGAACTTGGCGTTAAATATCTTACCTTATATGCATTTTCTACAGAGAACTGGAATCGTTCTAAAATCGAAGTCGATGCTTTAATGACGCTTTTGTCAAAAACTATAGCAGAAGAGGTTAAAACATTGAACGATAATAATATAAGACTTAACGCAATTGGCGATTTGCAAAGACTTCCAAAGTCTAATTACGATGCTTTGATGAAAGCGATTGATGACACAAAAGACAATGACAGAATGACTTTGACGCTTTGTCTTAGCTATTCTGGCCGTTGGGAAATAACTCAGGCAGCAAAAGCTTTGGCTGAAAAAGTTAAGTCTGGTGAATTAGAAATTGAACAAATCGATGAGAAATGTTTTTCTAAATTCTTGAATACTAAAGATATTCCTGACCCAGAATTGTTGGTTAGAACAAGTGGTGAGGAAAGAATAAGCAACTTCTTGTTGTGGCAATTGGCATATTCAGAATTCTATTTTACAGATAAATTTTGGCCTGATTTTGGTAAAGAAGACTTGTATGAATCGATAGTTGATTACCAAAGCCGTGAACGCCGTTTTGGCAAAACGAGTGAACAATTAACAGAAAAAAAATAACATGTATAAATATACTTCAAAATTATTATTCCTATTGTGTTTCGTCTTGACATTCAGTTCTAATGTCATGGCCCAAATTCAAGTCGGTAGCGATATGTCTGAAATAGACTATTCATTACCTCGAGATTATGAAATAGGCGGTATTACTGTAACTGGCGTGAAATATGTTGATCCACAAGTGCTAGTCATGATTTCAGGATTGCAGCCAGGAGAAACGATAAAAGTTCCAGGTGACAAGATAACCAATGCGATAAGAAAACTCTGGGATCAAGGCCTTTTCGAAGATATTAACATTACATGTACGTTAAAAATTGGTAGGAAAATATTTCTTAACATTGACTTGAAAGAACGTCCTCGTATATCTAAGTTCTCTTTTAAAGGTGTCAAGAAATCTGAAGCTGAAGAACTTAGAAAGAAAATTAACCTTACTCGTGGCGATATCGCAACAGAACATACTTATACCAAAACAACCAGAATTATTGAAGATTATTATGCAGAAAAGGGCTTCCATAACGTACTTGTTAATGTTGAAGCTAAGGCAGATACAACACGCGACAATTATGTTGATATTCTCCTTGATGTCGATAGAGGCTCTAAAGTGCGTATCTCTGAAATTATCGTTAATGGTAACGAAGAACTTACAGATAATCAGATTCGTAAGGCGATGAAAGAAACTAAGGTCAAAGGTAATTTCAATCCTCTCGATCCTCTCGGACCAACAATGTGTCAGTCTGTTTACGATTTGGTTACATTGAAACCTAAAAAAGCATTCTCTGGAATAATAGATTATTTCGTCGATAACTATCGTCCTCGTATATTTAAAGCTTCTAAATATCTGGAAAATAATTATAAAGATGATAAAGTAGCAATCATTGAAAAATATAATCAAAGCGGTTATCGAGATGCATATATCGTAAGTGATTCGGTTTATAAAATCGATGATAAAAATGTTGGCATCACAATAAATATTGAAGAAGGTGATAAATATTATTTCCGTAATATAACTTGGGTCGGCAATACAAAATATGATACTGCAACATTGAATAGGGTTCTAGGCATTGGCAAAGGTGACGTCTATAATAAAGAACTGCTTCAAACTAATTTGCAGTATAACGAAGGCGGCTATGATATTACCTCTCTTTATCAGGATGACGGTTATCTTTTCTTTACTGTAGACCCTGTGGAAGTGAGAGTGGAAAATGATTCTATAGATATGGAATTCAGAATGTTTGAAGGCGATCAGGCTGCGATAGGAAAAGTGTCAGTTAAAGGAAATACAAAAACTAACGACCATGTCGTAATGCGTGAAATGTATACAAAACCTGGTCAGCTTTACAGTAGAAGTGATATCATTAGAACTACAAGAGAACTTGCCGCTTTGGGTTATTTCAACGCAGAGACTTTGACTCCTAACATTCAGCCAAATCCTTCGGATGGCACGGTCGATATCGAATATATAGTGGAAGAAACATCATCTGACCAAATTGAGCTGTCAGCTGGTTGGGGATATAATAAACTTATCCTTACTTTAGGCTTGACACTCAATAATTTCTCATTTAAAAATATGTTCAAAAAAGGAGCATGGACACCATTGCCAGGCGGTGACGGTCAAAAATTGTCTTTCAGAGTTCAGACCTACGGAACAACATATCTATACTACGGTGCTTCATTCACAGAACCTTGGCTCGGTGGCAAAAAACCAAATTCATTCACGACATCATTGTATCACTCAACATATACTAATGGTTACGCTAAGTCTAATGAAAACTTCGCAAGTTTTAAAACTACAGGTCTTTCTTTCGGTCTTGGAAGACGTTTGACATGGCCAGATGACTATTTTACTGTATATCATGGTATTAACTTGATGAGATACGGTCTTGATAATTATACTACGATATTTGACTTCGGTACAGGTTCTGGTTATTTTAATGTTATTAGCTATAACATCAGCGTTGGACGTAACTCCGTAAGCCAGCCAATATATCCTCGTTATGGTTCAGAATTGGTAATGTCATTGGAATTGACACCTCCATATTCTTCAATTAGTGGCGTTGATTATGAAGAACTTTATCCAGGTAATGCTAATAAGGCTACTCGTGAAGACCATATGTATCGTTGGGTTGAATTCCATAAATGGAAATTTAAACTTGCATGGTACACAGAACTTTATGATAAACTCGTTCTCATGACAAGAGTTAGATTTGGATTCTTGGGATGCTATAACAAAGACATTGGCGTAACTCCGTTCCAAAGATTCTACCTCGGTGGTGACGGTTTGTCAAACTACAACCTCGATGGTCGTGAAATCATAGGTATGCGTGGTTACGGCAACGAAACGCTTACACCTTATTATTATAGTAATGAAAACATAGGTGGTAACATCTTTACAAAATATACAATGGAGCTTCGTTACCCACTTTCACTTAACCCAACAGCGACAATATACGCACTCGGTTTCGTTGAAGCTGGTAACGACTGGTTAGGCATCGAAAACTTCAATCCATTTGATGTTTATCGTTCAGCAGGTCTCGGCGTCCGTATCTATCTCCCGATGTTTGGTATGCTCGGTATCGACTGGGGCTACGGATTCGATGACATTCCTGGAATGAAAGACGCTAACAAGAGTCAGTTCCACTTCTCAATCGGAGGTTCTATTGATTAATGCATAATTCACAATTCATAATTCATAATTGAGAATGAATAATTAAGAATGAACAATTGATAATTAATAATGTATAAATTATATTGATAATAAAAATTAAGAATATGAAAACAAACAAATCACTCTTACTATTTGCAGTGATGTTCCTTTTAGGAATTACAGCTGTAAATGCTCAACAAAATCAAAGAATTGCTTACGTCGATTCAAATTATATCTTGGAAAATATTCCTGAATATACTGATGCACAGGAAGAAATAAATCAGCTTTCAAAAAAATGGGAAAAGGAAATAACAACTCTCTTCCAAGCTGCGCAGGAGATGGATCGTGAATATCAGGCAGAATCAGTGCTTCTTTCAGAAGATCAAAAGAGAAAGAAAAAAGAAGCTATTACAGCAAAACGTCAAGAGGCTGAAAATTTAAGAATGCAATATTATGGACCAGAAGGCGAGCTTTTCGCAAAAAGAGCAGAACTGATCCAACCAATTCAAGAAAAAGTTTATAATGCTATAAATCAAGTCGCTTTGACAAAAAATTATGCTTTCGTTTTTGATAAAGCTGCTGGAACATCAATGCTTTATTGCAACGAGAAAAACGACATCAGCGATGAAATCCTCGATGAAATCGGTAATGTTATGCAGACAGTACGTCGTGAAGACAGAAAGAAGAATTGATAATTAACAATGTACAATTAACAATTAACATTGAATGATGGTTGTACGTCGGTTAAAAATTACTATATTTGCAAAGGAAAAAAATAACAATAAAATAAATAAACAAAATGAGAAAATTAGCTAAGTTATTATTCGCAGTCGTATTGACAATGGGCGTAGGTTTTGGCGTTAATGCACAATCTTTGAAAGTTGGTCACGTTGATTCATCTGTAATCATGGAAATTATGCCAGAAAGAACACAACTTGAACAAGAACTTCAAACATACGCAGCAGAATTACAAACAGAAATCCAAGCAATGTATGCTGAATACCAAAACAAAGCTCAAGATTACCAAGCAAATGAAGCTACAATGTCAAATTTGATTCGTCAATCAAAACAAAAAGAAATCCTCGACCTTGAAACAAGAATCAGAGAATTTGAAGCAAGTGCTGACATGGCTTTGCAAAATAAACAAATGGAATTAATTGCTCCACTCATCGAAAAAGTACAAAACGCTGTTAATGCAGTTGGTCAAGAACAAGGATTCACATATATCCTCGATAAATCAGTCGGCGCTGTAGTATTCATCGGTGACAACGCAATCGATATCACAGCTGATGTTAAAGCAAAATTAGGACTTTGATAAGACTAAAGTCTAAGGACAAAAGACAAAAGGAAGAGCTGCTTATACTAAGCGGCTCTTTTTTTTGTGTTAGTGGATTCTTTCGCAAAGCCGCAGAGCTTTTAGTTAATGGTTAATAGTTAATGGTTAATAGTTAATAGTTAATAGTTAATAGTTAATAGTCAATGGTCAATAGTCAATAGTCAATGGTCAATAGTCAATGGTCAACAGTCAATAGTCAATGGTCAATAGTCAACAGTCAATAGTCAACAGTTTCATAATCATTCAAATACTTTTTCCTGTTTCTCTCTAACTTTCGCTTGAGTCGTTCTTTTTTGTTGAAACGATTGTACAAAGTCTGAATCGGACTTAGAATTCCTTTGTCGTCGGGAATTTTCTTTGGCTTTTGATATAAAAAATCTTCAATATTATCATTGACACCTTTGACGATAAAAGGTTTTTCAATGGGAGCGTTGCGGATGATTTCCTTGACTGTGCTGAAATTATAATAAGGTGTAACGTCGATTTCGTCTAAAACTATGGTGTCTCTTTGTAATGTAATTCTAAAGTTGTTTGCATCGATGCTGTCGTGATTTATGTTAATATATTTTGTGACGAAACCGATGCTGCTGATTCTTAAAGTGTCGATTTCTCTTGTTCGTATTGAAAATTTTCCGTCAAAGTCGGATGTCGTTCCGAAGTGAGACAATTGACTTAAAATATGAGCTTGCGGAAAGGGATCAAGGCTGA
>JAZLAL010000062.1:0-20791 GCA_045613185.1 Bacteroidales bacterium | reverse complement strand
ACGCTCGCGACTGTATGGAACTTTTCATCAGCGTGCCACTTAACCGTCAATTCCATATAGATAATAATATAAAGGTGAAATTTACTAATACAGGTCACCTCCTCGGTAGTGCAGCAGCAACTATAGAAATAGATGAGTTTGGTGAAGTGACAAGAATAGGTTATACCGGCGACATCGGTCGTAGTAATAACTATCTCCTTCGCGCTCCTGATGCTTTCCCTCAATGTGATTATCTTATTGTAGAAAGCACTTATGGAGATAGATTACATCAGAATAAACAACTATCAGAAGATGAACTATTAAGAATTATTAAGCATACTTGCATTGATAAGAAAGGAAAACTCATTATCCCTTCATTTGCGATAGGAAGGACTCAAGAGATTGTTTATATTTTAAATAATTTTTACAACGAGAAAAAACATCCTTTTATCCCTGTTTATGTATATAGTCCTTTGGCTGTCAATGCTACAAATATTTTCCGTATGCATCTCGATCTGTTTAATAAGGATGTGGCAGAGGTCCTTGAACATGACGACGATCCATTTGGCTTTGGTACTTTGAAATATATTACCAATGTGAATCATTCTAAGGCGTTGAATAGCCGACAAGATCCATGTATTATCATTTCTGCATCAGGTATGATGGAGGCTGGTAGAGTCAAACATCATATTGCAAACAATATCGACAATCCGAAGAATTCTATTTTGGCAATAGGATATTGTGCTCCATTGACATTAGGTTCTCGTATCTTGAATGGAGAGAAGGAGATTTCTATCTTTGGAATGCCGCATGTAGTCAAAGCTGAAGTCTTTAGCATTGATGCTTTCAGCGGTCACGCCGACTATCAGGAAATGGAAGAGTATCTACGTTGTCAAAATCCTGATAAGGTTAAGAAAGTATTCATTGTCCATGGTGATTATAATGCACAAGTGCCATATAGTAAAGTCCTTGAAAATGCAGGATTTAAAGATATTGTAATCCCAAGTCCTGGTGATGTTTTCGAGATTTGAAATATTTGTAGACATATCAATAAATATTGATAAGTCTCGTAGAGATTGATTATTAAAATAAAAAAAAGCCGACAAATTTGACGGCTTTTTTCTTTGATTTATAGATTCCTTATATTATTATAGTTGATGAAATCATAAATGTTGCTGCTACTGCGATAATAGCGTAAAGCTCTGGGAAAACAGCGAGGATCAAAGTCTTTCCGAATACATCGTGTCCATTGCCGATAGCTGTGATACCATTAGCACAAAGTTGACCTTGGCGAAGAGCTGACATTAAACCAACTACACCGAGGAAAATGCCACAGCAGAATACTGCCATAGCTTGATACATTGTGATTTCTGGGACTAAAGCATCTTGTAACAAGAAGAATCCTAAAAATCCATATAAACCTTGAGTTCCAGGTAATGCACTTAAAACTAAATAGTTACCGAATGATTCGTCATTCTTTTTCATGGCGCCGACTGTGGCATTACCACCGTAAGTTACGCCCATTGCACTTCCGATACCGCATAATCCAATCATGAGAGCGATACCAATGTAAGCTAATACTAATGCTGTTGTCATAATGTTAATTTTTTATTTGTTAATTATTTGTTTTTTCTTAATCAACAGGTCTAAGCCTGCCTTATATCTTCAACTATTTTAATTGTTTTTAAACGGTTCATATTGTTTTGCTCCACCGACAAATCCTGAGTTTTTGTAGAATTCTACGAAAGTCAGACGCATAGGGTGAACAAATGCACTCAATGCTGATAAAGCAATATTCATAATATGACCTATTAATAATATTATTATCATTATTATGGTTCCTAATACTGGAACATCAGGACTCATTTTTATGGCTAAGTCGTTGAAAACTAATCCTAAGATTGATCCTGATAATCCTAAGGCAAATAATCTGATATAAGAAAGGATGTCTCCTAATAAGCCTGTTGCCATGTTGTATGTATCCCATAAACCTGCACCGATATTGACAAATGGAGAATAAATCTTGTTTAATGGTCCGTTGAGCAAGAATATGAATATCGCACCTACAATTAAGCATATATAGAATGCTGTTCCTATTCCATCAACGAAGAATGTTACAATACCACCGATTAACAAGATTACCCATCCTACTGTTGATAATGCTGATGCAAAACCACCCATCTTGGTCTGGTTGATGATTTTGAGACACATTCCGAATAATATCTGGAATATACCTACTATCAAAGAGACATAGAATGCAGAATATAAACCATTTGGCTTAAACATGATGCCTTTCAGTTTATTTACGAAAGGAGTATCGATGTCTAATAGAGGTATGCCGAAGAATGTGCCGCTGATGATTCCCATGCCAATCGTTCCTAAACCTAGGAAGAAAACCAACCACAAGACATTTTGCATATCTTTGAATTTCTTGCTGATAATCAGGATTAGTGAAACTAATGTGAGTAATGCGCCATAGCCACAGTCGCCCATGCAGAAACCGAAGAATAGGACGAAGAAAGGTGCGAAGAAAGGCGTCATATCTAATTCCCAGTATGTCGGGATGGAGTACATATTGCCTATCATTTCGAATAATCGAGCAAAGCCTCTGTTTTTAAGTTTAATAGGAGGGTTGTCTACACCTTTTTCTGGTTCTGTAGCTTCGAAATAAATATCTTCTTTGTTTAACCATGCGATGGTGTCGGCTTCGATTTCAGTAGGAATCCAACCTTCCAATGCCATGATTTTATTGTCGGCCAAATGATTAGCAGCTTCACTGACTTTATAGAAATTTGCATCATTGATCACAGAACGTTTGTATTCATTAAGACGAATGATAGCATCTTCTGTAATATTATCAAGATAAGTTTTTATGTTGTTAATATTACCTTTAAGTTCTTCAATCTTGGACTCAATTTCCGATTTCGTCATTTCAGGGAAATGGAAAGGCTCAGCCTCGATGTTTACTTCTTTACCTTTAGATGTTATGGTTGTGAAATATATAAGACCAGACGCTTCGTTAATAGGGAAAGCGTTGAATTCTATTTCCCAAGCGTTGTCGTATTTCTTGCTTGGCACGGAGAAGAATCTCAAATCCCAGTTGTTGTTCTGTATTTGCTTGATTTTATCTTCAGGGAACTCGCCCCATACATTATATACGTTATCTTCTTTTTGCAAAGAAGCGATTTGCTGTTGTATAGAGTCAATCTCTGCGAATTTATCGTCGATGAAATTCAATAAATCCTCATTACGAAGTTTCGTGGTCAAAGTCTGTTGTCTGTTGACTGTTGACTGTTGACTTAACAACTTAATTACGTTATTGATATGCTTCACTTCCGCCATTTTGGCTTTCATAACTTCGTCCTGCAGTGTTTCTTTCTTGGTATGGACGTGTACTACGCCGTGTTCGCGGAGATCTACGAGAAATTTATTATAGTCGCGATGATAAATAAGCATCGTCAATTTTGTCATAGGGGTAATCATAATTCAACCTCCTTTTCTTGACGCATTTTAACTATCTTTTGAGCTGCTTTGGAGAGATTTTCTTCGTCTTCCATGACGCGTTTAATCTTTCTTATGGCATCTTCGAAACCAGGTATCTGCACCTTTTCATAAAGGTTTACCTTTTGCGTGGTTTTCTTTCTAGCCTTGCTGAGCAACTCCATCTTACGTACCCAGAACTCGCGTTCCAATGTGATGTCTATCAACGACTTCATATATTCTATTCCGTCTAATATCCATGCAGGCATATTGAATACGCTGAATTCCTTTATCTTATACGATGCTCCTTCGTAGACTGGAGTGTTGACGCCAGCGATTTTCTTAACGCTGAACTTCACATCTTCAATGCTGATGAGGTCGGGATTGAACTCGCCCCACAGACGTAAGATGTCGCCAGACTGCTGTAAGATACTCTCGAGTCTTTGGTCAAACTCCTCGACTTTTTCCTTCGAGCGTTTCACCTCGAGACGCAATGCCGATTCCTTGCTCTTGATGGTAGGGAGCGTACGCACACGTATCTTCAACTGCTTCTCCAGTTGTTGCATCGATGTTTTGTTATATTGAAATTTTATTGCCATAATTTTATGATTTTAATTTATTGGCAATCAATCTTCTTTACCAGTCCAGTATTGATCCATGAATTCTTTCTTGATAGAAACTTCTGACTTTGTGAAGTATTTTCCGAAGAGATTCCACGCTGTGTCGAGCATCTGTTCAATCTTAAGGTCGACGTCGATGGCAAGCAAGTCGTTGGAATATTCTTTTGCGAAATCGAGTACACGATTGTCGTAGTCCGTGAGGTCGAAGCCGTTTTCCATCTTGGTACGTGCGTTGGCTGCGTCGGCGTAGAGACGGATACAAGCGTTCATCACCTGTGGGTGGTCGGCGCGAGTCTTCTTGCCAATGACGAGTTGTTTCAAACGTGAAAGACTTCTGAATGGGTCGACGATGACTTTGCCGATTTCGGTGTCTTTACGCAAGAAGAGCTGACCTTCAGTGATATAACCAGTGTTGTCTGGAATAGCGTGTGTAATGTCGCCGCCTGATAATGTCGTAACAGCGATGATAGTGATTGAGCCGCCACTTGGGAACTGAACTGCTTTTTCGTAAATCTTTGCCAAGTCAGAATAAAGAGAACCTGGCATAGAATCTTTGGATGGAATTTGGTCCATACGGTTGGAAACGATACTCAAAGCGTCAGCGTATAATGTCATGTCGGTCAAGAGAACCAACACTTTCTCATTTTTGTCTACTGCAAAATATTCTGCTGCGGTAAGTGCCATGTCAGGAACGAGAAGACGTTCAACAGGTGGAGCTTCCGTTGTATTAACGAAAGAAACGATATGGTCTAAGATACCTGCGTTTTCGAATAAATTCTTGAAATACAAATAGTCGTCGTTGGTAAGCCCCATGCCACCGAGAATGATGCGGTCAGTTTGTGCCTTCATCGCTACGTTGGCCATCACTTGGTTGAAAGGTTGGTCAGGGTCGGCAAAGAAAGGAATCTTCTGTCCTGACACTAAGGTGTTGTTCAAGTCGATGCCAGCGATACCGGTGGCGATTAGTTCTGACGGCTGCTTGCGTTGAACTGGATTCACGGAAGGACCTCCGATTTCGCGTTCCTCACCGTCTACTTCAGGACCACCGTCGATAGGCTGACCGAAGGCGTTGAAGAAACGTCCGCATAATTCGTCGCTGACCTTGAGGGTAGGTGCCTTGCCTAAGAAAATGACCTCGGCATTGGTAGGAATGCCTTCAGTGCCAGAGAAGACCTGAAGTGTAATCTCATCACCCCAAATCTTAACGACCTGCGCAAGACGTCCGTGTATATATGCAAGTTCATCAAAACCAACGCCGGTAGCCTTCAAGCTACATGTCGCCTTCGTGACCTGACTGATTTTTGTATAAACCTTTTGAAATGCACTCATATATGTAATTTTTTATTTTCTTATTTTACTAATCTTTCTTCAAGGATTGCCATAGCTTCTTCTTCAGTCTTGTAGAATTCTTCCGACTTGAAAATGGTGTAATTCAATTGTCTGAAGACGTTGATGAGTCTCTTGAAATATGTCGCTACTTCTTCAAAACCTTCAAATTTGAATTCAGAACGTGTTATGCTGATGACTTTCTTGAGCATATATTCCTGACGTTCCAATGATGTTGAAGCATCGATTTTGTCGAATGCGTCTTGTTGAAGAATGATGAAGTCGACGAATTCCGACTTCCATAATGTTACATGGTAATCGATTGGCACGCTGTCGTCACCGAGAATATTAATTTGTTCTTCGGTTTCTTTACCTCTGACTAAAATATTACGGGCTTCGTTAACCAAATCGACCCAGTTTTCGTCGAGTTTGTCTTTTGAATATTCAATGAATTCTGGATATTCTAGATATTTTGAGTATGATTCGAGAGTGTCGATGGCAGGGTAGCGTTTTGAATCGGCGCGGTTTTGTGACAAGGCGTAGAAACAGCGTGCGGCTTTCTTTGTTGATTCTGTGACTGGTTCTTTCAAGTTGCCGCCAGCTGGTGAAACGGTGCCGATGAATGTCACGGAGCCTGTCTCTCCATTGTTAAGATAGACGATGCCGGCGCGTGCGTAGAAACCAGCGATGATTGCAGACAGATCCATAGGGAATGCGTCTTGTCCTGGAAGTTCTTCCAAACGGTTCGACATTTCGCGCAATGCCTGTGCCCAACGTGAGGTCGAGTCAGCTAACAGGAATACTTTTAATCCCATAGCACGATAATATTCGCACATTGTCATGGCTGTATAGACCGAAGCTTCACGGGCTGCAACTGGCATGTTGGAGGTGTTTGCAATGATGCTTGTCCTTTCGTATAATGATCTTCCGGTACGAGGGTCTTCCAAATGTGGGAAGGTGGAGAATATTTCCACTACTTCGTTGGCACGTTCTCCGCAAGCTGCCATAATGATGATATCGGCGTCGGCGTATTTAGCCAAAGAGTGTTGAAGAATAGTTTTGCCTGTTCCGAAAGGTCCTGGAATAAAACCGGTTCCGCCTTCGAGAATTGGATTCATGGTGTCGATGACACGTACTCCTGTCTCTAACAGACGAAATGGACGTGGCTTGTTCTTATATGCTTTGACGGCGAGTTTTACAGGCCATTTCTGTACCATTGTGACATTATGTATTTCGCCTTCTGCATCTTTCAATGTTGCAATGACGTCGTTGATAAAGTATTCTCCTTCAGCGGCGATAGATTCTATGGTATACTCGCCAGCGAATTTGAAAGGAACCATAATCTTATGGTCAAGCCAGTTTTCCTTTACGTTGCCAAGCCAATCGCCAGCAATGACTTTGTCGCCGACTTTTACCAACGGCGCAAACGACCATTTTTTATCATATTCCAAAGCTGATGTATAAACGCCTCTCTTCAAGAATACTCCTTCCATTTTATCAAGGTCGTTCTGAAGTCCATCGAAGTTCTTCGACAATAATCCTGGACCGAGTTCCACTTCAAGCATGTGCCCTTCAAACTCAACCTTTGAACCTGGCTTCAGACCGCGTGTGCTTTCAAATACTTGAACGTAAGCGATATCGCCAATGATCTTGATGACCTCTGCCATTAGTTTTTCCTCTCCTAAGAAGATGAAACATATTTCATTCTGAAAAACGTCACCTTCAATACGAACCAAGACCAAGTTGGAAATGATGCTTACTACTTTACCTAATGTCTTATTCATGTTATATGTTTTTAATTATATATCAAATTCTTTTGCAAACTGAAATTCATTCTTGAAACGTTCAAGCAGCTCGCGGAAAATCGCCTTGCCTTGTTCTGTCGTCATCTTGCTCCAACGTTCTAATATCATCAGTTTGAGTGTAAATGCAACAACATTGTCGAATGTGAAATATTTATGTTCTGTCGTCTCGTCAAGAAATTTCCAATAAAGCATATCGATTTTATATTCTCGTTCCGCTGTGTTGTCTTTCTCAAAAAGTGTCATGACGGATTCGATGTACGGATAATCGTGTGATAACTCGAAGTCTTTTGCTCGAGATGTCTTTAGTTGCTTCGTGAAATAGGAATCTCCAATGACTTCTCTCTCGATGTCAAGATTATATTTTCTACAATTTAATGCAGTGATTAAATTCTTGATATTCATAGAGAATTCCGCATATTTCCTGACCATTTTATCTTTCTGAGAAAGCATGAAGTTCCAATATCTTTCGCTAAGTTCCACTTCAGGAAGTCGTTTCGTTACATCAATGTCTCCGTTTTCTAAGTCGAGAAGATATTCCTTTATATAAGAAGGTATGAACATTGGATCTTGAATCTCGTCTTCCAATTGCTCAACTGTGAATACAGTTTGGAGATTAGTGTCCGGTTCTTGCTTTTGTAAAAGACGAAGAATCTGAGCGTTATCGTTAGGAAAGAAGAAAAGATTGATAATATCGATTTCTTTCTTTGTCAGATAATCGCTGAGATATGCACGCAATTCCTTAACGGAAAGGCTTAATTTTTTGTCGTCTGGACTTATTTCTGGTAGTCCTGCAATCAGGCAATAATAATTTCCTCCTGCTATGTTCATTTTTTATTAATGCAATAATGAAATAAAAAAAGTAAAAAAAAGATATATCTAAAATCAGATATATCTAATTTGAATTTTATTAAGAGAATAACAACTTTTTCGAATATTCCTTGAGGTAAGTATTGAAAAATTCTTCAAATACTTTCTCTGAGAATGTGAACTTATAACTGCCGTCTTTTGGCTGAATTACGAATCCTTCTTTCTGACTGCTATTTGTTATTATGGTTAAGTTATTGTCTAATAAATTCTTATGTTTTGTAAGAAGATATTTTTCAAAGCCTTCTTTTTCTTTATCGTTCATTATTACGTTGAAATCGATATTGCCTTCGCTATTCCATTTTTCAATGATTTTAGCCATGAGTTCTCTTACGAAGTCTTCATCTTTAAAGGCTGCCGTTGTCATATCAACGGCAATCTTATTAGATATCAAATTAGTGACTTGTTGTTTCAGAGCTGTGACAGCTTGTTTCGCACTCATACTAAGTTCTGTTTCAGTCTTTTGACGTAAGATGGCAGACTCGTTTTGAGCTTTTTCGATGATAGCCTTGGCTTTATTTTCAGCTTCTTTAACTATGTTTTCAGCGTCAGCGTGAGCTTTATCAAGTATAGATTGTGCGTCGTTTTGAGCTTTTTCTATACCTTCTTCGTAGATCTTTTTTGTTAATAGTTCTAGTTTGTTATCGTTGTTTTCCATAGCTTTAGCTTTTATTTTTTAAGCATCGATGTTTGCGTATGTTGCATTTTGTTCAATGAATTCACGGCGTGGACCGACTTCATCGCCCATCAGCATTGAGAATACATAGTCAGCTTCAGCACCGTTTTCTATTGTTATCTGACGCAATGTTCTGTGTGCTGGGTCCATTGTTGTACTCCACAATTGTTCCGGATTCATTTCACCGAGACCTTTGTAACGTTGGATATGTAATCCTTTGTCTGTTCCGTCTGATGATAATTCTCTTGTTATCTGAGCACGTTCTTCTTCTGTCCAGCAGTAACGTTCTGTCTTGCCTTTCTTGATGAGATATAAAGGTGGTGTTGCGATGTAGACGTAACCTTTATTGATAAGTTCTGGCATATAACGGAAGAAGAAAGTAAGAATCAATGTCGAGATGTGGCTACCGTCCACGTCGGCATCGGTCATGATGACAATCTTGTGATATCTTAATTTTTCTATGTTCAAAGCTTTGCTGTCTTCTTCTGTTCCGATAGTAACACCCAAAGCAGTGTAAATGTTTTTGATTTCTTCGCTTTCGAATATTCTGTGAGGCATTGCTTTTTCCACATTGAGGATTTTACCTCTCAAAGGAAGGATTGCTTGGAAGGAACGGTCGCGACCTTGTTTTGCTGAACCGCCAGCTGAGTCACCCTCAACGATGTAAAGCTCTGTCTTTTCTGGATTCTTGTCTGAACAGTCGGCCAATTTGCCTGGGAGTCCTGATCCTGACAATGCGCCCTTGCGTTGTACGAGTTCTCTTGCTTTACGGGCGGCGTGACGTGCTGTGGCTGCCAAAACGACTTTGTCAACAATCATCTTGGCTTCTTTTGGATGTTCTTCCAAATAGTTGTTGAGACGGTCGCTGACAATCTTGTCGACGATACCCATGACTTCGCTGTTTCCGAGTTTTGTCTTTGTCTGTCCTTCGAATTGTGGTTCTGGAACTTTGACAGAAATGATAGCTGTCAAGCCTTCACGGAAGTCGTCACCATTGATTTCGAATTTCAACTTGGCGAACATGCCTTGTTTCTCTGCGTATGACTTCAATGTTCTTGTCAAACCACGACGGAAACCTGAGAGGTGGCTGCCGCCTTCGTGAGTGTTGATGTTATTGACGTATGAGTGAAGGTTTTCAGAGAATGATGTGTTATATTCAAGCGCAATCTCCACAGGAACATTGTCGCTTTCACCTGCGATTGTGATTGGCTCTGGTGTGAGTTTCTCGCGGTTCTTGTCCAAATAGTCGATGAAGTCGGCAAGACCGTTTTCTGAATGGAATGTCTCACTCTTTGGAGCAATGTTCATTTCTTCATTGACTTCGCGCTCGTCGCTCAATGTGATGGCGATGCCTCTGTTGAGATATGTCAACTCGCGCATACGTTTTGCCAATGTTTCGTAATCGTATATGTTGGTGAGGAATATAGAGTCGTCTGGAGTGAAGGTGATGATGGTTCCAGTGTCTGATGATTCTCCGATAACTTCAACTGAAGTGATCGGTTTACCATATTCATATTCTTGTTTGAATATTTTGCCTTCACGATGGATTTCTGCTGTGAGGTGTTTTGAAAGAGCGTTGACACAGCTGACACCGACACCGTGGAGACCGCCAGATACCTTGTAAGAACCTTTGTCGAACTTACCGCCAGCATGCAATACTGTGAGAACGACTTCCAATGCTGAGCGTTGTTCTTTTTCGTGCCAGCCTGTTGGAATACCACGACCATTGTCGGCTACTCTTATAGAATTGTCTTTTAATATCTTTATATCAATCGTGTTACAATAACCAGCCATCGCTTCGTCAATGGAGTTGTCAACAACTTCATAAACCAAATGGTGCAAACCTCTTACGTTGACATCGCCAATGTACATGGCAGGACGCTTGCGAACAGCTTCGAGTCCTTCTAAAACCTGAATGTTACTAGCATTATAATTGCTTTCAGCAACTTTTTTAACTTCTTCTGACATTTTTTTCTTATATGTAAAATGATTTTTTATTCTCTTGTAAAAATGAAAATTTATGCGCAAATATAATAAAAAAAATCGTGCAATTCTAACAAAAGCACGATAAAATTTATTGTGAAAATAAACGTTTTTATTGAAAAAATTGTAACAAAAAATACACCCAATTAAGTCAACAGTCAACGGTTAATGGTCAACAGTCCCCAAATTATAAAAATCTATACTTGAATCCTACAAATCCTTGAATTCCATAGCTTTGGTAATTGTAATATATCTGGTATTTGTTGTGTATCAAGTTCTTGATTTCAGCATAGAAAGCCAGGTTTTTGTTGAGATTGTAATCGCAGCCTAATTGTATGTCGCAAATTGGCTTTAATTCTTCGATTTCCTTGTAATTGATTAATGCGTAACGTTTGCCTTCAATGTATGATGCGATGTAGAATTGCCAGTTGTTGTTCAGTTCGTAAATGCCTTTTAGGCTGAATTCAATTTCTGGCTTGTACCATGCTTCCGCTCTGGTGATTGGCGCCTCGGAGGTGTGATATGCATCAACGAAATTGTATTTGTTATATGATAATTCTCCTATGATTTTTATGTCGTTGTTTATCTTTACATGTAAATCTGCGTTGAAATTGAATACATGGCAGTTGTTTAAAAGTATGTCGAATGCTCCGGCTTGATTTATGGAACTTACATAAAATACCTTATTGTCAATTATTCTGTATCTGACACCGAAATGTCCGCTTACTTTGTGTAATGCGTTGAATTTAAGACCTCCTTGGAAATCCAAATGTGTCTTTTCGTAATCAAATTCGCCCATGTTGAACAGGTCGTTGATGACGAAAGGGTTCTCATCAAGTATGTCTTTCAGAGTGTTTATCTTTGTCTTGCCGCCAATGCTAGCATAAAACTCGACATTCTTTTTGAAAAGATAAAGGCTTCCTTTGATGTCAGGATAGATTCCTCCAACGCTGATTGAATTTGTCTTGACGTCGACGCGAAGACCTAAGCGAAGGCTGTAGAAATCGCTGTTTAAATCAAGGTGTGGATTTAAAGCTATGATGAGCAAAGTTTGACTGATGTTGTCGAGTTCTGCGTTGATGTCGGCGATTAAAGTCTGTGTACCTTTGCTGTATTGGAACCATGAGTTCGAATGTTCTAGATGTGCCTTGAATTTCAACAGGTTTTCCTGCATGCCACCTTGGATGCCGGAATAGTTGTAGTCTAATGAGAATTCATCGTAAAGTGATTTATAGCTTGACTTGTTATTGTTGGCAGTTACTCTCGCATTTAACGAATGAATCTTTCTCGCATCGCTGAAATCAATGTCTGGGGCTGAGTTGATATGATACATGTCATAGTGGTAGTCAATGTGAGAGTGCAGCTGAAATTGTGAGAAACGATTTGTCATAGACAAGCCGAATGCGTTATTCATGTATTTTGAATTGATGTAATTCTTCATGTCTAGCCATGTTGAATTGTGGTCGATGGCAACACCTAAACTCGTTCTCTTTGAGATGTTTGAATAATGACGGAAGAGGAATTCAGGTGACAGCCTTGTTCCGAATCCAGCCTTGATGAAATTATTGCAGACCTCAGCGTTTTTGCTGGCTGTGTAACTTAATGGACTTATCGGCTCTAAATCAGCTTTGTATTTATATGTGAAGTCTTCTGTGTTTATCTCGTAACTTGGAATTTTGAAGTCGCGTTTTGGCATGTCTGGTGCCTTGATGAGTCGCTCGGATTTCTGAATCTGAGGCGTATATGAACCTTCAACGGTGACTTCTTCATTATGCGATTGTGCGTTTAATAATGAGCTTGTTAAAATAAAAAACGTTACTATGACAAAATTTATTTTTTTCATGTTCGTCTCTCCCTTATTCGTTTGATGTTTTGTCAATGATATTTAACTTTTCTTGTGCCTTGCCAACGATTTCTTTGTAATTGACTTCGCTTTCAGGATAGTTTTCGATGACGCTCTTTAATGTTTCTTTGGCTTGGAAAATGTTTCCTTTTGCTACATAGACATCGCTTAGGACAATGAAAGAACGTGCTGTCCAGCTGATGTGATTGCTGAATTTGTCTGAGACGAAGAAGACTTTTTCTTCTGCATCGTCATATTGCTTTGTACTGTATAAGCAAATCGTTGATAGATAAGCGCATTCGGCTCCGGTCTCTGTGTTGTCGATATTTGAACATACATCGAAATATTTGATGGCTTCAACGTAGTCTTTTTTGTCGAAGAATGACTTGCCTAAGATGTAATTCGCTTGTTTCTTCTGATTGGTATTGATATCTTGCATTCCAATTAGTTGGTTTGCTTTTTCTATGGCTTTGTCGTATTGTTTATCAAAATAATAGCTCTTCATGCAGCCTTCTATAGCTTCCATTATGATGTGCTGGTTTTCAGTGATGTTGAGCAGTCTTTCGTAATATTCTGCAGAACTTGAATAACTTGATTCGTCGTAATCCATTCTGGCAATCAACAGAAGCGCGTTGTCAGTGTGGTCGTTGTCGCTTTGGTTTATGATATATTCTATATGTGTTCTGATTCCTTCGGTTTCGTTTGTTAACTCCATGGAACTCATGGCATAATAATGAACGTCAAGCAGATATGCTCCGTTAGGATACTTTTCTATATATTGTTTCGCGCCTTTGATGGCTTGTTGATATTTCTTGCTTGAGTAGAAATCTTCTATGTTTCTGAATGTCAATGAGTCTTGCTTGTTGATGCTGATTTCTGCTAAATTGTTCTTCTCAATGTAGTCGAAATAAGCTTGGATTTCGTTGTTGTCGCGATAAATGTTGCTTATGATGTTTAAGGCTTCTCTAGATTCTTCTGTGTTAGGATATTGTGCTACAATTGCTTTGAGTTTTTCCAAAGCTTTGTCGTTCTCGTCATTGTTGTAATAAATCATGCCGATTTTCATTAATGCCTTGCGCGCATATTGTGAACGTGGTCTTTCCTTTATGATCTTGTCGAATGAAGTTATAGCAGAACGATGGTCGTTGCTGTTAAGGTGTGTCGTGCCGATTTCGTAAATGGCTCTGTCGTAGAAAGCTGACTTTGGATGTCTGTTGACAACAATATTGAGTTTGTTGATTTTTTCGTTTGCTTTGCCTAAAGCGCCATAGCCCATTGCTTGTTGGAAATAAGCGTAATCGGCATTCTTGCTACTTATTTTTAATGAGTTGTCGTATGAAGTTATGGCGTTGTTATATTGACGCTGAATGAAATAGCAGTCTCCGATGCGTAGCCATGAATCGCCTTGTCTGTCTTTGTCTGCATATTTGTCGCTGTTGATGAATTCCTTGAATTTTATTGAAGCGTTGTCGTAGTCGTTGGTGTTCAAATATATGTACCCTAAATTGTAATAAGCTAAAGGATAGAGCTCTAGTTCGTTTGTGCCTTGGGTGTTGATGAATTTAAGATATGTTTCCAAGGCTTTGCTGTGTTCTTTTAATTGGTAATAAGAGTCTGCTAACCAGTATATTGCTTCTTTTTGGCTCTTTGATTCTATGCCTTTGTTATTTGATGATTTTTCAAAAAACTTAATAGCTTCTCTGAAGTTACCTTCGTTGTAATGTTGAATGCCGACGTTGTAAGTTAGCTGCGATTGTATTTTCTTTAACTCAGGGCTTAGGTGATCGTATTGTTCAAGTGTTTCAAGTATGTTACTGTAATCGTTGGTGTTTAAAAGTAAATGAATTGCAATATCTTGAAAATCACTTGTCTGGCTTGATTTGGGGTTCTTTTTGATGTAATCGTTGAGCACATTGATTGATTCGTTGAAAGGGTCAATGCCAGGAATGAAGCTGAGTACGGCATAGTTGTAAAGTGCGTTTTCTTTCAATGTGTCGTTGAAATTCATCTTGAAAGCCTTGAGATATGTGTTTCTGGCAAACTTATCTTGACCAGTTTTGCTGTAGCATTGTGCCATATAATATGATGCGTATTGAGCCAGTTCGTCGTTTTTTTCTGTCACTTTGGTGAAGTGTTCGATGGCACCGTTGTAATCGCTGTTTTTCATCTTGCTGAAACCAATGTTGAATTCGATTTCTCTTGGTAACTTGCGACGTGAACTTTGTGACGCAATATTGTAATATTCAAGACTCTTTGTATAATTTCCTTGTTGTTGCCATGATTCAGCTATCATAAGCGCAATGTCGGATTTGCGGTTTTTGGGGGCTTTTTGCAAAATGTTGTCTCCGCTTTCAATTACGCTTGTGTAATTCCCTTTGTTGAAATTGATTTGAAGAATGTAAATGTTGGCTATGTCTTTGTATTTGTTGTTTCCTTTTAAAATGTTGAAATATTCTAACGCGCTGTCTTGTTTGCCGTTGATATACAGTATGTGTGCGTGGTAATATCTTGCGTCGTTGGTATATTTGTTGGATGATTTTGCAAGTTTTTCAAAAATAGGGGAGGCTTTTGAAATGTCTTGTGTTTGGTAGTAACAATATGCTTTTTTAAAGTTACATTCGTCTTGTTCTTCTTTGCTTAAATCAGAAGTGTTGATGCTGTTGTAGCTTTTTAAGGCATCACGATATTTTCTTGCTTTAAATAAGTGGTTGGCGTACAGTAGTTTTGCATGATTTGCTGCTATGCATGTCGGATTCTCTTTGATGAATGCAGTAATCTTGTTTTCTCCGTTGCTGTCTTCAAGGAGTAGGGTGGATGCTGCTTCGTAATATTTTGCCATGATGACATCATCTCTGTTTTTGTCATCTGATGTCGAAAGATATTGGCTGAAACATTCTAATGCTGAAGCGTAATGCTGATTTTCAAATAATAATACGCCTTTTTCGAAAAGACTTTCAGGAACGTATTGGTTTATTTCTTTTTGTGCTGATACATAGAGTGTTATAAAAGATAGTATTATTGCAAAAAGAATCTTTTTCATGCTGGTTTGTGTTGCTTTGATAAAAAATTAATTACTGATTGAAATTTAACGACAAAGATAAGAAAAAAGTCAATAAGTAGATGAGTCAATAAGTCAATAAGTGTGTAGTTTTTTCAATAACTTATAGACTTATAGACTTATTGTTTCATAGACTAAAAAAACGGAGCCAGAAGACTCCGTTTTTTTTAAAAAAGCATAAGCGGGATTCTGTTCCTTGTTTCCAAGGTGATTGTCATTTCTCTAGGTCTGTCGTTGCCGAAAGACTCAAGCAACCTACCCTCCCGACTTGGACGAGCAGCCCTCAGCGTCGGTATATTTGGTCTTGCAGCCCGTAAGGTTTACCCCGAAACCATGTCGCCATGACTTCGCGTGAGCCCTTACCTCACGTTTTCACCCTTACTCCGAAGAGCGGTAATTTTCTGTGGCACTTGCTGTTATCTTAAAGATACCTTCCTGTTAAGAAGTACGGTGCTCTGTGCTGTCCCGACTTTCCTCACGCAGAATCTCTTCTGCCTGCGACAATCGCTTTTCGAGCGGCAAAGATACATAAAAACTCTGAACCAAGAACTCTGAACCAAGAACTTTTTTCTAATTCCAAACTCCAAACCCCAAATCCCAAATCCCAAACTCCTAACTCCTAACCCCGAACTAATAAAATCCTCTCTTTTCCTCTGAAATCGTTAAAGACTTCTACTTGAGAAAATCCCATCTCATTGCAAAGTTTTGTCATTTCTTTTCCTAAAAATTCGTTTATCTCAAACCAGATTTCTCCGTTTTCTTTGAGATGTGACTTCGCAAATTCTAAAATGCTTCTGTAAAATATCAATGGATTATTGTCGCTGACAAACAATGCGTTATGTGGCTCCCAATTTAATACGTTATCTCGCATTTCGGCTTTCTCTAATTCTCTTACATAAGGCGGATTGCTGACGATAATGTCGAATTTTGTTTCAATTTTGTTTTTTAAAGACAAAATGTCGTCGTGGATGAAGGTGACGTTTACATTATTATTAACAGCGTTTTCTTTCGCAACTTCCAAAGCTTTTTCTGAAATATCAAGAGCGTAAACTTTGCTGTTTGGAAGGTGTTTAGCCAAACTAATGGCAATGCAGCCAGAGCCGGTGCCAATGTCTAATATTGACTGTTGACCGTTGACTGTTGACCGTTGACTGTTGACAATCTTCATGACGAGTTCTGAAGTTTCTGGTCGAGGAATGAGGACGTTTTCGTTGACTTTAAACTTTAAGTCGTAGAATTCGGTTTCCCCTATTATATATTGTATAGGTTTGTTTTTTAGCAAATCTTTTACGGCGAAGTGGAAAGTGAGCATTTCCGATTCGCTAAGACGAAGCTGAGGTTCCAGAGTCATTTTGACTCTGTTGATGTTGAAATAATGTTCTAATAAAATGAGAATCATTGCATTGGCTTCGTTTTTGTCGTAAATGTAACAAAGTTGTTCGCAATAATAATTTCGTATGTCTTTTACTAAATTCGATGGCACTTTCATGCTTGCAAAAATATTGAAAAATATTTTATCTTTGCACCTAATAATTGGAGTTTAAAGATACAAAGACGCAAAGACGCAAAGACTCAGAGAACTCTATGACTTTGCGACTCTATGACTTTACAACTTTGTGGCTTAAAATATGTTCGAAGATACATATAAAATATTAGTTGAGGAAGGCGATGGCTTGTACAAGGAAAAGGGCAGTAAATTCATTGCTAAGGCTTTTCCTGTTCATAGCGAAGACGAGGTGAAAGCGCGTGTGGCTGACTTTAAGAAGCAGTATTTTGACGCGCGTCATCATTGTTATGCCTTCATTATAAATCCTGATAAATCTTGTTATCGTTCTGCCGATGACGGCGAGCCTGCTGGAACAGCAGGTAAACCTATCCTCAATCAGATCTTGTCTAAAGATGTCACTAATGTTTGCGTTGTGGTTGTGCGTTATTTCGGCGGCATTAAGTTGGGTGTTCCGGGACTTATCGCCGCGTATAAAGCTGCAGCCAAGGAGGCTCTCGAAAACGCAACCATCATCGAAAAAACTATTGACGAAGTATATTCTGTTGAATTTGATTATCCTCTTATGAACGAGGTTATGAGAGTGTTGAAAGATGAAAATCTTGAACAGCAAAATCCTAAGTTTGAACTTAGCTGTTATCTCGAAATTTCGGTGAGAAAGAAAGATGCTGATAGAGTGATAGATAAGCTTAAAAGATTGTACGGGGTGAAAGTTGATTATCTTAGAACTGTCTGATAATCTGTTGTTTATAAAACTATATTTTGGTCCCTCCTTTGCTCGTAATATAAATCAAAGAAAATTAATATTCAATATAATTTTGATTTTTTTATTAACTTTTTTGTCCTCATTTTTGTTGAAAATTTTGGAAACGAAAGTTGATTTTGTAATCCTTTGATTCTTAAAACATTGAATTTTTTTAACTGATAGAATGAGCGAACTTTGTGTCAAAATATGGAATGATTGTCTCAAAATGATACAAGAGAACACTCGTCCTCAGAGCTATATGACTTGGTTTAAACCAATCAGGCCAGTGGCTTATGAGGAAGACGAGAATGTTTTGACTATACAGGTTCCTAGTCAGTTCTTCTATGAATATCTAGAGACTCAATATATCAGCCTTTTAAAACTTACAATACATAAAATTTTAGGTCCGACAGGTCGCTTGAAATATAGCATCGTGATGGATAACTACGGCTCTGATAATCCTTTGGATATCAAAGTGCCTACAACAGACAGGACTAATACTGTCAATCCAGCTGTCCGTGTGCCGATAAATTTCGATGACGAACAGAATAAACAGGTGTTGAATCCTTTCGTCTTGCCTGGAATCAATAAGATTAAAGTCGAATCTCAACTTAACGAAAATTATTCTTTCGATAATTTCGTCGAAGGCGATTGTAACAGACTTGCTCGCTCTGCTGGTTTGGCTGTGGCTGAAAGACCTGGTAAAACTGCCTTCAATCCTTTGTTCGTATATAGCCAGACAGGGTTGGGGAAAACTCACCTCTGTCATGCAATTGGTCTGGAAACAAAGAAACATCATCCTAACCTCATCGTTCTTTATGTCAATGCAGAACAGTTTATTCAACAATTCATGAGTTCTTGCAAAAACAAGACAAGAAACGACTTCGTACATTTCTATCAAATGATAGATGTGCTTATAATCGATGATATTCAATTCCTTTCAGGTAAAACAAAGACACAGGATGCTTTTTTCCATATTTTTAATCATTTGCAGCAAAATGGAAAGCAGCTGATCTTCGCAAGCGATAAGGCTCCAGTCGAGATAAAAGACATGGAACCTCGTTTGTTGTCACGCTTCAAGTGGGGATTGTCTGCCGACTTGCAAACTCCAGATATAGAGACACGTATAAAAATCTTAAAACGTAAGGCCTTTAATGACGGAATCGAATTGCCAGATGATGTTGTCGATTATGTAGCATCAAGAGTGAAGACTAACATAAGAGAAATGGAAGGCCTCTTCATTTCGTTGATAGCACAGTCGTCGCTGAATAAAAAAGCCATCACTATGGATTTGGCTCGTCAGCTTATCGAAAGATTCGTTCATAACTCTACACAGGAAGTCTCGATAGAATATATCGTTAATGTGGTTTGCAACAACCTGAATATTCCAATAGAAGAATTTTATTCTAAATCTAAAAAACGTGAAATGGTGCAGGCTCGACAGCTTGCGATGCATTTCGCAAAGAAATATACCAAGTGTTCTTTGGCTACAATCGGTCAACAGTGCGGCGGCAAAGATCACGCTACTGTGATTCACGCTTTGAAAACTGTTTCTAATCTCTTGGAAACCGACAAGCAGTTCAGAACGTTGGCTACAGAAATTGAGAAAAATATCTGCTGATGAATCGTCAATTTGGAAATCTTTATCTTATTCCTACTTTGCTCGGCGCAACGACAGCCGAACATGTAATTCCTCAAGGTACTTTGGAAATCGTTAGAAAGATACGCTTTTTCGTGGTGGAAAATGTCCGCACTGCACGTCGTATGTTGTCTAAAATGAATATGCCTTGTCCTATCGATGAGCTGACTTTCGTCGAATTGGATAAACATGATAAATCGAATAATCCAGATTTGATGACGTATCTCGGCGAAGCTCTCAACGGCAACGATGTCGGACTCATGTCGGAAGCGGGAACACCTTGCGTTGCCGACCCAGGCTCCCTTATAGTAGAACTCGCTCATCAAGCTGGAATAAAAGTGGTGCCTCTCACTGGTCCTAACGCCATGATACTCGCACTGATGGCTTCAGGATTTAACGGACAAGCATTCTGCTTCCACGGTTATCTCCCGATAAAATCTCCGGAAAGAACAGCAGCCATAAAAAATCTAGAGCGTCGTTCCGCTGCAAATAACGAGACACAGATGTTCATCGAGACGCCGTTCCGTAACAACGCGATGATTGAGGAACTCACAAAATCTCTTCACCCAAATACAATGCTCTGCGTCGCTTGTAACATCTCAATGCCAGACGAGGAAATCGTAAGCAAGCCGATATCAGAATGGAAAAGAATCAAAAAAGACTGGAACAAAAGACCAGCTGTCTTCTTAATCTATAAATCTAAATATTAATCAACCTTTAGCCATTAGCCTTTAGCTTTTAGCCATGAATAAGGAAGAATATCTGATATATTGTCTGCTTTACGCTATCGATGCCGCAAATGTCAAGAAGCAGAATCTTGTGCAGATGGCATTGAAGACGGATTCTGTCAGCTTCGTCAAAATCTATAACCTCATCCAGCAACACGATGAAGCGACAAGAAAAAATATAATCGCTTCATGCCAGAATGATTTTGACAAAGGTGAAATCCTTGAAGAAATAAAAAATACCTTTCTCTCAGAATTGGAGACTTCAATCCAAGAAAATATTATTGAAGTTTTGAGCCCTGAAAGGGCGAAACATATATAACATAAGGTGTCGCCTTATGAGTTAAGAATTATCCGATGTGTCAAAAAAACGCTATTTCCATCCCCAAAGCGTTAGGGATTGGAGCGGCATCCTTTTGGAGCGTAGCGGAAAAAGATATAGCGAAAAGCCCGACGGCTTCGCCGGAACGCCCTAAAATCAATTCATAATTCATAATTCATAATGCATAATTCATAATTGATGGTTGGTGGGAGACGGAAAGAT
>JAZLAL010000061.1:0-71196 GCA_045613185.1 Bacteroidales bacterium | reverse complement strand
TTCTTCTTTCAAGATGAGCTGTTGGTTACGAGCGATACGTTCTGCGAACTCTGTTGTTGGTTCGTAAACCATGTCGAATGGAGTTACGCTGAATGAGTGAACGCCACCGAGGATAGCTGACATAGAACCTGTTGTTGTACGCAACATATTGACGTATGAGTCGTACAAGCTCATGTTGATTTGTGCATTGAAAGCGTGGATGAGCATCTTAGCGTTTTCTTCTTTTGCGCCGAATGCCTTAGCGATGTTTGCCCACAAAACTCTGTAAGCACGCATCTTAGCCATTTCCATGAAGTAGTTTTGACCTACAGCAACGTTGAAACGCATCTTAGGAAGGATTTCGTCGATGCTTAAATCTGTGTCAGTTAATTTGTCTAAATATTCAGCTCCTACTGCCAAAGCGAATGCCATTTCTTGAGCGATAGTAGCACCTGCATTGGTGAAAACGTGAGCGTTGATGCCTATTGTTTGGAAACCTGGCATGTCGGGTTTTGTCAAGATGTAAGCCAATTCCATGTCTGTGCTTTCAGAGATGAACCATGTGCCGCGACGGATGTAGCGTGTCAATGGGTCGTAGTTCAAAGAACCGCGTAATTCAGGGATTCTTGAAAGTTGTTCCAATAATGGCAAATGATATTTGTTGTTGTAGAAACTCAACTCGACTTCTTTAGCGTTGATGCCGTTGAGCAATGCTGAGATTTCGAGGTCGGTGTAGAGTTTGTCGTATTCTAAACGGAATGTGATAGCGTTTGCGCCTCTTGAGATAGCGTCTAATGCTTTTTCGTTAGCAGCTTTGCAGTCAGTAACGTTGATGTCTTGGCAGATTAACCATTCGTTACCTTTTGTCTTGTTGCCGCGAACGTATGGGAACTGATTAGGTTCCACGTTGTTCCATGTGATTGAATTGAGGTTTTCAGCACGGTAGTAAGGTCTTACTGAGAAACCTTCAGCTGTTTTCCAGACAAGTTTCTTGTCGTAGTCAGCTCCTTTGAGGTCTTTTTGAATCACTGCTTCCCATTGTTCAGTGCTTACCTGTGGGAATTCTTCAAAAAGTTTTTTAGTGTTGCTCATATCTTTTATGTTAAAAAATTATTGATTTTCTTTAATGTTAAGAATGTTTATTCAAACTACAAAAATAATGGAAAAATCTTTATTTCAAACAAAATACCTAATAAATAATAAAGCGAATTTTTATTGCTGAAAAATGATTATTTATATGTTATTGGACTTACTCGTTTTGTACAATTGTTGGTATCATTGAGATAGCATAAAGTGGGCAAATATACAAATGTTTAGTTGTATTTGTTTCGTTGTCATTATAGTCAAGACTGCCAAAATTTTCTAAAGAACATCTGACGGCTTTGGTTAGTTTTTTATCTCTCATAAACATCCATAAACTTTTCATACCACCTTGTGTTCCAGCTTTTATCTCGATTGGAAGTATTCCTTGTATGTGTCCTGTTATATAATCAACTTCTGCTTGTGAATTTTTCGACTGACGAGTCCAGTAAAACAACTCATGTCGCATGTTGGGAGTTTGATAACGTAAAATCTCAAGACCAGCAACGAGTTCTGCTATAGGTCCTTTGTTAACTAAATCTGTAGCATTTGCTGTAAGAATTTGTGATGTTATTGAAGTTGAATTTCCTAATTCCATACTTAGCAATCTTAGCATAAGACCGGGGTCTAAAAGCAGTATTTTCCTGTACGAACTATCAGCTTCGCTACCTAATGGCAGTCCGTTAGCATTCGTATTAGTAACAGGAATAAGTATCCCAGCTAATATCAGCATTTCAAGAGCTTTTTTTACAGCTTCAGTTTTGTAGTCGCCGCCAACTTGAGAGTAAACAAATTTCTTGCTCATCTGAATAGCTGCACTACGCAAGGTTTGGCGTAAAAGCATCGGGTCTACTTTTTTTCTGTATTTTGGAAAATCATCTTCGTAACTTATTATTATATCGTCTTGTACTTCCTGACATTGAAGATAATCGTGAGTATCAATCCATTTTGCAACAACTTCTGGCATGCCTCCAACAAGCATATAAGTCCTCAAAAGTTGAATCAGTTTATCGTGTAATGGTTTGGATAATGGCTCAAATTGTGATGCTTGATTGCGAAAATTAAGAAGAATATCTTCGCCATTAGCTTTCAGAAATTCATCGAATGTCATCGGATGCATGAAAATTGAATGAATACGACCAACTCCAAATGTAGGTAATTCTTCCAATGCAAATTCTAATAGTGAACCCGCAGCAATGACATGTAAATCAGGCATATCTTCTTTAAAAAAACGTAATGACATTATCGCTTCACGACACATTTGAATCTCATCTAAAAACAATAATGTCTCGCCAGCCTTTATTGCTTTGCCGCTTATTGCTGATATCTGTGCTACTATGCGAGTTACATCTAAATTGTCTCGAAATAAAATTTTGTACTCTGGTTGTTTTTCAAAATTTATTTCCACATATGTTTTGAAACTTTCTCCTAAATGTCTGACTGCAGTGGATTTTCCTACTTGACGTGCTCCTCTTAATAGCACAGGCTTGTGATCGCTACGAGAAACCCATTCTGATAAATATGTGTCAATAATTCTTTCGTAATACATCGCCTGATTAAATTTAAATTTTAAATGCAAAGATACTTTATAAATATTATCCAAACAAATAATTTATCTAAAAAGTAAAAAATCCAAAGATATATTTTTATAAATTATGATATTTTCCAAATAAAAAACAAAATACCTAATAAATAATAAAGAGAGTTTTTATTGCTGAAAAATGATTATTTTTGTACGTTCCAATTTGAATTTTCTGATGAAAAAAATATTAGTATCGATAATTCTTTTATTCCCTTTTTTGCTAAAATCCCAGACGATGGAAGTCGCTGGCATTCAGGAAGGATTATGGGATTGCGATACTGTATTGGTAATTAAAGACGTCATCGTTCCTGAAGACAAATCGCTGACGATTTCCGAAGGAACGTGCGTTATTTTCAAAGATTATTTCAGCATAATAATAAATGGCTCTTTTAAAGCTCTCGGCAACGAGACAGATTCCATCTATTTTACCGCCCGTGACACCACAGGTTTCTTCAATTGGAAAAAAGGAAAAGGCGGCTGGAACGGACTTATCTTACAAAACGCGAAAGACACCGTGATTCTGGATTATTGCCATTTCTCCTTCGGAAAATCGGTCAACGGTCAACAGTCAACTGTCAGCAGTCGGGGATACGGTGGCGCATTAAGAATCTATAATTCAATCGTTAACATCAGTAATTCCACATTTTATCATAACCTTACCAATTCAAAAGGCGGCGCGCTTTACGCTGAGCATTCTTCAATAAAAATCACGAACTGTGAGGTTGATTCGAACTTCGGTTTCAATGAAGAAGGCGTCTATATGCACGGCGCTGGTTTTCAGTTCAGCAATTGCGATGTGGAAATGGAAGATATGTATTTCCATGATAATTACTGTGCTAACTGTTATGGCGGTGGCGCTAACTTCGATAGTTGCACCGTCTATGTCAACAATGCTATTTTTGAAGATAACTACGCCGTCAATGCTGCTGGTATGGGAATTCAACGTAGCAATGATTATGACGTAAAGGTCTATAATTGCTTGTTTAACAATAATATATCTTATCATTACGGCGGTGCGATGGCGATGGCGACTTCATCTCCATTGATACAAAATGTCACCATGACAAACAACTATACCATCGCGGCTGGTGGCGGTGCGCTGCAATTTTTCAGCGAGGCGCGTCCTGTGTTTAAGAATTGCATCATCTGGGGCAACGACTGGTACGGTGAGCATGCGTCAATTCCGGACGGCTCGCAGATTTTCGTCTGGGGTAGCGACTGCGCTCCTGAGTTCTACAACTCTATATTGCAGGGCGGATATAAAGAAATACACGGCAATTCGAGTGTCGCGGTTTATGATACCGCCACGATGATTGATGGCGATCCAATGTTTGTAGATGTTCAAAACCGTGACTTCCGTCTTCAAGCAGGAAGCCCGGCAATAAATAACGGAAGCCTTGATATTGAAGAAATTCCGTTAAAAGATTTGTCTGGCAATCCTAGAATCGTCGGTGATAGAGTCGATATGGGCTGCTACGAATCGGATATCACTTCATTAAAGGAAATTAACATGAAAAATATTAATATTTATCCTAATCCGATAAATCATAACTCAATATGTGAATTTTTGTTAAGAAATACATCGGACGTAAATGTTAAAATATATAATCAGAATGCTTCGTTAATATTCGTTAAGAATTACGGTGAAATGAAGTCGGGAATGAATAAAATTCATGTGTCTGACTTCATAAAATCGTTGAAAAAAAATAATGTTTATTTATTGAATATTGAGTCAGAAGAAGAAACAAAAAATATTAAATTTGTATACTAATTATGCATTGTGAATTATGCATTGTGAATTAAGTTAAGAATTATGAAAAGTAACATCTTTAAAAACAAACAATTTCTAGGTATCTTATTCGCTATCATTGCGTTTGCAGCAATAACTTTGGTTTATTTCTCTCCAATTCTCGAAGGTAAGAGAATCAAACAGCATGACATCGAAATGTATAAGGGCATGTCGCAGGAAATTACAGAGTTCCGTGAAGAGACTGGCGAGCAGTCGCTTTGGACAAACTCAATGTTCGGAGGAATGCCAGCATGGAATATCGGTGTGTTCCAGTATTCTAACCTAATGAATTATATCAATAAAATACTCAATGTTGGATTTCCGCATCCTATTGGTTCTGTGTTTGTTAGTATGTTGGGATTTTTTATTTTGATGATGGTGCTTGGTGCTAACGTATGGATTAGTTTTCTTGGTGGTCTGGCATATGGTTTTACGTCGTACCTATTCATCGTCATTGGCGCTGGCCATAATTCAAAAGCTGTAGCAATGGCGTATATGGCTCCAGTAATAGCTGGTATCATAATGACTTACAAAGGAAAATATCTCTGGGGAGCTGTCCTCACCGCAATATCTCTGGCACTCGAAATCAGAGCCGGTCATATCCAGATAACATATTATTTGTTCATGATAGTGTTGATTATGGTCATCGCTGAATTTGTTGAGGCAATAAAAACAAAGGCATTGCCACAATTCTTCAAATCAAGCAGTGTTCTTCTTGTCGCAGGATTGTTTGCTGTAATGACAAGTACAACAACACTTTATGCCAATTATGAATTTGGTAAAGAAACAATGCGCGGCAAACCTGTCTTGACAGAAAATACTGGAAATCAGACTCGTGGACTTGATAGAGATTATGTCACACAATGGAGTTATGGCATTGGTGAGACCTGGAGTCTGATGATTCCAAATGTTAAAGGTGGCGCATCTGATTATATCGGCAACGACAATCCTGCATTGCAATCGGCTGATCCTCGTTTCCGTCAAATGATAGCTCAAAACAATGCCTATTGGGGCGATCAGCCAATAACAAGCGGCCCTGTTTACGTCGGCGCGATAGTATGTTTCCTCTTCGTACTCGGTTTATTCGTTGTGAAAGGAAAGATAAAATGGGTTATGCTTGCAGCTACAATCCTCTCAATATTATTGAGTTGGGGCAAAAATTTCATGGGATTTACAGACTTCTTCCTTGACTATTTCCCAATGTATAATAAGTTCAGAGCAGTTTCAATGACGCTCGTCATCGCAGAGGTTTGTATGCCGATTCTCGCATTCCTCGCTCTCGTAGAAGTGATGAAAAATCCTGAAATATTGAAGAAAAATATGTATTATCTTTACATATCTTTCGGATTGACAGCAGGTTTGTGCTTGTTGTTCTACATCGTACCTAATGTATTCTTCGATTTTATGAGCCAAGCTGAAGCTGCTCAGTTCGCTAAGTTAGGCGCAGGAAAAGATGGCGCTATCTATCAAATGCTTGCTAGTGAAATTGAAAATGTTCGCATTGCGATATTCCAAAAAGACGCAATCAGAAGTTTCTTGTTTATTACAGCTGCAGCTATATTGTTGATGCTCAATATTAATGTTAAGAAGCAAAATAATTTGGTGTTTGCAATACTTGCTGTCTTGGTCGTTGCGGATATGTATCCAATTAACAAACGTTATCTCAATAATGATAACTTTATCGATAAACGTCGCACTGAAAATCCTTTCGCTATGACTGCGATAGATAAACAGATAATGCAAGATAATAGCTTGAATTACAGAGTTATGGACTTGACAAAAAATACATTCAATGATGCAAGTACGTCTTATTTCCATAAGTCTATCGGTGGTTATCATGGAGCAAAACTTCGTCGTTATCAAGATATTATAAATCACTATTTGAGTGGTAGTAAAGTGGGTGGTGATTCGTTCTGGAAAGTGCTTAATATGTTGAATACCAAATATGTAATCCATTCTAGAGATAATAAGCCAGCTTTGATGAAGAATCAAAATGCTCTCGGAAATGCTTGGATTGTTTCAAATATAAATTGGGTTGCAACGCCAAATGAAGAGATTAAAGCTATTGAAAATACTGACGTGAAAACTACAGCAATCGTTAATGATGAATTTAAAGATATTGTTGGCGATTTCAAACCATCAGTTGGTACAGGAAAAATTCAATTGACTTCATATAAGCCTAACGAATTGGTTTACAGTTTTAATTCTAAAAAAGATGAACTTGTTGTGTTCTCAGAAATATGGACAAGCAAAGGTTGGACAATGTGGATTGACGGAATTGAAAGTCCTTTGATTAGAGCTGATTATATCTTAAGAGCAGCTGTTATTCCTGCAGGAAATCACGAGATTGTGATGCGTTATGAACCTAAAATATGGAAAGTTGGTAGCACAATCCAATTCGTAAGTTCACTTATTTTGATATTGGGATTATTCGCAGCAATCTTCGTAACATACAGAAAATCAACAGAATAATAATTGTTAATTGTACATTGTAAATTATCAATTGAATGAAACGTGTCTTAATTATCACCTATTATTGGCCACCATCAGGCGGTTCTGGTGTTCAGCGTTGGTTGAAGATGTCAAAGTATCTTCCTGAAAATGGCTGGCAACCTGTGATTTATACTGCCGATGAAGCAGAATATCCAGTTGAAGATTTGTCGTTGGAAAAGGATGTCGTACCAGAAGCTGAGGTGATAAAGCGCAAGATTTTTGAACCTTATTCTTTTTACAAAAAAATATTAGGAATAAAGAAAGAGGAGAAGATAAAAGCTGGTTTTATCAACGAAGGAAAAAAGAAATCTACTTGGAAGGAAAATATAAGTGTCTGGATAAGAGGTAATTTCTTTATTCCTGACGCTCGTTGCTGGTGGATTCGTCCTTCGGTGAAGTTCCTTAAAAAATACCTTAAAGAACATCCCGTCGATGCGATTATTTCTACAGGACCTCCTCATTCTATGCATCTCATAGCTAAGAAATTGCATAAAAAATTTAACATTCCTTGGATTGCCGACTTCCGTGACCCTTGGACCGATATAGATTTTTACAAGGATTTAAGATTGACAAAATTGGCTGACAGAAAACATCATAGATTGGAAAAATCGGTGCTGATGTCTGCTGATGAAATCGTTACGGTGGGAAATAATTGCGCCCAAGGATTGAAGGATATTTGTGGAAGAGATGTTAAGGTTATCTGTAATGGTTATGATTTTGATAGCGAAATGTTAAAAAATGATAACAAACTTACAGAAAAGTTTACTTTTTCTCATATAGGCATCATCGGTGCTAATAGAAATCCAGCTTTGTTGTGGGAAGCTATAGGTGAAATGGTTCATAATGAGGAATTTGCAAACGCTCTTGACATTAGGTTGATAGGTCAGGTCGATAAAAGCGTTATTGATTCCATTAAAGCCAATGGCATAGAAAAGTATGTCGATATAATTTCATATGTGCCGCATTCTGAGGTACTTAAAAAACAAACCGAGTCGCATGTGCTCTTGCTTTTTGTTAATAACACACCGAATGCTAAAGGTATTTTGACAGGTAAACTTTTCGAATATATGGCGTCTGGTCGTCCTATTTTGGCAATAGGACCTTCAGATGGCGATACAGCTGCTGTGTTGCAAGAAACAGAAACTGGAGTGAACATCGATTTTGATGATAAAGAGAAAATGAAAACTGAATTAAACAGATTGTTCTTGAAGTATCGCAATAATGAATCAACGATTACTTGCAGAAAATCTGTAGAAAAATATTCAAGAAAGAGTCTGGCTTCAGATTATGTAAAATTGTTGAATTCTTTGTAAATGTTTGATTATGAAAGTATTTGTTATATCAAGAGGAATGCCTTCTGAGAAATATCCATTATATGGAATTTTTGAATTTGATCAGGCAAGGGCATTGGCAGAAAGTGGAGTTGACACTTCGATGCTTGTAATTGATTTCAGATCAAATGTTTATAAAAGAAAATACGGATTGTTCTCCTACGAAAGAGATGGCGTGAAGGTCTTTGAACTTTCTTTGCCTTTGGGTGTCTACAGAAGAGCCTTGCCAATATTGCAAAGCCTTCTTCTTTTCTTATACAAAAAAGCTGTAAAAAAAGTCGGAAAACCTGATGTGATACACGCACATTTCTATTCAATAGCAGCAATCGCGTCAGTGATTAAAAGAAAAAAGAAAATACCATTTCTCATCACAGAACATAGCAGCAAATTAAATAAAGAAACCAACCTTATTAGTGCATTGGATAAACGATTGGTTGTCAAAGCTTATTCTTATGCGGATTCGATTATTACTGTTTCTAAATCCTTGTCACAACGCCTGAAAGAAAATTTTGGATTCGATAGTTGTGTGGTGAACAATATTGTTGATACGACAAATTTTAAATACGTTGAACATGCTAATAATCAAGGTTTTGTATTTGTATCTGTAGGAAATTTGATACAGCGTAAAGGCTTTGATGTATTGATAAAAGCATTCTATAAAGCATTCCCAAATGAAACAGATGTCTTTCTAAATATAGTAGGGGAGGGCGAAGAAAGAAATAATTTGCAAGATATTATAAATCAATATAATATTGGCGACAGAGTGAAGCTTTTAGGGCAAAAGACACGCTCGGAATTGTCGCTTTTAATGAAAGATGCTAATGCTTTTGCTCTGGCCTCTAGAATTGAAACTTTTGGAGTAGTGTATATAGAGGCTATGTTGAGTGGCTTACCTGTGGTTGCAACCATCTGTGGTGGTCCGGAAAATTTTGTCGATGAAACTAATGGCATCTTGATTCAAGTCGATGATGTTGAATCTTTGGCTAATGCCTTGATAGCCATGCGCTTGAATATTGATAAATATGATGGCGTAAAAATAAGCCAGGAATGCAATGAAAGATTTTCTCCTCAAAGCATTGCAAAAGAAATAGTAAGACAGTACGAAAAGATTTCTAACTGACTTTTGCAAAATAGCCTTATTTTATATAGATGAATTTAGAGTGAATCCATCTGTCTTCTTCTTTTGGAATTGTCATGTAGTCGTTGTAGAGAGCTTTCAAACAAGCATCTAAATTATTTGGTGCCAAGAATTTCTTGCCTTCAAATTCTATTTCCGAAAGAGGGAAAATATATTCCTTTTTAAGAAGGCTTTTGTAAGGATGATTATGTATAAGATGGCAACCTATATTGTCAGACTTTCTGATATACAGACATTTCCAGTAAGTATTTAATAAAAATTTTACTAAAGGAAATGTTATTCCTGCAACTATGTTTTTAAGATTTATATATTGTTTGAAATTAAAGAATTGATCTGTTTTTATAGACCATTTTGATAAGAAACGTAAAGTTTTTAAAGATACTTTAGGATATTCTATTATTTCGAAAATGTCGATGAAGATGCCTTTTTTATATGGCGCAGAGAAGTCGTCATGTTGTTCAACGAAGAAAGAGTTAAGGTCTCTTACTTTGCATATGGAACGTTTGTAGGAAGGATCTGTTTCTTTGTTTTGCAGGAAGAGCCATTCTGGTAGTTCTTTTGGTGCTATTTCAAGGAATTTTCTGTAGTCTTCGCTAAGCATGGAAATGTCAAGATCGTCGTCCCATGGAATGAAACCCTTGTGACGTACGGCTCCAAGTAAAGAACCGAAGTCAATCCAATATTGTATGTTGTGTTTGCGGCAAATTCTGTCAATTTCAACGAGTATCTCAACTTCACGCATTTGTGCCTTGCGAAGCATAGTGCCTTCTCCATTATATCTTGAATAGTCTTCCATTTACCATGAATTTTGCTACAAAAATAGAAAAAAACTCAATGGTAAATATTATTTCTTCTTATCTTTGCATAATCAATTACAATTTAATGAAAGACATAAAAATAACAGTTATAGGTCTTGGTTATGTGGGACTCCCATTGGCAAGATTGTTTTCTACAAAATTCGAAACCATAGGTTTTGATCTTAATAAATCTCGCGTTGATGAACTTAATAATGGTCATGACTCAACTCTTGAAGTTGAAGATGAATTATTGCAAGACGCCATTAACAATCATGGTTTTAGATGTACTACGAACATAGAGGATATTAAAAATTCTAACTTTTATGTTGTAGCTGTTCCAACACCTATAGATAGTAATAATCATCCAGATCTTATCCCTCTTAAAAAAGCTAGTGAAACCATAGGTAAGGTTATAAAGAGAAACGATGTTGTAGTCTATGAATCAACGGTTTATCCTGGTGTGACAGAGGAAGAGTGTATTCCTGTTGTTGAGAAAGTGTCTGGTTTGAAGTTCAATGTTGACTTTTTCGCAGGTTATTCGCCAGAAAGAATAAATCCGGGCGATAAAATGCACACTGTCGAGAAGATAAAGAAAGTTACATCTGGTTCTACTCCAGAAATAGCAGACCTTGTTGATGCAGTTTATAACTCAGTGTTAATCAATGGTACACATAAAGCACCTTCGATAAAAGTCGCTGAAGCATCTAAGATAATTGAAAACTCACAACGTGATGTCAATATCGCTTTCATGAACGAGCTCGCTAAGATTTTTAATGCGATGGGTATTGATACACACGATGTTATAGAAGCAGCTGCTTCAAAATGGAATTTCATTAAATTGAATCCAGGTCTCGTTGGCGGACATTGTATCAGTGTTGACCCTTATTATCTTATTCAGAAAGCTCAGGTCTATGGTGTGATGCCTCGTATCATGTCATCAGCTAGACATCTGAATAATGGCATGGGAGAATATGTTGCAAATCAGACTATTAAGCTGATGAATAAAAAAGGTGTCATTGTTAAGGATGCCAAAGTTCTCATACTTGGAATAACATTCAAGGAAAATTGTCCTGACATCCGCAACACCAAGGTTTTCGATATTATCCATACATTAAAAGAATATACCGACAATATCACAATACTTGACCCATGGGCTGATATGTCTCTTGTGAAGAAAGAATATGATTTGGACATCGTCGATAAGATTGCAAGCGGTGAGACTTTTGATGCAGCTATTTTGGCAGTGGCACACAATCAGTTCCTGTCATTGGACATCAAATCGTTGATGAAAGAAAACAGCGTCATCTACGATGTCAAAGGATTTTTAGATAGAAATATTATTGACGGAAGATTGTAATTTCAAATATGAACTCATCACCTTTATACCCAATAATAAAACTTCGCAGAGGTAAAGACGAAGCTGTAAAACGTTACCATCCATGGATTTTCTCAGGCGCTATCGAAACAGCAGCAAGCGATTTGCAGGCAGGCGACATCGTCACTGTCGTGGATTCTAAAAATAATATCCTCGGAACTGGCTTTGCTGAAGCAGGTAACATAGCAGTTAAAGTGTTGGCATTCGAAAACAGAAAGATAGATAAATTCTTCTGGAAAGAACGTCTTACTAATGCTTTTGAACTTCGTAAGTTAATGGGACTCACAGATAATGAATATACAAATTGTTATCGTCTTGTTCATTCAGAAGGTGATAACCTCCCAGGTTTGATTATTGATATTTATAATAAAACCGCTGTCGTTCAGGCTCAGACAGAAGGCATGGCTCTCAATGTAAAAGCTATCGCTGATGCTTTGATGAATATTGAAGGTTTGAATATAAATTCTGTCTATAACAAGAGTTCCGAGGCGATGCAAAGAATGGGTAAAGATGCTGTGGAAGATGGATATCTTGTTGAAGGTGAGGCAGAAGAAAATTACGTCAAAGAAAACGATTCTAAGTTTATCGTCGATTGGGAAGAAGGGCAGAAGACAGGTTTCTTCCTCGACCAAAGATTTAATCGTGATTTAGTTCGTCAGCTCGCTAAAGGAAAGAATGTCCTCAATACATTCTGTTACACAGGCGGTTTCTCTGTCACAGCTCTCAAAGGCGGCGCAAATAAAGTGGTTTCTGTCGACTGTTCAAAGAAAGCTATCGCCGCTTGTGAAAAAAACATCGCTCTTAACGGATTCGATATCAAGGAAAATCCTAGCGTCGCTGAAGATGCTAAGCTCTTCCTTCAAAATATGAAAAAAGGCGAGTTCGACCTTATCATCCTTGACCCTCCAGCATTTGCCAAAAATCACAAATCATTGCACAGAGGATTGCAAGGCTACAAATTCATCAATTACGAAGCGATGACCAAGATTAAAGAAGGCGGACTTCTGTTCACTTTCAGCTGCTCGCAAGCCGTCGACAAGGCTCAATTCCAAAGCATCGTGATGGCAGCTGCTATCGAAGCAGGACGCAAGGCTCAGATAATATTCCAACTCGACCAGCCAGAAGATCATCCGGTTAACATTTATCATCCGGAAGGAGCTTACCTGAAAGGATTGGTGCTGAAGATTGATTAAAAATAAAAGGTGATTTCTAATTAGAAGTCACCTTAATTTTTACTCATATTTCATTTTATTAATCGTTTTCGTCGTTGAAAACCCTTCAACCAATTCTATCGTCTCTACTTTCCCACCTTTATTGATAACGATGTCGTAGCCGACGATGTCTTCTGCTTTGTAGTCTTTGCCTTTTACAAGTACGTCAGGTTGAACGCGTTTGATTAAATTATAAGGAGTGTCTTCTTCAAAAAACATTATCGCATCGACGAATTCTAACGCTGCCAATACCACAGCGCGTGCTTTCTCATCATTGACTGGTCGCGATGGACCTTTGATTCTTTTTACGGAAGCGTCAGTGTTTAAACCGATTATCAACACATCGCCAAGGTCGGCGGCTTTTGAAAGATATTCCACATGTCCGCGATGCAAAATGTCGAAACAACCATTTGAAAAGACTATCGTTTTGCCTTCCTCACGCCACAAATTCAACTTCTCTTCAAGAGATTTGTCATCTAAAATCTTATCGTAAATCTTTTCTAAATGCTTCATGTTAATATATTTTTACAATAATGGACGCAGCAAGCCACGTCCCTACATAACTCCTAATTCCTAACTCCTAACTCCTCATTAATCGGTTTCCTTCTATCAATAAAGAACATAATGACGTAAGAAATAACGCCTGTCACGAGATAGAATATCATCTGACTTGTATGATTTATCGTAACGAATGACACGGCAGCGGCTTCTGATATTCCGTAAAATCCGTTTAATAAAAGTATTCCGATAAAGTGATAAACGCCCATTCCGCCAGGAACTGGAGCTACGACGCCGAGTGTCGCCAATCCTAATAAAGTGATGGCTTCTGTCAGTCCGAGATGAGATGTCTCTGGAAGCATATAGAATGGTAACCAAGTCATTACGACGTAAAATCCCCAAATCAGCAAGGTGTAGATGATGAACAAGCCTTTCTTTTTCATTGTGAAAATCGTCTTGATTCCATCAAGGAATCCATTACATATCGAAGCGATTTTTTTGTAGATTTTGTTTTCTTTTATTCTCGCTTTTTTCTTTTTGAAAATGAATACGATAACTGTAAAAATAGCAACTAATGTAGAAATTGAAATTACGCCTAAAACGACATTATTTTTTAATGATTCTATCAAAGGGTTAAGCCATGATGTCACGAGACTTCCGAGCAGATTCCATTGACATACAACGACTAATATCGCCATTGCGAAGAGAATTGCAAGGTCGAGGACGCGTTCTGAGATGACGGTTCCGAATGACTTATCGAAAGGGATATTTTCTTTTTTTGTGAGCGTTCCGCAGCGTGTCACTTCGCCGAGTCTAGGGAAGACCGTATTGGCGAAATATGCTATCAGGACAGATTCGTAAGTTGTTGATACTCTGGTTTTATATCCAAGAGATTCTATCAAGATATTCCATCGTAAGGCTCTGAAAAATAAAGATATTCCCAGACATGCCAAACTTAGCAACATCCAGGAATATTTGGCAGTCTTGACATAATTCAAGACTTCGGTGAAATTTATTTTTCTGAAACAAAGCCATAAAAGAAGAACTCCCAATAATAGGAATACGATATATGTTAATGTATTGGAAATCTTCTTTTTCAATGCTTTATTATTTTATTGAGACGCATTATGATGCGTCTTTACCATTATAATTTGTTATTTTCTTTAGGGAACACGATAGATGGTTTGTGTTTCTTGGCTTCTTCGAAATCCATTGAGCAGTAGGAAACGATGATGACGAGGTCGCCGACGTTTACTTTATGAGCGGCTGCTCCGTTGATTCCGATGACACCTGAACCACGTTCACCTTTGATGGCGTATGTGCAGAGACGTTCGCCATTGGTGATATTGTAAATATCAACGCGTTCGTTTTCAATGATGTTAGCTGCATCTAACAAGTCTTCGTCTATAGTTATGCTACCGATATAATTGAGGTCGGCTTGTGTTACTGTAGCGCGATGGATTTTGGATTTAAGAACTTCAATATTCATATTAAAAAATTCTAACGTTATCAATTAAGCGAACTGGACCGAGTTGAAGAGCTACGAAGATACGAGCGTGTTCACATTCGTTCCAGTTATTTATAGATTGTAAATTTATTTCATCTGTGATTTCAACGTATTCAACATCAAACTCCTTGATTTCTGCGTATTTAGCGAGAGCATATTCTCTCATTTCTGCAGGTGACATCGAATCTTTTTTTGAAACGGCATCATTCAAAGTCGCAAATATTTTTGGAGCTATTGCACGTTCTGCTTCGTTAAGACGTACGTTGCGAGAACTCATTGCGAGACCGTCGTTTTCTCTGATGATTGGACAAGGAACAATCTCGAGCTTCATCTTAAGATTGTTAACCATTTTCTTGATGATTGCGAGTTGTTGGAAGTCTTTCTCACCGAAGTAAGCTCTGTCAGGATTTACAATTTCGAACAATTTGCGAACCACTATAGCCACGCCGTTGAAGTGACCAGGACGGCAAGCGCCTTCCATGACGCGTTCGAGATCGCCGAAGTCGTAATGATCTTCCACTTTTTCAGGATACATTTCCTCGACTGAAGGCATGAAGACAGCGTCACAGCCTGCGTTTTGGAGTTTCTCGATGTCGAGTTCTGGAGTACGAGGATATTTCTCCAAATCTGTTGGATTGTTGAACTGGATTGGGTTTACGAAAACGCTGCTAACAACAATGTCGTTGTCATTTTTAGCACGATTTATCAATGAAAGATGACCTTCGTGAAGCGCTCCCATTGTAGGAACGAAACCCACTTTAAGTCCTGAATTATGTTTTTCTTCTACAAAACGTTGAACATCAACGATATAATTAAAAACCTTCATCTTGTGAAAATTCTTTATTGTAAATTACAAAAATCGCACAAAGGTAATTATTTTGGCAAAATAATAAATGTAAAATGAAAAATTAATTATTGACAAAAAATCACTATTTTTGCACTCGAAATTGACTAAAGACAAAAGTCTAAAGATAATTTTCAATTTTCAACTTTCAATTTGAAAACTGCCCCTATAGTTCAACGGATAGAACGAAAGTTTCCTAAACTTTAAATCTGGGTTCGATTCCCGGTGGGGGTACTAAATGCGCCTCATCACAACTCCAAAAATATTAAGATTTTTTTATCCTTCGCTGATATGTGAAATGCCGAAAGGAGAAAAGAAACTTTATCTTACTTTCGATGACGGTCCGCATCCGACAATAACTCCACAAGTATTAGAAATCTTAAAGAATTTTAACGCTAAAGCGACTTTCTTCTGCGTAGGTAATAATGTTAAAAAATATAAAGATACTTTCGAACTGATTAAGAAAGAAGGTCATGCTGTCGGAAATCACACTTTTAATCATGAGAAAGGTTTAATCACAAAAACCAAAGATTATGTCGATTCTGTCATCGAAGCAGATGCTTTGATACAATCGCCTCTTTTCCGCCCACCACACGGACGAATCAAATTCTCTCAAATCAAATCACTCAAAAAAAATCTCAGTAACTCAGCAACTCAGCAACTTAGCAACTTAGAATCTCAGCAACTAAAATTCATCGCTTGGACCGTCATATCTTACGATTGGGACAAATCTTTAACTCCAGATGATTGTTTTAATAATGTAATAAAAAACGCTGATGATGGAAGTATCGTCGTTTTCCATGATAGCGAAAAAGCTGTTGATAATATGATTCCTGCATTGATAAAAGTCCTTGAATATTATACAGATAAAGGATATACTTTTGAAAAGTTAGGAGTTAGGAATTAGGAGTTAGGAATTGTTGAGATTGCTCACTGCTTGCCACTCATCGCTCATCGCAAAAAATCTTTTGCCTTTTGCCTTTTGCCTTTTGCCTTTTTTTATCTTTGCAATTATGAAAAAAATCTCTCAATATATATTCAATTGTCTAGCATTCATTTTGATGCTGAGCTTTACTCGTTGCGCTAATGTGGTTACACCTTCAGGTGGCCCGAAAGATACAATCCCTCCTGTAGTACTGCAATCACTTCCTGAAAATCAAGCGACTAACTTCCAAGATAAGGAAATTCATATCACATTTGATGAATATGTGGTTCTGAATAATCCTAATAATAATATTTTTATTTCTCCTCCTTTGGAAAATAATCCAGAATATAAACTTAGTGGCAAGTCGTTGATAATTAAGTTTAAAGAAGCGTTAAAACCTGATGCTACATATTCTATAAATTTCGGTGAAGCTATAAAAGATCTTCATGAGGGAAATGTATTCAAAGATTATTCTTTCGTATTTTCGACAGGTGAAAATATAGATACTTTAACATTGGAAGGCAAATTGCTTCAGGCAATCGATCATAAACCTTCAGCTGATTTTTATGTGATGCTTTATTGTGATGATAATGATACAATTAGCATAGATTCTCTTCCTTATTTAACAAAACCTTATTACGCTACAAAAAGCGATAAAGAGGGTAATTTTAAGTTTTCTGGCTTGAAAGATAGTGATTATCTCGTTTTTGCTTTGAAAGATGAAAATTCAAATCTTAAATTCGACTTGCCAAACGAAAATATCGCGTTTTTAGATTCTCTAGTTAAACCAATTGGTAATTTACAATTAACAATTGAGAATGATTCTGTAAAACAGAAGGTTAACAAAGATAAACAATTAGTTTTATATTCATTTTTAGAGGAGGATTCGATTCAGAAATTGCTTAAAAAAGAGGTTCCAGAAGAAGGTTTGCTTCGTTTTGCATTCAGTTATCCTGCTCAAAATGTCAAGATTGAAGTTCTAGAAACATTGCCTGATACTTTTAGTATATTCCCTACATATTCAATGAATTACGATACTATAAATTGGTATTTCACTCCTAATAAAGATAGTCTTTTCTTAACAATTAATTATGATACATTAATTAATGATACAATGGTGTTAAGCCTTAAGCCTCGTAAAATAGGTGAAAAAAAAGGTAAACAAGAAACCATATCTAAGTTGTCGAATATAAAAACAAATATTAGTGGCGGCAAGTTGAAGCCTGAACAGGATTTAATATTGACTTTTAAAGAACCAGTCACTAATGTTATAATGCGTGATACATCTTGGTATATTGTTGGTAAAGATACAATAATCAATGATTTAAGTTTTGTAAAAGTGGATTCTTTTGGTTTGAAATACAAACTAGACAAGACTTTCGAAATGTCACAATCGTATAAGATTGTAATTCCTGATTCGGTATTTTATAGTTTTAAAGGCGTGACAAACGATACTACGGAATTTTCTTTTAAAGTAGCGGAATTGTCGGAGTTTGGAAATATATTTGTTAAGGTGGAAGTGCCTGAAAATGTTCCGCAAATTATAGTTGAACTCCTTGATGAGAGGGATAAATTTATTGAAAGACAAATAATTACATCTACTACAAAAATTGCTTTTAAGAATTTGTCTCCTAGAAAATATAAGTTAAAAGCTATTTTGGATAAAGATGTTAACGGTCGTTGGTCGCCAGGTGATTATGGCAAAAAGCAACTTCCAGAAGCTGTTTATTATCATAAAAATATCTTCGATATCAAAGCTAATTGGGATATCGATTTAGAAGAAGTCTGGAGTTTTTGAGTTTAGTATCTCTCGCAAAGTAACGCAAAGAATAATCATAAATTATTTCCATAGAATTGTGCGACTTGTGAGAAGAAAGTCCATTTTTTAGTCTAAAACATGAACATTTTCGCTAGTTGTTTTTTTATACATATAAAAACAACTTGATATATTATGGCCACGATTTATGACTTTAAAGCTTTGACTTCAAATGGAAAAGAATTGGATTTCAATCAGTTCAGAGGTAAGGTTTTGTTAATTGTTAATACCGCAAGCAAGTGTGGTTTCACTCCTCAATTCGCAGGTCTCGAAGAATTGAATCAGAAATATAAAAATGCCGGTCTTGTCATTTTGGGATTTCCTTGCAATCAGTTTGCTCAACAAGACCCGTGGAGCGACGAGGAAATCAGTAATTTCTGTCAAGTCAATTACGGAGTGACTTTTCAAATGATGAAGAAGATAGACGTGAATGGCGAAAACGCTTCGCCGATTTATACTTTCTTGAAAGAAAAAACGAAAAATATCTTGGGCGATGACATCAAATGGAATTTCACCAAGTTCCTTGTTTCGGCAGATGGCAAGAAAATCAAACGTTACGCCCCGACAGTCAAACCAAGTCGACTTGAGAAAGAGATAGAGGCGATGTTGTTGGTGACGGTTTGATTTAGGGTATTAGGGTATAAGGGTATGAAGGTATGAAGAATTCCTCAATTCCTTAGTTCCTCAATTCCTTAGTTCCTCAATTCCTTAAGTCCTAATTCATATCCTTCTTCGTATAAGGCTATCAGTTTCTTGCTGTCGCGTTCCATTCTGTCGACTTCAACTGGTTTCTCAGGACGAATGACAATGATTTCGCCTCGTTCTTCCAAAGCTTCAATCATAGAGATTTGTTCGTTGTAAATCTTGTTACGATTTCTGATGGCCTCTTGCATCGCTGGATATTTTTTGTAAAATAAAGACACAAATTTCATGTCTTTTTCTTTCTTACGATAGCCTTTGTTGCGAGTGAGAATCACGACGTTATTGTCGTAACCTAATTCTCTTGCTCTCATGATTGGAATCGAGTCTGCGATGCCGCCGTCTAACATAGGCTCGCCATCGACGTAAGTTATCGGACAAACGAAAGGAAGACTACTCGATGCCTTAACAATGTCGATGACTCTTTTTGCATCTTTCTTTTCTTCGTAATAACATGCTTTTCCAGTCTTGCAACTGGTTGTAACCATCTCGTAATGTTCTTCACAACTTGCTAATTTTTCATAATCGTATGGAAGTATCTCATCGGGAAAAGTATGAAACAACAAGTCGAAGTCCATAATATTTCCTTTTTTAAGGAGATGTTTTATTCCGATGTAATTATATTTTTCGAGCAAGTCGATATTGCTGAATTTAGCTCTGCCTCTTTGGTTTGAGATGTAAGACAGTCCGTTGCAAGCTCCAGCGCTGACGCCAATGGTATAAGGGAAACGGATGCCATTGTCCATGAAGCAGTCCAATACGCCGGAGGTGAAGACACCTCTCATGCCTCCACCTTCGAGTATAAGCCCAGATTTATTTGTTATGTTTATCATAAGGCGTTGCCATACGTTGTATCTGTAACAGCCTTTCAGGCTAGAATTGTTAATTATTAATTGTACATTGTAAATTGTACATTATGAAAGCGTAAATATCAGCTTGTTCTTCAATGACTTTCGATATTGGTTTGCCAGCTCCGTGACCAGCTTTGCTGTCGATTCTGATGATTTTTACATTATCGCCAGTTTGTGCGTCTTGCAATGCAGCTGCGTATTTGAATGAGTGAGCAGGAACAACGCGGTCGTCGTGGTCGGCTGTCGTAACCATGATAGCTGGATATTTTACATCAGCGCCGTTTTGAATTGTGTGTAATGGCGAATATGCATAAAGCGCCTCAAACATTTCCTGGCTTTCGTCGCTGGTGCCATAGTCGCTAGCCCAGTTCCAACCAATTGTGAATAAATGATAACGTAACATATCCATAACGCCGACTTGTGGAACTGCTGCTGCGAATAAGTCAGGACGTTGATTTACAACAGCTCCTACTAACAAACCACCATTAGAACCACCATTAACGGCCATCTTGCTTGGATTGCTGTAACCGTTTTCAATGAGGTATTCAGCACATGCGATACAGTCGTCGAAGACATTCTGTTTCTGTAACTTAGTTCCTGCGATATGCCATTCTTCTCCGTATTCGTTGCCGCCACGAAGATTCATCAAAGCATAGATGCCACCGTTTTCAAGGAATGGAAGTCTCGATGTTGAGAAACTTGGATTCAAGGTAATGTTGAAACCGCCGTAACCGTAAAGCAATGCAGGGTTGTTGCCATCTTTCTTCATACCTTTTTTATATGTTAAGAACATAGGAACTTTAGTGCCGTCTTTTGAAGTGACGAATACTTGTTCTGTGGTATAATCTTCAGATTTGAAATCGATTGCAGGAGCGCGGAAGACTTCAGAAGTGTTGTCGTCAATGTTGTATTTGTAAATCGTTGTTGGGAATGCGAATGATGTGAAAGCGTAGAAAACTTCTTTTTCTTTATAGTCGCTGCTGATGCCGATGGAGCCGAATGTTGGTAACGCGATTTCATGTAACAACTGGCCTTCCATAGTGTAGACGTAAGCGTGATGTGATGCGTCTTGGTCGTAAGTGACAATCATTTTTCCGTCGGCGAGGTTGATGCCAGAAATGACATTTTCACTTTCAGGAATAATCTCAATCCAGTTCTCCATCTGAGGATTGTTTACGTCAACTTTGCAGATTTTGCCTTTAGGAGCATTGTAATTTGTTGAAATATATAATGTTCCATCAATAACGTCGATTGGGCTGTAATTGTAATTCATATCGAAACCAATCTGTTTGAACTCGCCTTTAGGATCTTGCATGTCTCTGATCCACAAGGTGTGACCAGCGCCTTGACCGCTTTCGAACATAAACATATATTTCTCATCATCGGTGAGCGACACTGTGTGGAAGTAGCGTGGCTGTTTTGGATTTTTGTAGAACAGAATATCTTTTTCCTGAGGTGTTCCTAGTTTATGATAATAAATTTTATGATTTTCGTTTACGTTGCTGAATTCTTTGCCTTCCTCAGGACGGTCGTATGCGCCATAGAAAAATCCGTCTTTGTACCATGATGCGCCTGTGAATTTAGCCCATTGAATGTGGTCTGGAAGTAATTGGCGTGTCGCAATATCCATAACGTAAATCTCAACCCAGTCGGAACCGCTGCGTTGAATGCTGTAAGCCAGATATTTACCATCGTTTGACTGGAATGTTCCGCTTAAAGCTACAGTGCCGTCGTCTGACAAAGTGTTAGGGTCGAGGAGAACAGATGGTCTTTCGTCTAATGAATTCTGGATGTAAATCACATTCTGGTTTTGCAAGCCATCATTCTTTGAAAAGATATAACGACCAAAGCGTTTTGAAGGAAGACTATAACGTTCATAGTTGACCAAGTCGGTCATACGTTGTTTTAATGTTTCACGGAATGGAATATGTGTGAGATAATCTTCTGTTACAGCACGTTGTGCGTCAACCCATTGAGCTGTTTCTGCTGTGGTGTCGTTTTCAAGCCAACGATAAGGGTCTGCGACTTTTGTTCCAAAATATTCGTCAACGACGGTGATGTCTTTTCTTGTTTCTGGATATTCTTTTACGGAATGTTTTGTTGCATTTTGACTGCAACTGAATAATGTAATCATGCTTCCCATGATGATAAATTTAGCTTTTGTATTCATAATTGTGATATTTTCTATTTTTGCAAAGTTATCATTTTTTATCAAAAAAAATTATCTTTGCAACATATAAAAAATAAAAAATGAAGAGAATACTTATACCTCTCGTAATAATATTGTCATTCGTTTCTTGTAACAAGAAATTTGATTATCCTGAATCAAAAATTTGGAAACACGGCGTTTATTCAAAATATGAAGCTCAAGAATTGGAAGGTGTATTTGATGGACTGGAGGTTGATGTTATTTATTCTTTGGAGAAAGACAATATTTATGTTGGAAGAGTTGAAGCTGATACGTCTAAAAACTTACCTTTAGATGAATGGTTCGCAATGTTAAAAGAACCATACAAAATGTGTTATTGGATTGATTTCAAAAATCTTTCCGCCGATAATGTTAATCAAGCTCTTGATGTATTGGATGTTCTTGTTGAAAAATATCAAATCTACGATAAGTTTTTTGTTGAAAATCAAAGTGTGGATGTGCTTAAAATTGTAAAGGAAAAAAAATATTCAACAATGCTTTGGGTTGATAATCTTTATTATTGGAATAAAAAAGATACAGCATCTGTGATAAAGAAAATACGTTCTCAAATTGACGTTCTTCACCCTGATGCAATAAGCTGCGAATATACAATGTTCCCTCTTTTGTGTGATAGTTTTCCTGAACAGAACGTCCATTTTTGGGATACACCAAAAGATTATACTCATGAGAATGTTGAGTTTACTAAGAAACTTTGCGAAAATCCAAGTGTAAAAGTCGTTCTTGTTGATTATCCCACACCGGAGATTTTCGATTGATAAATATTGTAAAGACGTCTAATGGCGTCTTTTTTTATGACCCTAATATCTTGATGTTAATATTTTTTAACGTAACACTGTGTTCCGGATTCCACATATAATCTTTTTCAGTAGGTTTTAAATACATTTCAATAGAAATATTTTTAAAATCTTTAATGTTAAAAACTTTTGTAAATTCAAGTTTCGTTGTTTCGTTAGGATGATATTTTCTATTTGTGAAACTTTTTGAAATATTATCGAAAGCATTGATTATATGATTCTTATCGTGTGTTAGGTTTACGCCAAGATTAATAAACTGATCTTGCCATACTCCGCCTGTATATAAGACATTGGCTGTCATAATAATCTTGATTTCATCGTATATGGATTCTATGTCGCTATATATTATATTTACAGATTTAGGTTTTTTGATACTTGGCTTTTCTGCAAATGAGGAGCAATATAATGAATCAATGACATACTCTTCTATAACTTCAAATTTGCTTTGTGGAAATAAAGGTTTTTTCGTGACTTTATTATTGGTGTATGAATAATTGTCGACATAGATAAATGTCTTGAATTTTTCATCAATGTCATTTATTGTCTCATTGTCTTTAATTTCTGTGATTTCAAGATTGTCTTCAATTAGAAAGGCTTTCTTTGAGTTTGAAAAGTCGTAATAATAATTTTTATAAATGCCATCAAAAATAGTTCTTGTATATCTTAAAAAAGATGTTGTTATATCACAATGAAAAGTTTTTGTTGTATCTAGTTCTTTGCCAATCCAATGTATTTCTTCAGGTGTTTTAAAATTGTAATTGTCTCTAAATAAAGCGTTAAAAGAAGGAACTATGTCATTGTGCGATACTACAGAATTGAAACGTTCAGTTTTTTCTAACATTGGTGACCAAATGATTAAAGGCACATGGAATGCGTCTAGAGGGTTGTCAGAATTTATGTTTAGACTATGGTCGCCAGTGATGACAAAGATATAATTCTCATCATTGTTATATTCAGAATATCTTTTAACAAAATTTTTAATGGCATCATCTCCATAAATCATTGCCGCAAGGTGTCCCGAAATTTCATTCATCTTGCTTTGTTCTTCTTTTGGTAATGTATTGATAATCTCAGAAACTTTGTTGTAATATCTGTCACAACTTTCTTTGTCGTTGAGTTTTAGTCTGTTATCATGTTGTGATATCGTTATGAATAAGTCGAAGTATGATTTGTTTTTATCACGTTGTTCGATGATATCCATACTTTTATCGAACATTGGTTTGTCTTGATATCCCCAATAAGTGAAATCAAGATGTCTGTTTTCTTTCTTCTTATGATCTTCAAGAAGCGGTGCCAAGAAATCGACTTTTTGTGATACAAGATAATCGTAGACTTTATCGAATGAATATTCTCCAGCATAAAATGCACTGGTTTGATAATCATTGTTTTTCAATATACTAAACAAAGAATTGCATTCTGGGATATCACCGAATTGAAATCCTTTTAATCCATGAGGAACGGAGCCTGTTATGGCAGGAACTGCGCCAAAACTGCGAGGCGTTGTTGATAAACAATTAGTCCATACTAAAGAATGTCTTGATAATGAATCTAAAAAAGGAGTGAAAGTGTAACCATATTTGTTAACACCAAATAAATCAGCACCTAAAGATTCAACTATGATAAAGACAATGTTTGGATTTTTGTCTGATTTCTTGAAATAAGGTCCTAATACATTATTAATATTGTCGATTCTTTCCAATGGATATTGGTTATCTGAAATTTCTCTTTCTGGAAAAATCTCCCTGTATCTCTCAATCTTTTCTTCGTTAAATGCTAACTTAGATAACACAATATCAGTACTTTGTGTTTCTTTATCCATAAAACAAGAATAAAAACAATACCAGATTTTGTTTACGGCATTGCTGTTTTGGTAAGGTTTTATGACAAAGAACAAAGGAAGTGAAATTAACATTAAAATTATTATGGCTTCTGGCTTCTGGCTTTTGAATTTTGAGCTTTGCGACTCTACAATTTTTACATTTATATAAATAAATCCGATGATAAATAATAATGTTATTGCTATCATCCAGAAATTCAATACGCTTTTTATTGTTGTGATGGTCTCCCATAAGGGTCTTTCTATCAATTCATTACCCATCATAAGACCTGTTGTCCTATAATAAAAAATCAGACCTATTTCTGAAATAATTATTATGGAAAATAAAAATGAACATAAATATAAAGCTGATTTTTTTGAGAAAATCGATATTATGTTAAAAATAATAAACACACATAAGCTTGAAAATAAAGAAAAGATAAGATTGCTGTAAACCATTTCTGCAATAGAATTCAGGCTTATGGTATCTGATGAAAATATCTCGAAACTTTTAATGCAGAATAAAACTATTGTAAAACAAATTGCTAGTATAAAAAATGATTTTATTGATTCGATATATTTTTTCATTTATGTCGTAAATTGAAAGTGTGTACAAAGATAATGATTTTAATTTTTAGGATTAGAGATTTTATTATTGTAAAATTTAAATATAAAAAAAAAGTGACTCCCGATAGGAAGTCACTTTAATATTGCAGTTGAATTTTTATTTTTTAACAAAACGTTTTACTATTTCGCCTTTATTTGTGTTGAGTTTTACGAAATAAATACCGCTGTTAAGATTTCTAACATCTAATTGTACACTGTTCATTGCACATTGTTCATTGTAAACCATCACGCCTGTTATTGTGTAGATGCTGAATGACTCGACTTTTTCATTTGTTGAGATGAAGAGTCTGTCTGTTACAGGATTAGGATAGAGGCTGAGTGATGATTCTGGGATTGTTGTGAGGTCGGCGCCTTCGCAAGTCAATTCATATTCGAAGAACATTGGTTTTTTCTTGAATGTTGAGTCGATGTCTCCAAAGTTAACTTGGTATAATTCTTCCTCTTCGAATAGGATAACAAAACCAACTTCTTCATCCCAGTTGCCTGAATTCCATGTAAATTGGTATGTGTCAGGGCATAATTCGATAGTTATTTTTTCAGGATTGCTTGGTTTGCCGCCGTCTGTCAATTCAGCTTTATATTCCAAATTGCTCATAGAACCTTTAATGCTGATGTAGCCAAAGTCCCATCCGTCTGCTTCTTTTTCGTCAGATTCATAATCTGTTGCCAAGATTGTAATTGCACATTTATCGTTTTCAGCGCAAGAGTAAACAGTTGGTCTAATAACGTTTGAAATATCAGATAGACATTCGCCGTTGTTATAGTTTGCTCTTACAAAGAATTGATATTCATCAGATTCCATATTGTCAAAAACAAATGTTGTTTCTGTTAGACCTTCTGCAAAAGGAGCGCTAGTATAACTTGTGTAGATATTGTAAGTTACATTTTCTGCATTTTCTGGAGCTTCCCAGTTGAGAATGATATTTTTGTAGTTAGGTTGTTCAATAGTGTAAGTTAAGTTTTTAGGAGCTTCGCAAGTTGTATTTTCGATAGTTAAGACGAAAGAGCATTCTTCACCATCAATAACTCCGCCGCCAATGAATGTTTTGCCATCGGCAGTGACATTGGTTATGCTGTAAATTTGCCAGTTAGCTGCTTCTTCAATACCTATTGATTCTAAGTATTTCGTGAAGTACATTAATTCGCCACCTATGTATGTGATAGCGTTTCTATCTATTGGAGAACCTGCGTCAGAATGACCGAAGATAGTTCCGTTGTCTGTTACGCAAGTTGCTGATAATGAGCTTTCTACTTCGAGTGTGTTTGTGATTTTAACTAATTTGTCATTATTTATGTCATAAAGGAAGCATTTGCCGTCCAACAAATAACCACAAACGTAATTGCCATTGTGTGAAACATTTAAAGCTTCACCGAAGAGATGAGGGAATCTGTAAATTTCACCGTCAATCCAGTAGCAAGGTGTCCATTCGCCTTTTGTTTCGTGAGCAGCGAAACCAGCAATGACTTTTCCATTATCGCTGATGGCGTTAGGTCTTGTTTGATGAGAAGTTCCATTAGAAATTTTGGTGTAACCGTTTTCTCTTGACCAAGTATATGATGAAGAACTCCAGTCAGGGAAGATTTGCATAACGCCGACAGTGCTACCGTCGTTTGTCATTGACCAGGCGCCGTTGTAGTCGGTGTCACCTTCAACACCTGAAAATTCAGGCATATCAGGGTTCATTCCTAAAAACTCCCATTTTTTTGTCTCAGCTGTCCATAAACCAGCTACGTTTAAGCCGATGCCATTCATGTAAGTGCCAGCAACGACACCTTCATCTGAAACAGCAAAAGGATAGCCGGTCAATGTAATGCAGCCAGTTTCTTCTGACCAGTAGTAACCGTCAACAGCACCGAAACCTTGGATTACAATGTGTTTTTTATTGTTGGAAATATCGTAAGGCCAGTTGTAGCTGTCAAGTACTTTAACAAAAGTAAAGTTTTCTCCTCTGTCAACCCTTACGTTAGGAGATGTCGCATTTTGGGCTTTTAAATTAAAACCACATGCTAACAGTGCAGAAAATAGCACTAAGTGTAAAAAATTTTTCATAAGTTAAAATGAATGTTTAAAAAAAATTAAATGATTATTGAATTATCTTACCTGTTTACAGATTGTAGAGCAAGCAATTCAATGTCATGCAAAGGTATTGATTTTTTGATAAAAAAGTATTTTTTTTGTTTTAAAATGAAAATATTTTTTGAGAGGGAGTTGAATAAACGAAGACGCAAAGAAACACTAAGGATTTAGTGTGCTTTGCGTCTTTGAATTAATTATATTGTAATTAGGGAAGAAATAGAAAAATCAAAAAAAATAACTAAAATATTTAAAATTTAGTTACATATTTCTCTCAACGAATTGCCAGTTTATCAGTTGCCAAAATTCATTTAGATAAGCCAATCGTTGATTTTGTTGGTCGAGATAATAGGCGTGTTCCCATACATCGCAAGTGAGAAGTGGTTTCAAGTTGTCATGTGTGATAGGTGTGTCTGCATTGCTTGTTTGCATTAGTGATAATTTCCCGTCATTGTCTTTCACTAGCCAAAGCCAACCTGAGCCGAATAAGGTAGCGGCTTGTTTGATAAATAGTTGTTTGAAGTTCTCGAAATTGCCGAAGTCACGTTCGATAGTTTTGAGGAGTAATGATTGTGGCATAGAGTCGATGTCTGGTGTCAGGCAATTCCAATAAAAGGTATGATTCCAGACCTGAGCTGCGTTGTTGAAAATAGAGCCTTCGCTGTTTTTTATGATTTCTTCTAGACTCATTGTTTCAAAACGGGAACCTTCTATCAGATTGTTGAGGTTTTTAACATAGCCAGCATGATGTTGTCCATAATGAAAATCTATGGTTTTCTGTGAGATGTGTGGTTCTAAAGCATCTCTTTTGTAGGGTAATTGTGGTAATTTTATCATGGTTGTTGTTTTCTTGGTTTAACAAGAAAATATCATAAATGTTCGAAATGAACTGTTTATTTGACATCCAAAAATCATATCTTTGCAATATGAAAATTTATTTTATCAATAGAATTGATGCATTCGATGAGAATTTTGTCGAACAATGCTCGTCTTTTTTTCCAAAATGGAGAAGAGATAAGATGTTGAATTATAAATTTTTACAAGGGAAAGTACAATCGGCATTAGCATATTTGTTATTGATACATGCTTTGCGAGAAGAAGGCGTTTTTACTGAAATGCCTGATTTTGGTTATAGAGAACATAATAAACCATATTTGAAAAATTATCCCGATTGGCATTTTAATTTGAGTCATTGTAAAAATGCGGTGTGTTGTATTTTGTCGCGTGAAGATGTTGGCGTTGATGTTGAAGAAGTAGGGGAATATAAAGAAAATCTGGCTGCATATATTAGTAATGAAGAAGAATTGGAAATGCTGCATAATAGTGATAATCAGGCAGATGATTTTTATAGATTATGGACTAGAAAAGAGTCGGTGTTTAAATTGTTGGGTAGTGGTATAACAAAAGATATTAAGCATATCCTTAATAAAGATGTTGTAGTAGACTCTTATAAAATAGATAACACATGGTTGTCGGTGTCATATAATAAGTAACATTTTGATAATCATGTATTTTGTTTAAAATGTTAATAAAAGATTAGATTTTAATCAATATTATATTGCTTGTAATTTCTTTATTTACAGAAAGTTACTGCAAATATAAAGATTATCCGCTTTTCATACGACTAAATTATAGCACCCGTAATATCTTTGCATTGTGAAATCAAAAATTAAAAGATATGGGAACTTTAGAAAATTCAGTGCAATTGATAGGACGTCCAGGTGGAGATCCTGAAGTTAAGAATGTTGGAAATCGTAAAAATGTGAGATTTACTTTAGCGACACATGATTATACATATAATGAGAATCATGAGTTGGAACGAACGACGTCATGGCATAATATAGTGGCGTGGGGAAAGACGGCAGAGCAGGCTGAAAAGTATATTAAAAAAGGTAAAAGAATCGCTCTTGAAGGTCGACTTAAAACTAGGGTTTATGAGAAAGATGGTAAAAAGAATTATTTCACGGAGATTACGATGAATGAATTTGTATTGATAGATCGTTCAAGTAATGATGAACAGCAATCTAATGATTCTTGATTTGTAAATATTCCCTTAATGTTTCATAAAATTAGGTTTTGGTAGTGTATAGTGCCTCTTGATTATATGTGTTTTTTGAATGCTTATTTTTTAAGAGGCATCCTATACCGATGTTAAAAAAACTTACCTTTGTAAATTGAAAAAATTTACAATTATGAAGATAGTTTTTTTGGAACCATTGGGACTTTCTGTTGAAAAGATAGAAAGAGAGTGTGATAATTTAAGAAGACAAGGACATGATGTTGTGATATATGGCGATAGATGTCTTGATAAAAATATAGACAGGGCAAAAGATGCGGATATTGTTGTGGAAAGTAATATGCCATTACACAAAGATTTCTTTGATGCGTGTCCGAATATTAAAATGTTGTCAATAGCATTTACGGGATTGGATCATATAGATTTGGAAGAATGTGAAAGGAGGGGGATATTGGTTAATAATGCGGCAGGATATTCTACGGAAGCAGTTGCAGAGGAAGTGATATGCATGATGATAGGCTTATATCGACATGTTATAGAAAATGACAAAATAACAAGAAGTTGTAAAGGTATCCCATTGTCTCCTGGACGAGAGATCGCAAATAAGACAGTCGGTATAGTAGGTTTGGGAGCAATAGGTCAGAGAACAGCAAAATTGGCACAAGCATTTGGATGTAAGGTTATAGCATGGAACAGAACTCCGAAAAATGTGGAAGGTGTCACTTTGGTTGATAAAGAAACGCTATTTAGAGAGTCGGATATAATAACATTGCATATTGCGCTTAATAATGATACACGCAATTTTGTATCTGCCAGAGAAATAGAGTTGATGAAGAAATCTGCGATAATTATAAATGCAGCGAGGGGTCCTGTTGTAAACACAAATGATATAGCTGATGCATTGAAAAATGGTAGAATAGCTGGTGCTGCAATTGATGTATATGATACGGAACACCCGATTGCTGAAAATAATCCATTATTGGACGCACCAAATACTATGCTGTTACCTCATATTGGGTTTGCAACAGAAGAAGCTTTTGAACTTAGACTAGGAATCGTTGTTAAGAATGTAGAGAAATATCTGGCGAATATGTAAGTTGTAGATTCATAAAGAAGTTGGATTTCTTGTTGAATTGATGGATAATCAATTGGTATAAAATAATATAATTCGAAAAAATATGTTTTTTTTATTTGATTATCTAAAACTAATTGTATTTTTGCAATCAATAAAACACCCCGAATGATTTTGTGTTGGAGTTACTTCGAATCAGATGCGTAAGCTATCTGTATGAAGTAGGATTTACTTCTCCTTGAGCGAAAAGTGGTATTTTCAAACTAAACTGGGATAAAAGACATAAAATCATCACTTGAATTTAGGTTCAAGTGAGGGGTTTTTTAAAATACTGGTATTTCCCCTTATTTCTGCCGATTTTAGAATTAAATAGTATTGGTTTTTTAAACAATTGTAAAAAATGTTATTTTTGTCTCTTGTTTAAAATTATTCCATATACATATCCGTTTTTGATATGATATATTTATGTATAACATGGTAATAGTTATTTTATAGTATGATAAGAAAAATGAGCCTTATAGTGTTTGTTTTGTTAGTAACAAGTAATATGTTATTGGCAAAGCAGCCAGTTCAATATCTTGAAAAGGATTATCGTAACTCTTTTAAGATAACCTTTTTGTCATGGATTTCTGGTAGTACAAAACTTTCATATGAAAGATCTTTTCCAAATTATCGTCAAAGCGGAGAATTGTGTGCTAGTCTTATAGGTGCTGGTCGTGATAAATATCAAAATAACCCTAAAGGCTATACTATGCGTTATGGCCATAAGTTTTTCTTGAATGAGAACCAGAAAAAATCTTTAATGGGATTTTATCTTAGACCAGAAGTTGTTTATTCTCACTATTATTACAATAGTGGTAGAGGTAATGGACGTACTCTTTCTAGTGAGACGGCATTTCTTGGAACTTTTGGTTATCAGTATGTGTATAAACGTTTTTTGGCTGATTTTTGGGTTGGAGGTGGTTACGCATTTGGTACACCAGCCGAGACATATTATCACCATGGGTTTGAGTTGTGGCATTATTTCAATACAGAAAATACTAACATAGCATTGAGTTTTAGTATTCGTTTGGGAATATGCTTTTGATATTGTAAATTCATAATATTGTAATAAAGATGATACCGCAGGATACAATAATGAGCATCATTGACACTGTTCGTATAGAAGAAGTTGTCTCTGATTTTGTCAGCCTTAAGAAAAGAGGTGCTAATCTTATTGGTGTTTGCCCTTTCCATAAGGAAAAGACACCGTCATTTATTGTGTCGCCGGCTAAAGGAATTTTCAAATGTTTTGGCTGTGGAAAAGCCGGCGACTCTGTCCGCTTTATCATGGAGCATGAGCATTACTCTTATCCTGAAGCCTTACGTTATTTGGCTAATAAATATGGTATCATAATAGAAGAAAAAGAACAGTCTCCAGAAGAGCTTATGGCTCAGAATGAGCGAGAGAAGATGTTTAATATCAATACTTTCGCTCAACAATACTTCTCAAATACGATGAAAAATGATGAGGAGGGTGTGGCCGTTGGTTTATCGTATTTTAGAGAACGTGGTTTCAGAGATGCAATTATAGAGAAATTTCAACTCGGTTATTGCCTTAATCAACGTGATGCTTTTGTTCAATATGCCTTAAAAAATGGTTATTCCAAAGAATTGCTTCTGAATATAGGCCTCGCTTCTGGTAATGAAGAAAGAATGTATGATCGCTATCAAGGTCGTGTCATTTTCCCTATACATAATCTTACGGGAAAGGTGATAGGCTTTGGCGCTCGTATCCTAAGCGGCGATAAAACAAAAGCAAAATATCTGAATTCTCCAGAATCGGAAATATATAACAAAAGACAGACACTGTATGGTATCTATTTTGCTAAAAATGAGATAAGTCGTCTTGATAATTGTATATTGGTTGAGGGTTATGCCGATGTACTTAGTATGCATCAGGCTGGTATAGAAAATACAGTGGCAAGTTCTGGTACGTCACTGACATCAGAACAAGTACGTCTGATTAGTCGTTATACTAAAAATATAACAATTTTGTATGATGGAGATAATGCTGGTATTCATGCAGCTCTGCGCGGAACTGATATGATTCTTGAAGAGGGTATGAATGTCAGAATAGTGCTGCTGCCTCCAGATGAAGACCCAGATTCATTCGTACAGCATCACCCAATTGAGGAGGTTAGAGCTTACATTGAAAATAACGCAAAAGACTTCATCAGCTTTAAAACACAATTGCTTCTCAAAGATGCTGCCAATAACCCGATAAAAAGAGCAGAGGTCGTAAAAGATATCATTAGCTCTATTTCTGTAATCCCAGATGCTATTTATCGTGCTACATATATAAAAGAATGTAGTCGACTGATGGACATGTCGGAACAGTCCTTGATGAATGAACTGAATAAGCAACTTCGTGCAAAAATAAGAAAAGGTAATCAGGAACAGGTAGTTCAAGATGTTGTTGTAGAAGAAGTTAAGGCAGAACCTCAAAATCTGACTGCCAATAGTGTGCCGATTGGATTTTACCAAGAACAAGAATTGGTCAAACTCCTTATGATGTATGGCGATACAGAAGTCGATATAGATGGAATTGATGAAAACAATAATCCTATAATATACAAGGTCAGTGTAGCTTCTTTAATTGTCGATGATTTGAAAAATGATGATTTGTTGTTTAAGGATGAGACTCATAGAATGGTATTTGATATTTTTGATAGAGCGCTTGATGATGGTCTGCTTCCTAAAGAACAATATTTTGTGTCGCATGAAAATCTTAAGATATCAGAATTGGCAGCTAATCTGTTGAGTTCTCCATATAAACTTGATAACTGGAATAAAAAGGAGATAAAAGTCAAAACAGAAGAAGATGTTTTGTCTAAATTAGTAGTGACATCGGTGTTGCGATTTAAAGATATGGTTCTTGATGAAAAGAGAAATGAGCTGACACGACAAATTATGGAGACGCAAAATGTTGAAGATCAGTTCGCGCTTCTCGTTAAGAAAAAGAAATTGGATGATTTACGAATAAAAATCAATAAGGAATTGGGAATAGTCGTGGCGAAGTAAAGTGATATTTGACTGTTTTGGCTTTTGATGTCAAAAAAATGTTTAACAGTTAAAGTTCCTCGTCCTAAGTTTAAAAATAATTCGTATCTTTGCCGACTCAAAAAAAGTAATTTTTCACATTAACATGAACAACGAAGGTAACAAGGGCAAACGTACTCGTATTGCTACAAGAAAGACTGCCGGTGTACGCAGATTCAGTGAAGAAAGATTAGAGCAGTTCGAAAGAGAACAGGCTTCTCGCCGCGATGGCGATAATGAAAGACCAAGAAAGAGCTTCAGACCAAGAAGAGACGACGATAGAAAAGAGTCGAACTTCGGTGGTAGAGGCAAGAAATTTGGCGACAGACCTGTTAGAGAAAGAAGAGATGAACGCGATGAGAATCGTGGTTTCAGAGGTCAAGACGAACGCCGTCCAAAAAGAGGATTCGACGAAGGTCGTGACAATGACAATCAATACGGCAATCGCCGTAATGCTAGAGGCGCAGCTCGTAACGAGCGTAGCTTCGACAACAAAGGTCGTCGTGATGACAGACCAGAACGTAAAGGCTTTGAACATAAAGGTACAGAACGCCGTGGCGGTGGTGGCTTCAAAAGAAGAGAAAAAGATCCACTCTACGACAGACCAAAAGCTACAGGACAAATCCGTCTTAACAAATATCTCGCTGATTCTGGCATTTGTTCACGCCGTGAAGCAGATGACCTTATTCTCGCAGGCGCAGTATCAGTTAACGGCGTTGTCGTGACAGAATTGGGTACAAAAGTTAATACTACAGATAAAGTCGTATATGGCGGTGAAACTCTTAACCGTGAGAAACTTCGCTATGTGCTTCTTAACAAACCTAAAGGCGTTATCACAACATCTGACGATCCATACGAACGTCATACTGTTATGGAACTTGTCGAAGGTGCTTGCCAAGAACGTATCTACCCTGTAGGACGCCTCGATAGAAATACAATAGGTCTCCTCCTTCTTACAAACGATGGTGACCTTGCTAAAACGCTCACTCATCCAAGTCACGAAGTGAAGAAACTTTATCACGCAACACTCGACAAGCCGCTCACTAAAAACGACTTGATGAAGATCAGAGAAGGTCTTGTCCTTGAAGATGGTCCTATCGAAGTCGATGCTATCGACTGGGTTGTTGATGATCCAACAAAACGTGAAATAGGTATTGAAATCCATTCAGGACGTAACCATATCGTACGTCGTATATTTGAAAGCCTCGGATATGAAGTCGTTAAACTTGACAGAGTTATGTTCGCAGGACTTACAAAACAAAACCTCCCACGTGGTCACTGGAGATTCCTCACACCATCAGAAATCAGCATTCTTAAAAGAATAAAATAATATAAGGCGTCGTTACGGCGCCTTTTTTGTCCACGAATTAGCACTAAACTAATAAGGTATAATAGACAAAAATAGTTGGTAATTCAATTACCAACTATTTATGGCAACATTACCACTAATAATAGGCACTAAATTTTTGAGATTCTAATAAAACTATGCATCAAGGAGCGTTCTTAATATTTCGTAGGATTTTATCTCTCTGACATCATTGGCGTGTAGCTTGTAATATGTAACGATGGCTTCTAATAATTTACGACGTATCGTATTATTCGGTATAAATGTTTCTGTTGGTTGATTGCAGATTTTATAAAAATATTTGCTTAATTCGCTGTCAATCTGATAAATATCGTTATATGTAGTTTTGAAGTTGCCGTCTAATAAATCAAAACTCGAATTTTCTGAATATGTGTCGGTATTTGGGAAAAAACCTAAAAGCCTACTTAGTTGAGTGGCGAAGATGAGCGGGAAATTGGTATAATCGGAATCGGCTTCGTCGAGCCATATCATGGAATTATAGATGAAGTTGAAAAGATCTGTGTCGCTCTCGTTTTCAGAGATGGATTTTGATAGTAACTCGCTGATAAATATTATGATAGTAGATTTTTTTATGTCAGTGCTAATGCTTTGGCAATAGTGGGATAAAGAAATTTCTCTGATGAAACCAAGGCTGTTATTCCCAAAATCCGCAACGATGTCAAGTAAGGTCATGTTTTGAAAAAGAGCAGCTTTCATCTTTGACTTCTTCCCAAAAACACCTTTTACCATAAAAGACTGAATGCCAGCTTCTTCAGTCAACATCTTGACGATAAGACTACTGTCGCCATATTTGATAGACTGAAGTACAATAGCTTTTGTCTTGATTGTTGTTTTCGCCATTACATTATAAGGATTTTTGTTGCGAACGTTTCTTTGCCATCTTCATCTGTCGTGAAAATGAGATAAATGCCTGGAGTTACTTTGTCTCCATTGAGGGTGGTGCAATCCCAAATGGCTTGTCCTCCTTCTGAATAAAGATGCGTGACGAAAGAGCCGTCGACAGCAGTGATTTTTACTAAAGAGTTGGTTACTAAATTTTTAATGCCAACTACGCCGGAATATCCTTGTCTTACAGGATTTGGATATACTATCACATCAGAGTTTGTCTTCTTGCCTTCAGTGGCTCTGCCTCTTAATGAAATGATGCCTTTATCCGTTCCAAAGAAAACATCACCGTGCTTATTTATGGCAATGCTATTGATAGTGTTTGATAATAAAGGACTATTGTCCTGTGTAAAATGATGGTATTCAGTGAGCCCATTATTTGAGATATAAAAAACACCATTTTTTGTTCCGACCCATAAATTATTCGCGTCATCAACGCAGATTGAAAGTACTGATTCTCCTGAGAGAAGGTAGTCAGCTTGACCAGAACCATCATTTCTTGGTACTAAAATCCTTGATGCATCGTAATTTACTCCTTGTTTGAATATTTTTGAAGTAGAATAAAATTGTGCAAGACCATCGTTTGTGCCAATCCAGACTGTTCCATTCTTATCAAGTGCCATGCAATTGGCTTCTGCAGGAAGGCCACCTTGGCCTTGTTTTGTGTTGATAATCTTATATGTGTCGTCGTATGTGTTTGAAATGGTATTATTGTCGTTGAATACAATAAAATCTCCATCACGGGTTAAAATCCATTTGTAATTATTTTGGTCAACTATAAGCTTGCTAATGTCATTAGAACCTATATTGAATGAAAACCAATCATTTGTACTTGTCTTTACTGACAGCATGTTTTCGGCTCCGCTGTTTGCAATCCATAAATTCCTTTCGCTGTCAAAGTCCATGCCTGTTACATATATGTAATTACTGCCTCTTGACTCTCCGAGACTGCTGTTTTCTTTAGTGTAAATGTCTATTAACTTTGAATTTTCGAACTCAAGAATGCCTTTATGGAATGAACCTACATATACTTTGGTGTCTTCTATTGGGTCTATGGCAATAGAAGAAATGTCTGATATAGTGTCTAATGCCTCTTTGGTGTAGCGGTTTAGGTTGCGCCACTTGTTCTCTCTGTAATAAAATACGCCATCTTTCATCCAGTTTTTTGCCCATGTGGATGAGTATCCGCCTGGTGCTACCCACAATGCTTCGCCTCGAGCCTTTAACTCAAAAACAGAATTGCTATATGGTCCGTTGAAGATAATTGGATTGCAAGATACTCTTGGGATTAATTTGTAGATACTGTTGGTCTTGTCTGCAATCCAGTATACATTTTCATTCTTATCGTAAATGCAATCAAAAGGCTCTATGTTCTTGTTATACAATTGTATAATCTTATTGTCGGTTCCTAATGCAATAATTGAGTAATTGGCCGCCATCACAATTTGGTCGTCGTATGCACGGATGCTTCTTTTTATTGAAGGCGTATTGTGTGCATGGTAATCCCATTTGTTACCATCATATACAAATAATGTATCGGTGTTATATTCGTTTCTTGAATAATTTGCAAGTAATTGGTTGTTAAATGTTTCTATTTCTGAGTAATTTAAATTCTTATGAATTAGAGTGCTATCTTGTGCCCATTGGGAGAAATCTACGAGATTCTTGTTGTTGTAATCAGCATAATAAATGCCGTTGCTCGTGGCTGCATACAATTTGTTGTTGTATAAAGTTATATCGTTGATATTTAGATATGAACCGTTTTCTCCAATGATATAAGTCTCTTTAATCTCTTTTTTGTTAAGGTTGATAAGAACTATGCCAAAACTGCAGCTTAGATAAGCTTCATTATCAATGAAATAGATGTCATTGATACTTTTGTCTCCTAAAATATTCTTGTTTTTGATATCGCTAATGTTGGTGATATTTCCGTCTTTGTCAATGATATCGATATTTGTGTTGGAATAACATATGATAATCATATCGTTATAAGGATTATGACGCATTACTTCGATGCCAAAATCAGATAAGCCGTTGACTTTTGTCAATTTATTGATAGAATTGTCGCTAGTGTTATAATAGAATACTTCGTAAGGTGTTGCCGCGTAAATTTTATCATTGACTTTCTCGACGTTAATGACTTTTGAGCCAGGTGCGTGAGTCGTCCATTGGTGGATTGGAATTTGAGCAAAAGATAATGTTACGTTAAAACATATTAAGCAAAATAGAATTATATATTTCTTGAAGTTCATAGTTTTAATTTTAATGTATAACTTATATTGTATTCATTTTATTTTATTGATTTTCAATTTTAATGTGATATTGTCCATTTTGAGAAATCTATTTCTGATTCTACCTTGTTTTCAATTTTGTTTGGCAGAGAAGGGAAAAAGTCAATTTTTGTTAATTTTTCTACTTCATCGATAGTCATAGCGTAAGTTGACATTGGTTTTCTTCCACTTATGTTTTCATAAACGAAGCCTATTGTATGAATCTCGCCATTGTTTTCTTGTAATAATACTTTGAAAAAATGTTGAGGCACAACGACTTTATTTTCTCCTATTGTTGTAGATGGATTGGTAACGATAGGTCCGCATACTACGAAGATTTTTCCTTTTTGAGATGCCAAGTCTCGAACTTGTTCTTCGAGATCTTTCCATACGCCACCGTTGAGGTTAGGATTTTGCGGACAAATATTTGAAAGATAAAACGACTCCCTCATCACTTGTTCGTCCCATTTCATATCAGCAGCTGGTGCCATGTGACCTCTATCGTAACCGGAATATTTGTAGTCGTTAGTTGTTGCAGTGGCATCTTGCGGCACCATCGGATCTGGCTTAAATCTGTCGTAACGAGGCACTTCACCGTTCACTTCCGCATCGGTGAGTTCATATGCAACCCAATTGGGAATTTTCCAGTCGTAGTTATATGAAACAGTGTAGCCTTTATGTGTTATGACTCTGTCGCTTCTTTCTTCGATTATGCTTGGTATCTCAATGTTTACAAGATTGATATTTTGAGCTAAACATAATGATTTACAGAGAAAAAAACAAAATAAAAGCAAATATATTCTCCTCATGACTTTTTTTTACAAAATTAAAAAGAATTGTTAAAAAAAATTAAGATATAAGATTTAATTGTTAATAAAAAATAACTAGGTAATCAAAATAAAAAACATTATCTTTGCAATGCGAAAATTTTAAAAACTTAAATAATATTAAGATGAAAAAACTTATTTTAATTCGTCACGGAGAAAGTGAATGGAATAAATTAAACCTGTTCACAGGTTGGACAGATGTTGATTTAAGTCCAAAAGGTTTGGAAGAAGCATTTGAAGCTGGTAAACTTTTGAAACAAGAAAATTATAAACCTGAATTGTGTTTCACATCATATTTGAAAAGAGCTGTTAAGACTTTGAACAACGTTCTCGATGCTATGAATATGGACTGGCTTCCTGTTCAAAAAAGCTGGAGATTGAATGAAAAGAGCTACGGCGCAATCCAAGGCTTGAACAAAGCTGATACAGCTGCTAAATATGGCGACGAACATGTTTTAGTATGGCGTCCTTCTTTCGACGTTCAACCTCCTGCATTGGAAATGAACGATCCTAAAAGCCCAAGAATGGATGCTCGTTACGCAGAACTTACAGACGAACAAATTCCTTTGACAGAATCATTGAAAGATACAATCGAACGTCTTATGCCTTACTATAATGACGTGATTTTGAAAGCTTTCGAAAACCACGACCAAGTCATGGTTGTCGCTCATGGTAACTCATTAAGAGGTATCGTTAAGGAACTTCGTGGTATGACAAATGAAGAAATCATCAAGTTCAACATCCCAACAGCTGTTCCTTATGTATTCGAATTCGATGACAATATGAATTTGCAAAACCATTTCTTCCTCGGCGACCAAGAAGAAATCAAACGTAAAATGGAAAGCGTTGCTAATCAAGGTAAAGCTAAATAAATTGGCAATTAACAATGAGAAATCGTTGGGTCATACCTGATATTCATGGTTGTTCTAAAACTTTGAAGTCTTTGATAGAAAATGGTATAAATCTGTCAAAAGGCGATGCTGTATATTTTCTCGGCGATTATATCGATCGTGGAAATGACAGCAAAGGCGTTATAGATTTTATCATAAGTCTGCAAGACTCTGGCTATGATATTCATTGTCTTAGAGGCAACCATGAAGATTATTGTATTAGAGCTTGGGAAGATGACCAAAAGAGATTTTTGTTCCGTGGCAGAATCGAAAAAGATTGGAGAAAAAATGGCGCGAACAGAACATTGGCGAGTTTCGGTGCAAAACGTCCTCGAGAAATAAATAAATACTATATCGATTGGATGAAAAATACCAAATATTATATGGAACTCGACGATTGCATCCTCGTACATGCTGGCCTTAACTTCAATATAGATAATCCTTTCGATGATGTCTTCAGCATGATGTGGCTGAGAGATTTCAAAGTCGATAAAAATAAAGTAGGCGGAAAGAAAATCATACACGGTCATATCCCTGTCGAGATGTCAATGATAGATTTGTTAAAAAATAATAACTATGACTTCTTGCCTCTCGATAATGGCATCTATTACAAAAATAAAGACGGATTCGGTAATTTGTTGGCTTATAATATTGATACTAAAGAAATTGTTATTCAACATAATCTCGATTCCGAATATAGTCAGAGATGAGACCTTTTATAAATATTCATACTCATTTAAACGATTCTGTTGATAATAAAGAATTTATTGAGATACAAAACATCGATGTTGACAATATCGCCAATGTCGATGTTTCTCATTTTTATAGCATTGGAATTCATCCTTGGAAAGTCGGATCTGAGGAATTGAGGAACTTAGGAATTGAGGAACTTAGTGACTTGAAGTCTCGGTGTATAGGTGACTTTAATGTCAAGGCGATAGGCGAGTGTGGTCTCGATAGAGCCTGCGATGTCGATTTTGAATTGCAGAAAGAAATGTTCGTGAAACAGATTGAATTGTCAGAACAAATTGCTAAACCTTTGATAATACATGCGGTACGAACTTATTCCGATATTATTTCGATAAAAAAAGAAACAAAAGCAAAACAGACGTGGATTATCCATGGTTTTCAAGGGAACGAAATGTCGGCGGAACAGTTGTTGAAACATGGAATATATTTGTCGCTAGGCGATGTCTTGTTTAAAAATGAAACAAAAGCAAAGCGACTGCTGCAAATAATTCCAACGGAAAGATTATTTTTGGAAACAGATGTTGCAGAAAGAAAAATAACGGATGTTTATGAAAAAGCAGCTTCTTTATCAGGCATTGAAATGGATAAGTTGCGCAACGATATTTTTAATAACTTTGTAAAAATTTTTGGACAGATATGAATTGGAACTCGAGAACACAGTTGTTAGTTGGAGAAGAAGGCGTTAAGAAATTGGCTGATAGTCATGTACTTGTTGTCGGACTTGGTGGTGTTGGCGCGTATGCTGCCGAACAGTTGGCGCGTGCTGGAATAGGAAAACTTACTATTGTTGACTGCGATATTGTTAATGTTACTAACAAAAACAGACAGCTGCTTGCTCTTGACAGCACTCTCGGTCGTCCAAAAGTTGAAGTTATGGCGGAACGCATCCGCGACATCAACCCTGATGTGGAAGTCGTTGCTTTGAATCAATATCTTAAAGATCAGTCGATTATCGACTTGATGGAGCAGCCGTTCGACTTCATCGTCGATGCTATCGACACTCTGGCACCAAAGGTTTTCCTTTTATATTATGCCGTTCAAAACAAACAAAATATCATCAGTTGTATGGGCGCTGGCGGTAAGTTCGACCCTACAAAAATAGAAATCGTCGACATTGCAAAGTCGCATAACTGCCGTCTGGCTTTTTACATAAGGAAAAGATTGCATCGTCTAGGAATACGCGAAGGCATCACAGTGGTGTTCTCACCTGAAAAAGTCGCGGAAAGTGCGGTGTCGATAGATGAAGCTACCGAAAATAAAGTAGCAACCGTTGGAACAATATCATATATGCCAGCAATATTCGGTTGCTTCTGTGCTTCACATGTTATAAGGGATATTTTAAGTCGATAAAAACTCATAGACTCTAGACTTATAGTCTCAAATCATCCTGAAACAATAAAGACTAAATTGTCTTGTTCCTCTACTTTCTTCTCGATAGTGGAGATGAAGTGCGTGCGTCGTGTGGTTTGTTCTAATAAAGCCTTAGCATTATCAAAATCACCGAGTTGACGATAAATTTCGATAATATCTAGGTTCACTGACTCATATTCTTCATCGTCGGGAGTGTAACGCAGTTTGTATAAATCTATTAAGGTTCTGAGGTTTTCATTGAAATGGTCGCGGCATTTTTTAAACAATTCGATGCCTTCCAAGATTTTCTTTCTGTTTCTGTACCAGACTTTGAAACTCATTTCCTTTGAGGTGTAAGTCTCGATATTGATTTGATGTCTGTTTCTTACGAAGTCGTTGAAAGCCCACCACATAAGGCGGCGGAAATAAATCTCCTGGTCTATATTATAGTTGCCGTTGTTCAAGAAACTTCTGTAATGATTTACGAGAGCCATTTTACCTTTATTGCTAACGGAATGTGCGCCGTAGAAACGCCAGCTGTTCCATGTGTAAAACGTTTCTTTAGGTCTTGTTTTACTGATATATGGCTCTTCATATTTTTCCACCCATGACCAGTGACTGCAAGCTGGACATACTATCATCTTTTGATTTTCAGTGATATAGCCGTCGTTTAGGATTTTGCCGTCGGAATATAAAATCGACTGATTGACCATAGATGAGATAAGAAGATGTCCTTCCATCCAGCTTTTGCATCTCGGGCATTGAATATAAAAAGTGTCGAACTTTATCATGAGTGTTATTTTTTGCAAATATATTATTTTCTTCCGAAGTCAGCAGGAATTTCTCCCCATATCTCAGTTTTCCATTTGTAGATAGGAACTCTGAAACTATTTGTATGAAGCCATCTCTCTGCCCAACGTATCAGTTCAAAGATAGGTTTATTTTTCTCGTTTTCAATGATTTTTGTCTTGCAAACGCCTTCTTTTACCCATTTTTGTGCGTTGACGGAATCGGAATAGATTGGATAGTTAATCTTGTTTTTGTGTTGCCATGCAAGACAATAAACAATGGCAAGAAACTCGCCGATATTGTTGGTGCCTTGTTCATAGACAGGACTTTTGAAAAGATTTGTTCCTGTTTCTACAAAAACACCTTGAAATTCCATTTTGCCAGGATTGCCAGAACAAGCGGCATCAACGGCAATGCTTTGACCGATAGGTCTTTGATTCTCAGGAAGACTCTCGTAAGATTTGACCATTGACTGTTGACTGTTAGCCGTTGATTGTTGACAAACAGCGTTATAGCCGGCCTTGAAAGCCTGTTCCGCACTTGCCCTATCAGGAAATGATTTATACTGCGCGCCTTTGAAACCTTCTATTTGCATCTTGCATGAGTCCCAATTGCTGTAAATGCCTATTTGTCTGCCATTCCAGACTACATAATATTTGTTCTTTGCCATACTGCAAAAGTAACAAAGAAAAGTACACTTTTTTTAAAAAATGAAATAAAATATTCAATGATATTATTTTTTTTTGTAAAATTGTACCTCATTAATATAGACGAAAATAATGAAAAACAATATATCGTTTGTTGGTAAATATATATACAATATTATAACTTATTTGTTCATAATAAGTTTTACTTTATCAACACCATTTGAGACATTTGCAAGCAATAGCGAACAGGAAAATGAGAAAGCTAAATTCGATGCTGGCGAACTTATCTTTGATCATATTTTAGATTCATATGATTGGCATATTTGCACTTGGAAAGGGCATCATGTCAGTGTTTATTTGCCAATAATAGTTTATAGCGAAGGCGAATTATATAGTTTTTCATCTAAAAATTTTCATCACCATCATCCTTATCATACAAAGAATAAACATGGCGAAGATGTGATTTTCGACATTCCATCAGAAGGCAAATATGCAGGAAAGGTTGTTAGGGTGATGGATGACGGAACACGAATCAAACCTTTAGATTTTTCCATAACAAAGACAGTATGTGGATTATTCATTTCCTGTACATTGTTAGTAATCGTGTTCTTGCTTGTTGCAAAAGGTTATCGAGAAAGAGGTGAAAAAGCGCCAAAAGGAATACAATCTCTCATGGAACCTCTCATCATTTACGTCCGTGACGATATTGCAAAACCAAATATTGGTAAACATTACGAGAGATATTTCCCTTATTTGTTGACAGTATTTTTCTTTATATTTTTTAACAATCTTTTGGGATTGATTCCATTTTTTCCATTCGGAGCAAACATTACAGGAAATATAGCAGTGACGGCAGTGTTGGCGTTGTTCACTTTTGTCATCACTAATGTTACTGGAACTAAGCATTATTATGAAGATATCTTCAATACTCCAGGCGTGCCTTGGTGGTTGAAATTTCCATTGCCATTGATGCCTCTCATTGAGGTTGTCGGTTGCTTTATCAAGCCATTCGTCTTGGCCGTGCGTCTTTTTGCAAATATTACAGCGGGTCACATCGTGGTGCTTGGTTTTATCTGTATGATATTTATCCTTGGAGAAATGAGCGCTGCAGCAGGAGCAGGAATGTCAGTTTTGTCAGTATTGCTCGCAGTATTCGCTGATTGCCTTGAGGTGCTTGTGGCATTCATCCAAGCTTATGTATTTACGTTATTGTCAGCCATTTATTTTGGAATGGCAGCGAAACATGGACATTAAAAAATCAAAGTTAAAATAAATATAAACTTTATAAATTATAAGTTATGACATTATTAGTTTTATTACAAGAAGTAGTTCAGGCAGTTATTGACTTGGCTCCATTAGCACAATTAGGTGCAGCTTTAGCTGCAGGTATCGTTACTATCGGTGCTGGTTTAGGTATCAGCAGAATTGGTAGCTCAGCTTTGGAAGCAACAGCTCGTCAGCCTGAGATTGCAGGTAACGCACAAACAAGCATGATCATCTCAGCAGCTTTGATTGAAGGTGTTTCATTCTTCGCATTGGTTGTCTGCTTGCTGATAGCTCTTTAAGAGTTTATAGTGGAAAGTTTAGAGTGTAGAGTAGTTGGAAGTTGAAAATCTACACTCTCAACTCTAAACTTGTACACTTCAAACTACTTTAAACTTTAAACACTACACTTTAAACTTTAAAATATGGAATTAATCACTCCTGATTTTGGTCTGTTGTTTTGGATGACATTGGCATTCGGAATAGTGTTTTTCATTCTTGCAAAATTCGCTTTTCCTGTCATAAATGGAATGTTGAAAAAACGCGAAGAAGAAATAAATAACGCTCTCGAATTAGCGGAACGTACTCATAAAGAGATGGAACAGCTTCAAGCCAATAACGAAGCTCTTCTTCATCAAGCTCGTGAAGAACGCGATAGAATGCTTAACGAAGCTAAGCAAATATCAGATAAGTTTATCGAAGAAGCGAAGGTTAAGGCTAATGAAGAAAAAGACCGCATAATTGAAAGCGCTAAAGAAACAATAGAAAATGAAAAAATGGCTGTGGCAACGGAAATCAAAAACCAAATCGCAGACATTTCAATAAAAGTGGCTGAAAAAATCATCGCTAAGACTCTTGAGTCTGACAAAGAACAACTTGATTATATCAACCGACTTCTTCAAAATATAGAAGAGAATCAAAAATGATAAGCTATGAAACCTAACATCTTAGTACATAGATATGCAAAGGCTTTCTTAGACTTGGCGATACAGAACAATATCGTCGATAAGGTTCTTGACGACCTTCTTTTTGTGAAGACAACTTTCGAAGAAAATAAAGAGTTGGATATCTTGATACATCAGCCGTTCGTCTCGAAAATTCATAAGACGAATATCGTAGATAAAATCTTTAAAGACAGAGTCGAGAAGATAACATTAGATCTCGTTAATCTTCTGATAGAAAAAAATCGTGACGAGATTATCACTAATGTTTATAATGAATATTACGAATTATATCTCGATTATAAAAAGATTGCTGTCGTGAAGGTGACGTCTGCTGTTGCTTTGGATGAACTTACAACCAATAGAATTGTCAATATTTTGAGACATAAGATTGTCAATAAAGATACTGTTCAAGTTAAGAATGTAGTGGATAAAAAAATCATAGGCGGCTTTAAAGTCAGTTATATGGATTATGAATATGACGCAAGTGTGGTAAGTACATTGAAACGTCTGCATAATGTCTTTGAAGACAATTTATTTGTTAAAGGATTTTAAGAAAAGAAATAAAAACACATACAATGGAAAATATAAAACCTGCTGAGATATCAGCAATTTTGCTTCAGGAATTAACCGGTTTCGACACCAAGGGCGAGTTAGATACTAAAGGCTCTGTTCTTCAAATTGGCGACGGTGTTGCTCGTGTTTATGGCATGAATGACGCAGAGTCAGGCGAATTGGTCGAATTCGAAAAGACTGGTGCTAAGGGTATCGTCTTAAACCTTGAACAAGACAATGTCGGTGTTGTTCTTTTAAACGATGCTTCTGATATAAAAGAAGGTGATGTTGTGAAATGTACACATCGTATCGCTTCTATCAATGTTGGCGAAGGAATGTTAGGCCGTGTTGTCAACACACTCGGTGCTCCTATCGACGGCAAGGGCGCCATCAAAGGCGAGACTATGGAAATGCCTTTGGAACGCAAGGCCCCTGGTGTTATCTTCCGTCAGCCTGTTAGCGAACCGCTGCAAACTGGTATCAAAGCTATCGACGCCATGATTCCAATCGGTCGTGGTCAACGCGAGCTTATCATCGGCGACCGTCAGACTGGTAAGACCACCATTGCCATCGATGCTATCTTAAATCAAAAAGAATTTTACGATAGGGGAGAACCTGTTTATTGTATATATGTCGCTGTAGGACAGAAAGGTTCTACTATTGCAAATATAGTTCAGACTTTGGAAGACAAGGGTGCGTTGCCTTATACAATCGTCGTTGCTGCTACGGCATCCGACACTGCTGCTATGCAGTATTTCGCTCCATTTGCCGGAGCTGCGATAGGCGAATATTTCCGTGACACCGGCCGTCCAGCTTTAGTCGTTTACGATGACTTGTCGAAACAAGCCGTGGCTTACCGCGAGGTGTCATTGCTACTCCGCCGTCCACCTGGACGCGAGGCTTATCCTGGCGACGTGTTCTACCTCCACTCACGTCTGCTCGAACGCGCAGCTAAAATCGTCGCTAACGACAACATCGCAAAGAATATGAACGACCTTCCTGATTGTCTTAAAGATAAGGTGAAAGGCGGCGGCTCACTCACTGCTCTTCCTATCATCGAGACACAGGCTGGCGACGTTTCGGCATATATCCCAACTAACGTGATTTCTATCACCGATGGTCAGATATTCCTCGAGACAAACCTCTTCAACTCAGGTATTCGCCCTGCTATCAACGTCGGTATCTCTGTATCGCGTGTCGGCGGTAAGGCTCAGATTAAGTCAATGAAAAAAGTGTCAGGTACTCTTAAAATCGATCAGGCTCAGTTCCGCGAACTCGAGGCATTCTCTAAATTCGGTTCCGACCTCGATGCTGCAACACAGGCTATCTTGGAGAAAGGCCGCCGTAACGTACAAATGCTTATTCAACCTCAGTCATCACCAATGAAAGTGGAAGAAGAAGTGGCGATGATATTCTGCGGCGTCAATAACCTTATGAGAAGCTTGCCGTTAGATAAAGTGGCTGAGTTTGAGAAAAAATATATCTCGATCCTTAACTGCAGCCATGCTGATGTCATGAATAAGATTAAACAAGGTCAACTTGATGATGATATAATGTCAGTCTTGAGAAATGTTGCAGCAGAAGTATGTGAATTGATTAAGAAATCTTAAATCTTATGGCAAACTTAAAAGAAGTCAGGACGAGAATAGAATCTGTTAACTCGACAAAACAGATTACGAGCGCGATGAAAATGGTAGCGGCTTCGAAATTGCGTAAGTCGCAAAACGCCATCTTGGCTTTGCGTCCGTATGCCGAAAAGTTTAGCGAGATACTCGAAAGGTTAATGGTCAATGGTCAACACCCAATGGTCAATAGTCAACAGCCAATGGTCAATAGTCAACAGTCAATAGCTAACAGAGTTCTCGTCGTTCCGCTTTCTTCAAACAAAGGCCTCTGTGGTACGTTCAACGCTAATGTCATTCGTGAAACGATAAATCTTATCAAAAATGAATATCAGAGCTTCATTGATGACGGTCGTCTGGACATATTGTGCGTAGGTTCTAAAGTTGAAGAAACTCTTAAGTTCAAGAAATATCCTGTCGTTGGAAACGAAAATGCTTTGTTTGATGACTTGACATATGAAAACGCTGCTAATTTCGCTGAGCGACTGATGAATGACTTCGAAAATAAGAAATACGATAAGATAGTTTTTGTTTATAATCAGTTTAAAAACGCCGCAACACAGGTCATTGTGACGGAACAATTCTTACCAATTGTTAACAGTCAACAGCCAACAGCCAACGGTCAACAGTCTGATTCAGATGTTGATTATATTTATCAGCCAAATAAGGAAGATATTCTTAAGACAATGCTTCCTAAGTCGTTGAAGATGCAGGTTTATAAGGTTCTATTGGATAGCTTTGCTTCGGAACAAGGAGCTCGTATGATTTCAATGACGCAGGCTACAGATAATGCCACTGAACTCCTGAAAGAACTGAATCTCTCATATAATAAAGCACGTCAGTCGGCTATCACCAACGAACTTGTGGAGATTGTTAGCGGAGCGAATGCTTTGAAGAATTCATAATTCATAATGCATAATGCATAATTGGTTATGCATTATGAATTAATTCAAATTTCTCGCAGTCGAAGAGTCCTTTGTCGCTGAGTTTAAGTCGAGGTATCACTAATAATGCCATGAATTCCATCGTCATGAAAGGATCGTTGAGGTGTGAGCCAAGGCTTTTCGCTAAGTTTTTAATTTTTAGATAATCATCTGCAACTTTAAATGCGTCGTCGTTTGTCATGATGCCGGCGACTGGTAAAGGAAGGCACGTTTTTATGTCATTATCATAGACAGCGAAACCGCCTTTATTTTCAATTATCATATTGGTAGCCATTGCCATTGATTCGTCGTCACATCCTATCGTAACGATATTATGGCTGTCGTGAGCGACGCTAGACGCAAGGGCGCCTCTCTTCAAACCGAAGTTCTTGATGAAGCCGACAGCAGGTTTTTTATTCTCATAACGATTGACAACGGCGATTTTCAAGATGTCGTTTTCAACATCGCTGACGAGATTGTTGTCGACGGATTTCGTTCTGCCGATGAGTTTTTCCGTAAGAAGTTCTCCTTTTATTACACCTATTATATTAATGTCTCTTCCTTTGTCCTCGACTCTGAAGTCATGAGTAGCGACTTTTTCCGCAACGAAGTTGTTTACTACATCAATATCAACGCTTTCCAATAGAGACTTGCCGTTTTCTGCCACTAATTCTCCGTTTATATAAGTCTTTAAGATATTGAAATCCTTGAAATTATCGATAATGATAAAGTCGGCTGGATCGTTTTTCTGAAGCATTCCTACTTCAAGATTATAATGTAGCTTTGGGATTATAGTTGCGGATTTTATTACATCTAATATGTTGTAACCTAAGTCGATGGCTTTTTTGACTAGTCTATTGATATGTCCGTTGATAAGTTCGTGAGGATGAGCGTCGTCGGTGCAGAACATCACGTTTTCTGGATTATCTTTGATGATGTCGATGAGCGCGTTGAAGTTATTTGCAGCGCTGCCTTCACGGATTTGTATCTTCATTCCGAGACTTATTTTTTCACGGGCTTCTTCTGATGATGAGCATTCGTGGTCGGTGCTTATTCCTGCGGCGTAGTATTTCTTGAGGTCGTTGCCGCCGAGTAGCGGGGCGTGACCGTCGATAGGTTTGTTATGACGGCGGGCGGATTCTAGTTTTTTAATTACTTCATTATCATCATAAATAACGCCAGGATAATTCATCATCTCGCCAAGATATTTTATGTCGTCGGAAGAGAGAAGTTTGTCGATGTCATCCGAGTTTACTGTTGCGCCGGCTGTCTCGAATGTCGTAGCAGGCACGCAGCTCGGCGCACCAAAGTAGAATTTAAACGGCGATTTCTTTCCGACTTCAACCATATATCTCACGCCTTCAATGCCTAATACGTTAGCGATTTCGTGAGGGTCGCTGACTGTAGCCACGGTGCCGTGCGATACCACGAGACGAGCGAATTCAGTAGGAACGAGCAATGAACTTTCAATATGAACATGCGAGTCGATGAAGCCAGGCATGATGACGGGACCAGAATCGGGAACGGGATTAGGGTCGGAGATGATGTCGACGATTTTCCCGTTTTCAACGAATATCGTTCCTTTAAAAATGCGTGAATTAACCACATCTACTATATTTCCACTGACTGTTAACATAACTATTGACATTATTCTTGGTGACTTATATAATCTATCGCTTCTTGTAATATCTCATCAATAGGTTCATAAAGGACATAAAATGCCTCATCGCCGAAGACATCTCTTGCTACATACGCTTTGAATAATGGCTCTGCAAGTTCTCTTGCTTTCGCTTTGTCAGCTTCATTTCCAATGATTTTCTTTTCTTCAGTACGACGCATCAGTTCGTTGAACATCTCATTTGTGAAGATGAAGTTTCTGTTAAAGTTTTTAACATCTCCATAACTTGATATTTCTTTGCGATGTGAATCGGCATAGTCGAAAGCATATTGGAATAGGATTCCGCTGTTAGCCATTTTGTTAAAGAAATAATGACTGCTGTCATTTTCGATAGGCACATAAACATCAGGCATGATGCCGCCTCCGCCATAGACAATCTTACCTTTTGGTGTGATATATTTAAGAGAATCAGCGAAATGAATGCTGTCTATATTAAACATCTCGCCTGTTGCATAGCGGGAGTATTCTTCGAGAAGATATTCTTCTTTATTTCCAGTGAAAGGCTTCTGAATGCAACGGCCAGTCGGGGTGTAATAACGAGCCACGGTAAGACGTAACGCTCCGTTTTCTCCGAGGTCGAACTGTTCCTGAACGAGGCCTTTGCCGAATGAGCGGCGACCGATGATAGTGCCTCTGTCGTTGTCTTGCAACGCGCCTGCTACGATTTCACTCGCACTGGCAGAACCTTCGTTGATAAGAACAATTATATCTTGATTTTCCCAAAGACCTCTGTAACGAGAGAAAATGTAAGACCTATCGCGATGCTCACCTTCGGTATACACAATCAATTTGTTGTCTTCCAAGAGCTCATCAACAACGCCAACAGCTTCTCCTAAATAGCCGCCTGTGTTATCTCTTAAATCGAGGATGAGTTGTTTCATGCCTTCGGCCTTGAGTTTCTTTACAGCATCGACGAATTCTTTATGCGTAGTGGCAGAGAATTTGGTCATCTTAATAAAACCGATATTATCATCAATCATATAAGCGACATCGACACTATGTGTCGGAATTACGTCTCTTACAATGGTAAAATCGAGCAAGTCTTCAACGCCTCGACGTTTGATTTTAATATCTACTGTTGTTTTCTTAGGTCCTTTAAGGAGACGCATCGCATCTTTATTTGTGACCTTTGTGCCTGCAACAAGAGTGTCGCCGACATATACAATTCTGTCGCCTGCCATAATGCCGACCTTTTCAGAAGGCCCGCCTTTGATAGTATTTATAATAGCAATGGTATCTTTCTCGATTCTGAATGAGACACCAATACCGTGGAAACTGCCATGAAGATTGTCGTTGATTTCGTCAAGGATTTCCGGTTTGATGTATTCGCTGTGTGGGTCCATCGACTCAAGAACGTGAGTGACAGCCTTTATCTGGAGGTCTTTGATATTTATAGTATCGACATATTCATTGTCAATCAAAGAAAAAATATCGTTGATATATGATATATTGTCATTGTTTTTTGGCGTAGTGACAATATTGTTAGACTTTGCTATATAAATACCAAAGAATACACCAACAGCTAGAACTGCAGAATATATTAACGGCATCAATGGTTTGTTTTTCATGGCTTAATAGTCTGTTGTTGATAAAAAAAGACGTATCAATGATGTTTTTATTATGTTCATTAACACGCCTCTAATATTAATTGTTAATTGTCAATTGTTAATTGTCAATGTTTGCGCTTGACAATTGAAGTTCGGTTCCGGCTTTTTTAAATAAGCCTTGTAACACTGTTCCAGGACCTACTTCAATGACTTCTGTCAAACCGTTTGCAATCATATTTCCCATTGTCTGTGTCCAGCGTACTGGAGATGTCAATTGGGAAATGAGATTAGCTTTTATTATGTCTGGAGAATTAACAGCCTGACCAGTGACATTTTGATAGATAGGGCAGATGCCTTGGCTGAATTTTGTGTTTTGTATTGCTTCTGCGAGTTTTACGCGTGCTGGTTCCATAAGCGGGCTGTGGAATGCGCCGCCGACTTGAAGTGGAAGAGCACGTTTCGCACCAGCTTCTTTAAGAAGTTGACATGCAATCTCAACGCCTTTGAGACTGCCAGAAACAACAACTTGTCCGTTGCAGTTATAGTTAGCAGCGATGACGACTTCGTCTTTTATTGAATTACAGATTTCTTCTATTTTACTATCTTCAAGATTTATAATAGCTGCCATAGTACCAGGATTCTGTTCGCAAACGGCTTGCATTGCGTTGGCGCGTGCTGCAACAAGACGCAATCCGTCCTCAAATTGAAGTGTGTTGTTTGCTACCAATGCAGAAAATTCACCTAAAGAATGACCTGCAACCATGTCAGGCTTGAAATTGTTACCTAACATCTTAGCTAAAATAACGGAATGAAGGAAAATGGCAGGCTGTGTGACTTTTGTCTGTTTCAAGTCTTCTGCTGTGCCCTCAAACATAATGTCTGTGATAGAGAATCCGAGAATGTCGTTAGCCTTGTTAAACATATCTTTAGCCTTAGGAAATCTGTCATAAAGATCTTTCCCCATTCCAACAAATTGGGCACCTTGTCCCGGAAAAACGTAAGCTTTCATTTATAGTTAATAGTTAATAGTTAATAGTTAATAGTTAATAGTTTAGTTCATATTTATTAAATCAATTATGCATTATGAATTATGCATTATGAATTATGAATTAAACTTAATCGCGTGAGTTGCCAAAGAATCTTAATAAATATAAGAATAAATTCAAGAAGTCGAGGTATAATGTCAAGGCAGCGTGGATAGTGATTTTTGCCATTGCATCGCCATCGTTGATGCCTGCATTCCCGATTTGTTTGATTTTTTGTACGTCGAAGGCAGTCAATCCTGTGAAGATAAGAACGCCAGCAATGCTGATGATATAATCTAATCTTGCGCTGTGCATGAAGAAGTTAACTATTGTAGCGATGATAATGCCAATCAATGCCATGAAAAGGAATGAACCGAATTTTGTTAAGTCGGTATTTGTGGTATAACCTACAACAGCCATTACGCCGAACATGCCTGATGCTATGATGAATGTCTTGAAGATAGATGCTGAAGTATATGCCATGAAAATGAAACTGAGGCTCATCCCCATTAAAATAGAATATATGACATATAAAAGAACCGTGTTTTGTACTGACATTCTGTTAACTCCAGCTGACATTGTGAAGACAATGATTAAAGGTGCGAATGTCACAATCCAGCCTAATGCTGATGTTTTAGCATAACCTTCAGGTGTGACAGTAATTAACATACTCATAAGGTTTTCGCTTGTGCCAAATAAAAATGCAGTCGCTGCTGTCAAGCCAAGTGCTGCAAACATCCATAAAAATACGTTAGAAACGAATGATCTTGTCATCTCTTGTGACATCACTCGCTGATTGTAGTTTTCATTGAATTGATACATGTCTTAAAGTTTAAAGTTTATAGTTTAAAGTTTATAGTTCAGAGTTTAAAGTTCATTAATGCAAATTCGATCCTATCAGTTGCAAAAATTCAGCTCTCGTTTCGCTTCTTTCGAATGCTCCTGTAAAATCGGATGTCGTTGTGACAGAACTTTGCTTCTGTACACCACGCATACTCATACACAAATGTCGTGCCTCAATAACGACTGCCACGCCAAGTGGATGCAATGCTTCATTGATGGCTTCCTTAATCTGTGTCGTAAGTCTCTCCTGAACCTGAAGACGGCGCGAATATGCTTCAACAACGCGAGCAATCTTGCTTAATCCTGTGATGTAACCATTTGGTATATAAGCGACATGTGCCTTGCCTATGAATGGTATCATGTGATGCTCGCACAAAGAAAATAATTCTATATCCTTAACAACAACCATTTGACGATAGTCTTCTTTGAATTTTGCAGAAAGCAAAATCTCTTTAGGGTCCATCGTATATCCTTGTGTCAAAAACTGCATCGATTTTGCAACACGCAATGGTGTCTTTTCAAGACCTTCTCTGGTAATATCTTCACCAAGCAATTCTAAAATCGCTGCATAATGTTCTTGCAATTTCTCTAGTTTCTCAGGATTGAATTTGTCAATCCTTTCATAACCAATAATCTCGTTGTTCATAACTAATTATTAATTTTAATTTTCACAAAGGTCTCGAAAAATGTAAAACATAAATAACACATTAAAAATGTAGTGACAAATGCTTTGGCATCTTCAGAAAACATAATCATATATGTAGCTATAATAGCAAGATATACAAGAAGTTTTATTACTGTTACAAGCGTATGAAAATGTGTTATCTTGTTGACATCGTTTTTGCTCTTTACTTTGATAGTCATAAAATAGATTATGATATTTATAATTGCAAAAAACGATATTATCAAAGGCCAATGTGGTGTAATTGATTGAGGTACAAAATGTTTTAATGCAAATGTCAATGTTGACGTTAATGCAACAATACAAAATAAAGAAATAAAAAATTTAGAATGTTTTGATTTCATTATTTCTTGATTTCAGTTTTTGGAGCTTCTGTATTACCCATCTCGCATTTGCCGATAAACTTAGCACCTATTTCTATGTAAAGTTGTTTTGTATTGAGCTCTCCTTCAAAATATGATGTCGATTTCATTGATGTCAATTCATCAACCATGAGTTTTCCTTTTACATGTCCCGACAAATCAGCTTGTTTGCAGAAAATATCACCTTCAATGATGCCGTTTTGTCCTAACACAATTTTACCAGTTGATTTTAAAGTGCCTAAAACTTTTCCGTCAATTCTGATGTCGCCGTTAGATTCAATTTCACCTTTTATTACAGTGCCATTGCCTATAATGTTTCTGGCAGGACTTTCGTTGTTCATACTATTGTTTTTTATCATTGTTATTTGTTTAAAAATTCTATATACTCATCAACATTCTTGTTGTTAAAGAATATTGGATAATTGCTCTTCGATATTAAAAGTACTTTGTAATGTTCTTGACTAATACCTCCGAAAAGATAATCTGTAAGGAACATAGCAGTCTTATAATCATTAGCTTTTGATTCATTGTCAAACTCTTCGATAGTGATGATGGCTTCTTGTTTGCTGAGCATTACGTTCTTAACTTCAAGCTGCATCATTCTGAAACTATCTTTGTTGAAGTCGTTGAGACGAACCTTTAATGGATTGACTCTCACATTCTTGGTGTTGCAAATAATCATAACATAATATTTGTCGTTAGGATTATCTATGTATGGATATTCTTTTTCAGGTTCTTTTTCTTTCTGACGAGCACTTTCTATAGGAAGTCCTAAATTGTACATCTCGTTGGCTTTCAATAAAATATCTAAAGCATGTGGCTTTATGCTACTTGTAGGATATTTCTGAATGAGTCGGTATAAAGAATATGCCATAGAATCGACGACATAAATGTTGCCGACAGCAATAGCATCAAGGAATTCAAAACGTGGCATTAATAATGTGTCGTTTGGACATATCTCACGAGCTGTATTTACGTTAGCTCTAACTTTTTGATACTCACCATTTTTGTGCGCTTCAAAAGTCTCTGCATAAAGATTTGCCGATTCTTGGCCTTTTTCTTGTTCCTTTACGAAATATTCAGGGTCAATGATGATTTTGGCTTGGTTGGAATCTGGATATTTTGCAAGAATTTTGTCCTTGTAAGTGTTAGCTTCACTGCTGTTTTTTTGTGAGCCATACATTTTGTAAAGATAATACCATGACGACAATTCGTGTTTGTTGCCTGGATAACGCTCGTTCAACTCAGTGAATGATTCTATCGAGTTGTTGTAATCTTCCAAGTTGTCGTAATAAATGTAACCGATGTTGTTTAAAGCTTCGAGAATCTGTTGGTTGGCTTCTTTCTTTTGCTTTTCTGAAAATGGCAATTGTTGTAAGTAATAACCGATTTCTGTTGGCTGATATTGTGCTGTGTCAGCTGGATTCTCGTTTTTGCGTTCTTCTAATAACTTCTCGATTTCTTCGTCTGTGAGCGTCGATAATTCTTCTTCTGAGAAATATTCAAGAAGTTCATTTTCATAGGATTCCTCTTCAGTCATCATGCTTTTCTTGTCGCTGATGAACCAGAAGTCTTCGAGTGTTCTGTTTCCCCATTTGGTTTTAAATTCCGCTGCGCCGCGAGTCAGTGATGTCTGATTGTAAAAATACCATGACGCTGTTGAACCAGGCGACATCGGCGCCGACATGTTCGGATCTGCTAATTGGTCGCCCCCCAGAAGTGCTAATTGCTCCTGAAGTTCCTTCTCTTTCGCAAGTCGCTCTTGTTCGGCTTTATATTCTTCAATTACGCCTAAAATAATCTTTGTTCTAGAAACAGAATCCATGTTGGCAAGACGTAACAGACTGTCTTGCAATTGATATGTAGTAAGGTTGTCGACTAATTCCGATAACATGACAGATAAATTAAGAAGACTGTCATATTCTGGATAGCTTCTGTCCATTGTCATTACGACAGTGTCATAATAAGCTTGCGACAAAACGTAATCTTTGTTGTCGAATAACATCGAAGCTACTTTAAGCGACGATTTTACTTTTTGCCTGTTGTTGTTTGTGCTGGTTGCGACAGATTTTCTAAGATACTTAATGCCAAGTTCTTCATTATGTTTTTTCAGTGCTACGTCCGACATGGCATAGAAAATACGGTCTTTATATTCTGTGTTTTTGGAGTCTTTAAGCATTCTCCAGAACATCTTCATGATGTCTGTTGTGTCTTTCGAATCGTGGCATTTTGCAAGGTTCATCTGTGATTCGAAAGTCATCTCGTAGCCAGGATGCTTCTTGATAACAGATTTAAACTGTTCTGTTGCTCTTGCGTTATCGCCTTGATATTCATATATCTGACCTAAAATGAACATCGTTCTGGCTTTGGTATTTTTGTTAAGATTTTTTAACAAAGCAGTCTTCAGATATTTTATGGCATTGTCGTATTGCTTTGTCTTGATGTGATAATCTGCCAAAACCAGGTCGAGGTTATTTCTAACATATTTCGGCATTTTATCGTTTTCTGATGTCGTGACTATTAACGACTGTAAAATGGATTCTGCTTTAGGATATTGTTCGGTTTCAATATAAGTTTTTGCTAACCAAAGATTTGCAACGTATGTATTGTCATCGCCTTTATACGAATTTGCAACATAGTCAAAAGTACGACGTGCAGGAATGTATTCTTGTTTGTAGAAATTAGCTTTCGCCATGAGTAGGTAAGAGTCGTCAATCCATTTGACATATTCCTTGCCGTTAAAATACATGGAATGTCGTTGAATACATATTGATGATTTTTCTATTGCTCTGTCCATCTGTGAGTTAAGAGCCAAAGCATTTTCTTTTGTTCCGTAATTAAAGACAGGTAAAATGCCAGTGTAATCGTCCTTGACGCTTTCTACTAATGCTTTTTCACCTTCTTTGACGCTTTGATCGCCATTCCACCAAACATTATAATGACTTGTCATGTTGTGATAAACTCTTCTGTTCCATTTGTTTTTTTTTGTGGAACAAGAACTTAACATCAACATTGCCAAACATGCTACGATAATTCTGTATTTGTTATTTCTGATTGTCAACACTTTTCTAACAATTTAAAATCTAATCGAGAAATATAACTCTTTTTTCAGCCTTTTATTTTTAAGATTTTTCCAATTATGCAAAAATAATAATAAGAGTTTATATATGAACTTTTTTTATAAAAAAATTAAAAAGAATTACAGAAAACTCGTAATTTTACAGCACGAAAAAATTGCTAACATGGATAATTTTGTAGTATCAGCAAGAAAATATAGGCCAATAACTTTTGATAGTGTAGTTGGACAGAAAGCCATTACATCTACATTACAGAATGCAATAAGAACCAATACTTTAGCACAAGCATTCTTGTTCTGTGGACCGAGAGGCGTGGGAAAGACGACTTGTGCCAGAATTATGGCAAAAACCATAAATTGTATGAATCCGACTGCTGAAATGGAGGCTTGTGACGAATGTGAATCATGTAGAAGCTTTAACAATTCTAACTCGTTTAATATCTACGAATTGGATGCTGCTTCTAACAATTCAGTCGACGATATACGCAACCTCGTAGATCAGGTGAGAATCCCGCCTCAAGTCGGTAAATATAAGGTTTATATCATAGACGAGGTCCACATGCTTTCTCAAGCGGCTTTCAATGCTTTCCTTAAGACTTTGGAAGAACCGCCAGCATACGCAAAATTCATTCTTGCTACTACGGAAAAACATAAAATCATACCAACAATCTTGTCAAGGTGTCAAATCTTTGATTTTAAGAGGATTATAGTTGATGATATTAGCAAACATCTGCAAAATATCGCGCTTAAGGAAGGTATTGTAGCTGAAGAAGAGGCTCTTAATATTGTCGCTCAAAAAGCTGATGGCGCACTCCGTGATGCCTTGTCTATCTTCGACCAAATGGTTAGTTTTTCTGGCAAAAATATTACTTATAAAGACGTTATCAATAATCTTAATGTCCTTGATTATGAGTATTATTTCAGAATGGTTGATCATATCTTGAATAAAGACAATAATTCTATTTTGTTGCTACTTAATAGCGTGGTGGAAAATGGCTTTGATATTCAGCATTTTATCCAAGGATTGGCAAGCCATCTGAGAAATCTTCTTCTTGGTAAAGATGAAAGACTCATTGATTTGATGGAGGTGAGCCGACAATTGAAAGCAAGATATGCAGAACAAGCTCAAAAATGTTCGCAATATTTCCTTTTAAAGACTTTAGACCTTGCTAATCAATGCGATTTGAATTTTAGAAATAGCAATAACAAACGTCTTCATCTCGAAATATGCTTGATGAAAATGTGTTATGTGGAAGGACAACAGCCAACTGTCAATAGACAACAGGCTCTGCAACCTCAACCTCAGGTGCAAGTTCAAGCTCGTCCACAAGTACAGCCGCAACCGCAAATGCAACAGCAGCCGCAAATGCAACAGCAAATGCAGCCCTCGGCTCCAACTCCAACGCCTTCAGTTCAACAGCCAGCAACTCACAGTCAACAGCCAATGGTCAACAGCCAACAGCCAATGGTCAGCAGCCAACAGCCAACAGCTGTAAGGGTTGGCAGATTGGGTAGAACTAGCACTATTTCAATAACTGCAGAGGAACCCAAGAAAAAGGAAGTTGTTGAGGAAGTGTGGAATAATCCTTTCACTCAGGAACAGTTGACATCTGCGTGGAATAGCTTCGTCGAAAAATATCAAAATACGTCACCAGTCTTTGTCGCAGGAATAAAAAGTGCAGAACCGACAATGACATCACCATCGCTGGTGACTTTTAAGATAGATAATGTGTTGGTTATCAAAGACCAAAATAATATGTATGCGCTTCATGAACATCTTAAGAATGCGCTTCATAACAATCAGTTTACTCTCAAAGAAGTTGTCGTGGAACGTCCAAAGGAGGTGGTTTTATATACTGACAAACAAAAATTTGAGAAAATGGCCAGTGATAATCCAAACGTGGCTAACATTAAAGAATCTCTTGGTTTACATTTAGATATATAATTATGGGAATGTGGAATTGGTTAGGTAGAAAGTTGTTTAAGCTTTCAGGATGGAAATTGGTTGGAGAAATTCCAAGCGATGTAAGGAAATGTGTTATAGCAGTGGCTCCACATACGAGTATCGATGATTTTATACTTGGTCGTCTCGCTTATTGCTATCTTGATAGAAATGTCAGATATCTGATAAAAAAGGAATTCTTTGATAATCCACTTTTGAGGCCAATTTTGTTAAAATTAGGAGGTATTCCCGTCGATAGAAGCAGAGGTAATAATATTGTAAATCAAGTGTCGGCAATGTTTTCTAAATACGATGATTTGAATATTATAATTACTCCAGAGGGAACAAGAAAACTCGTACATAATTGGAAAAGAGGATTCTATTATATAGCACAGAAAGCTAATGTACCTATAGTTCTAGGTTTCTTAGATTTTAAGAAAAAAGAATTAGGATTTGGTCCATTGCTTTATCCAACAGGTAATTTTGAGGAAGACTGGAAAGAAATGGAAAAATTCTATAGAGGAATTAATGCTAAACATCCTGAGAGATATAATCTTTCAAAGTAAAAGCGTATGAGCAATCAAGACACAAATAAAAAGGAAAAGATTAAAGACAGAATAAGAAAAAAGTACCGAATCGTAGTTTATAATAATGAAACTTACGAAGAAAGGATACATTTTAAACTGACTCTGTTAAACTTTTTTAACATTGTTGTATTTGCATCTGTATTGCTTATAGTGTCGGTTACCTATCTGATAGCATTTACACCTTTGAGAGAATATATCCCTGGCTATACCGACGTTAGCTTGAATAGACGCGTGTATGAAATGGAAAGAAGAGCCGATTCTTTAGAAACTGTTTTTAAACAAAAAGATTTGTATATCAATAATTTGAAAAGAATCATCATGGGTGACGACTTTGAAAGTGATAGCATTAATTCATTATTAACAAAGTCGTCAAATACTAATTTCGATAATATCGTGATAAAGAATTCTAAACAAGATAGTATTTTCCGTCTTGGATATGAAGAGGAAACCCGTAACAATTTGTTTAGCAATAACATAATGTCGGATATTCATCAGGAGTTTAAGTTGGTTTCATTTTTCGCACCCATAAATGGTATCGTAACAAATCATTTCAATAGAGAAGAAAAGCATTTTGGAACAGATTTAGTAGCAAGTAATAATGCAGTTATTAAAGCTACAGCAGATGGTACTGTCATATATTCAGATTGGACAGTGGAAAATGGCTATTGTATTGGAATACAACATAATGGGAATTTGTTTTCGGTTTATAAACATAATGCGGTTTTGTTGAAAGATGACGGCGATTTCGTTAATGCTGGCGACGCTATAGCTATTTATGGCAATAGTGGAAGCATGTCGACTGGACCTCATCTTCATTTCGAATTGTGGTACAATGGAACGCCATTAAATCCAGAAGATTATATTTCTTTTGAAAGCAATATTCAGTAAATTATTTTTGCGTATCTTTGCAAGCTAAACTAATCTTATAAAAATGGACGTATTAATCAGAATTATACAACTCGTGATGTCATTGTCTTTGTTGGTCTTGATACACGAGTTTGGTCACTTTATTGCAGCTGTCATTTTCAAGACAAGAGTAGAGAAATTCTATATGTTTTTCAATCCGAAATTCTCTATTTTCAGATGTAAAAAAGTTCATGGCAAATGGCGCTTCGCATTTTTCAGTAAAAATGTTCCTGATAAATTTATCACACATGAGCATATTGACCCGGTAACCAACAAAAAATCATACACTTATGAGACCATCGACCTTAATACTCTTCCACAAGACGATTGGCGTACAGATGAAGAACATACCGAATTCGGTATCGGTTGGGTTCCTCTCGGAGGTTATTGCAGCATTGCTGGAATGATTGACGAATCAATGAATTTGGGCCAAATGCAACAAGAACCACAACCATGGGAGTTTAGAAGCAAACCAGCTTGGCAAAGACTTATCATCATGATCGGAGGTGTCGTGATGAATGTTGTTTTGGCTTATTTTATCTATACAGGCTTGCTCATTTCTCAGGGAGATAAATATATCTCTACTTCTAAAGTGAACAAATATGGCATCGTTACAAGCGATTTAGCTAAAGAAATAGGATTTAAAGACGGCGATAAGATATTGTCATTGGATGGTAATTATGTCGAGAACTTTGCTAAAATTCAATTGGAATTGGTCTTGGAAGATGTAAAAACTATCGAGGTGGAAAGAGATGGCAAGAGACAAGTCATTGAAGTGCCAGAAGATGCAGTGGCAAAAATACTTAGCTCTCAAGAATGGCTCTTGTCATGTGAATATCCGTTCATAATCAAAAACTTAACAGAAACTTCACTGGCAAAAGAAGCAGGATTACAAATTGGTGATAGAATCATTCAAATCAATGATATATCAACACCATATTATCATGACTTTGCCAATATAGCACAGTTCGCTGGCCAAGATGTTAATTTTAGTGTGGTCAGAAATAATGATACTTTGCAAATTGCAATGCAACTTCCAAAAGATATGAAGATAGGTTTAGAACCAGAAAACATTTTTGCTATACAAGAATATACTTTTGTACAAGCATTGCCTAAAGGTTTTAACAAGACAGTAGAAGAATTAGGTGATTATTGGAAACAACTTAAACTTATATTTAACCCTGATACTGAAGCATATAAGAGCCTTGGTGGCTTTATCTCAATTGGTAGCATCTTCCCTAAGAATTTTAATTGGCTGGAATTCTGGCGTCTTACAGCTTTACTTTCTATCATTCTGGCTGTCATGAATATATTGCCAATCCCTGCGCTTGATGGCGGTCATGTATTGTTCTTATTGGTAGAAATCGTTACAAGAAGAAAACCAAGTGATAAGTTTTTGGAAATAGCTCAGACAGTTGGTCTTATAATATTATTGGCACTTTTGATATTAGCGAATGGCAATGATATCGTGAGATGGTTTTTCTAAGGTAATAAGGTAGGTGAAATAACAAATTACCAACAAATAAAAACACAATAAACATAAGAAATCAAAGTTTAAGAATTGTAATAATAAATAAAGTGCAAAAAATAAGATACATATTGATGATTATTTTTGTTGCGGCAAGCGGAATGCTGATGGCGCAGCAGGCACCTATGTTTACCAATTACAGTAATTCTTATGCTTGTGTTAATCCTGGCTTTGGTGGACTTAGCGAAGGCATCAACGTGATGGGAATTTACAGAGATCAGTGGACGGGATTTAAAGATATGGATGGCAATGCTGTAGCTCCTAAGACAATGTTGTTTTCTGGAGATATGCCAGTGAAAGTATTACGCGGCGGTGCATCATTATCAATAATGAACGATAAAATCGGCTTCGAAGATAATGTTAATATTAATTTAGGTTATTCATTTCATGCTGATTTAGGCGCAGGAACTTTAGGTGTCGGTTTGGCTTTCAGTATGTTAAATCGTAATGTAGATTTCAGCAAGTTCCATCCTAATGTAGAAAACGACCCTTCAATTCCTAAAGGTGACCAAAGTGATATGCTTTTAGACGCTAACTTAGGTTTGTTTTGGCAAATTCCAGAAACATTTTATGTAGGCTTGTCTATTACAAATGTGTTCGAGTCTAAAGGTAAGGAATTATTGTCTAGTTCTGCAACAAGCGCAAGCTTTGTTGGTGACAGAACATTCTATTTGATGGCTGGTTATGAATATCAATTCAATAATCCTGTGTATAAACTTCTTCCATCAATGTGTGTAATGAGTGATATTGCATCGACACAATTTAACATCGGAGCAAAATTACTATATAATAATAAGGTGTGGGGCGGTATAAATTATCGTTATCAGGAATCTGTGTCGGCAATGATTGGTTTTAAAATCAAGGATATTCAGATTTCATATTCTTACGACATCAACACTATGGGTATAGCGGTACAAGGATCTCATGAAATTTGTGTAAGCTATTTGTTCAAGATGGATTTGGAAAAAACTCCAAGAATTTATCATAGTATTAGATATTTGTAAAAAAAAATCAGAAAAAATAGGTTTTATAGAAATATTTTATTTACATTTGCAGACTATTTCTATAGATATTTTCTGAAAATTGAATTGAATTTTAAAGTAAATAGTTATAAATCAATAAAATAATGAAAAAATTATTAGTATTAAGTTTTGTTGTCTTAACTTTTTTTAGTTGTAGTAATACTAACCAAGGGGAATTGGTTGGTGTAAGAAAACAATCTAAGCCATTCAGCCATCCAGATCCATATGGAATGGTGTTTGTTCCGCTAGGAAGTTATACAATGGGCGTTGGTGGTCAGGATATATCATCAAGCCAGGTGACACAACCAAAAACAATCTCAGTATCATCATTTTTTATGGATGAAACAGAAATTACAAATAACGAGTATCGTGAATTTGTATATTGGGTAAGAGACTCTATTGCACGCAAAATCTTAAGTGAAGGTGATAATGGAGAAGCTTACATTATAACTCAAAATCCAAAAACAGGAGAAGAATATGATCCTGCAATTTTGAATTGGGATGAAAAAATAAACTGGAATGATCCAAAACTCGTTGAAGAATTGTTGCTTCCTGAAACAGAACGTTTCTTCGGAAGAAAAGAAGTAGATACTAGAAAGTTGTTCTACGAATACTATTGGATTGACCTCCAAGCAGCAGCAAGAAAAGAATTTGTAGATGATGCAAATTATCAAGATGCTGGTTTGGCAAACCGTCCACAAGGTTTGAAAGACAGATCTGTTTATGTTAAGAAAGATAAAATCAATGTATACCCAGATACATTGGCATGGATTCATGACTATTCATACTCATTCAATGATCCATTGACAGAAAAATATTTCTGGCACGTCGCTTATGACCATTATCCAGTCGTTGGTGTTAACTGGAATCAAGCAAAAGCATTCTGCGTATGGCGTACAGAAAAATTCAATAAATATTTGAAAGCACAAAAAGGCGAAACAATGTTGTCAGAGTTCCGTCTCCCAACAGAAGCAGAGTGGGAATGGGCAGCTCGCGGTGGCAACCACCTCAATCCTTATCCATGGGGCGGTCCATACACTCGTAACGAAAGAGGTTGCTTCTATGCAAACTTCAAACCTTTACGCGGTAACTACATCGCTGACGGCGGCTTGAGAACATTAGTAGTCGGTCACTATCCACCAAATGACTGGGGATTGTATGATATGGCTGGTAATGTAGCTGAATGGACAAACAGTGCTTTCGACCCATTGTCATATAACTTTACTTGGGACATGAACCCTAACTACACATACAACGCAAAGGATACAGATCCAGCTATCATGAAGAGAAAAGTTGTTCGCGGTGGTTCATGGAAAGACATTGCATACTATCTTGAAGTTACAACACGTGCTTACGAATACCAAGATACTGCAAAATGTTATATCGGTTTCCGTTGTATCCAACCTTATTTAGGCCGTAACAAAGGCGATAATTTGAATAAGGCATCAAGAGTTTACAATTGATTTTAGATAAAAAAGAGAATAGTTTTAGTAAAATAATAAGTATAATCAAAATAAAAAAAGACATTATGAAAAAGTTCATTATTTGGATGCAAAGTAGAAAAGGTAAAGTTGTGATGGGGTATATTTATGGCTGGGGTGCAGCTGTTGTTCTCATCGGTGCTTTGTTCAAACTTACACACTGGTTAACAGGTCCATGGGCTAATATTATGTTGGCAGCAGGTTTGGGCGTTGAAGCTTTTATCTTTATCATGTCATCGTTTGAACCACCACATATGGAACCAGATTGGAGTAAGGTTTTCCCAAAATTAGCATACCATGAAGGTGACGAAAAACCAGCAGAACATGAAAATAACACATCTGCAACAGAACAATTAGAAGAAATGTTCGCAAAAGCTAACATCAACGAACAAGTACTCGAAAAATTAGGCGCAGGTATCAACAGACTTAGTGAAAACGCTGCTCAAATGGCTGAAATCAGCAATGCAGTCGCTGCAACAAACGACTATGCTAAAGCTATGAAAAAAGCAACGGAAACTGTAGGCGCTCTCGAAGTACAACTTCAAAGTTCTATGATTGTTACAGAAACAAATAACAAATTGAACAAAACAATGTCAGAATATATTGAAAAAGTTAACGCATCTGCAACATCAACAGAAGCTCTTAACCACCAGATTTCTGACTTGTCAAAACGCATGACAGCTCTTAATACAGTTTATGGTAACATGCTTTCAGCAATGAATGTTAAAGCATAAATGTAAAAAGGTTTTTATTAAGCTATTATTAACTCAATAAAAAGAATTAAAAATGTCAGGAGGAAAAGAAACACCAAGGCAGAAGATGATCGGTATGATGTATCTCGTTCTTACCGCCTTGTTGGCGTTGAACGTTTCTGCAGATGTTCTCGATGCTTTCGCGAAAGTGAACGATGGTCTCGAAACTACCTACTATAGCGTTGACAACAAAATAGACGATTATTACAATACATTTGAGCAACAATATAATAAACAGCCAGAAAAGACAGCTGAAGTATGGAAAAAAGCTCAAGATATTCGTACTAAAACAGATGAAATGATCAATTTCATTGAAAAGGAAATGAAAATAGGTATGCTTCTTTTGAATGAAGGCGTAGCAACAGAGGCTGATCTCCTTAACAGAGAGCCAGAAGAAGCACTCATCCTTAATCCTGATCAAATTGACTTGACAAAAAACAGACGAGTATTCCATCAAATTAGCTTGGAAAATGTTGGTAGTAAAGATCAATACAATAACCCAACAAACTTTTTCATAGAACAAGGTAATGCGACAGTTTTCCGTAATAAAATTGATGAATATCGTCAGTATGTAATTGATGTTGTCGAATCAATAGGACTTACTTCAGAATATGAAAACAGTGTTGGTTTAATTACTAATGGTGAATATAGAGATAAAGAAGGTTTATTGGAAAGTTGGGAAATGCATAATTTCAACCACGTTATTACACCTGCTGTTATATCTATTATCAATGAAATAGTTACTGAAGTCCAGACTGTAGAATATGATGCTATTTCAGAATTGTACAAAAGCATCGGCGCAAGTGACTTTAAATTCAACACATTGGAAGCAAAGGTTTTCCCAAAAACTACTTATGTATTGAAAGGTCAAGACTATGAAGCAGACGTATTTATCGTAGCTTCTGACGATACCAAAGAATTTGATGCTAAATATGCACAAGGCGTTAAAGATTTTTCAAAAGCTAGTGCCAACGCAATTAGAAAAGTATCAAGCCAAAAAGGTATCGTAAAAATTAAAGTGCCAACAAATGCAGAAGGTGAACAAACATTGGCTGGTGTCATTGAAATGAAAAACCCTATTACAGGTGAGGTAGAACCATATCCATTCCAAACATCTTATACAGTTGCTCCACCATCAGCAAACGTAACTCCAACTAAGATGAATGTTATGTATAGAGGTCTCGAAAACCCTATTGCAATTTCTGCTCCAGGTTTCACAGCTAATCAAATTAATGTTGAAGTTACCAATGGTGAACTCGTCAATAATAATGGTGAATATTTCGTAAAACCAGGTAACGAAAGTAACGAAACAACTGTTACAGTTTCAACAACAATTGATGGTAAAAAAGTTATCTTGGACAATTGTAATTTCCGTTTGAAACGTACTCCAGACCCTGTTCCAGTTCTTAATGGTAGAACAAACGATAAGTTTACTAAAGAAGAAATTTTAGCAACAGGTGGTTTCGTTTTAACAATGCCAGACTTTGACTTCGAAGGATATAATTCTGAAGTTATTGCTTATGACGTGTCAACAATCGTTGCTGGTTACCTTAAACCAATCAAAGGTATCAAAGGTCGTAAGTTTAATAAGGAAGTTGAAGAACTTATAAAAGGTGCAAGACGCGGACAACGTATTAATATTGAAAATATTAGAGTTAAATCTCCAGATGGTGAAGAACGTGTACTTAACACACCTATCGTAATTGAACTTAAGAACTAATTAAAATAACGTCATATAATGAAAAAGCTATTCGTAATATTAGGTTTCATAGGTTTAGGTCTTTTATTTGTACCTGAAGTCTCTGCACAAAACTTCTTCGAAGAAGAAATAACTGTGAAAGATGGACTCTATGATGAAAATGAAACAGGTGTTAAAGCACCAATGCCACTTCCTTATGTAAGAGAAGCTGATGTTATGTGGAAAAAAACTATCTGGCGTGAAATCGATTTCCGTCAAAAAATGAATCAAGGATTCTATTTCCCAACAACATCTCATAAGAATTTAAGAAATCTTTATACCATATTAAAAGAAGCTTTGGAAGATCCAACATCAGGTGTTGTAGCTTTTGAAGATGAGTCTATTACAGGTGAATTAATCAAACCAACTACTTGGAATGACATTAAGACACAGATTACAGAGGTCCAACAAATTCCAGAAACAGATGATTATGGTAATGTAATTTCAATGAAAAATGTTGAGTCAGAAATGAGTTCAGCTGAAGTTAAACGTTGCCAAATTAAAGAAGAATGGTATTTTGACAAACAAAGATCAGAATTGCTCGTTAAAATCATCGCTATCTGCCCAATCAGAATAGTTGAAAAAGACGGTGCACAAGTTCCACAACGTTTGTTCTGGGTTCCTTACGATGAAAATCTTCGTAACGTGTTGATTAACTCTCCATACTTCAATCGTTCAAACTCAGCAAATCGTCTTAGTTATGACGACGTATTCTTGAGAAGAGTTTTCGACAGCTACATTATCAGAGAAGACAATATCTTCGATCGTAGTATCCAAGAATATGCTAAAGGTATTGAAATCCTTCGTGAATCAGAACGTATCAAACAATCTATCATTGATTTCGAACAAAACCTTTGGGAATATTAATATGACTAAGGGCTAAAGGCTAAGGTCTAAAGGAAGTGCTGCTATAATCATAGCGGCACTTTTTTGTATTTATGAACTGCCTTAAAATAATTCCTAATTGATTAGACACATCAATATTTTTTATTTTTATTGTATCGTATGATACGACTCTACAATTTCTAATTTTTTAGTATTTTTACAAACCAAAATTTATCTGTTAAAATGGTCGATATTCTTCAAACAAAGATAGAATTCCTGAAAGGCGTAGGCCCGAAACGAGCGGAGCTTCTTAACAAAGAACTCGGTGTATTTACGTTTCAGGACTTGCTCGAATATTTCCCTTTCAGATATGTCGACCGTAGTAAGATTCATAAGGTAAACCAAATTTACGACGATACAGTATATTATCAACTTGTCGGAACGGTCTCTAATGTGAAGGCTCATGGCGAGCCCCGAATGACTCGTATCAGTGCGACATTCTCTGATGAGACAGGTTCAATAGAACTAGTTTGGTTCAAAGGTCTTAAATGGATAAAAAACAAATTCATTCCAGGAAAGAAATATCTTCTTTTTGGCAAGGCAAGTGTTTTCAACAACAGATTTTCTTTCACACATCCCGACATAGAAGAATATGATGCTAATGATAAAGTTGTTGGAGAAAGTCTGCAAGGCGTTTATAATACTACAGAAAAACTGCGTAATGCAGGTCTTGGAACAAAGCAGATTGCTAAGATAATAAAGACTCTCGTGCTCCAGACTTGGGAGATGATTCCAGAGAATCTGCCTTCATCATTGGTGATGCAAGACAGACTCCTTTCGAGAAAGGCGGCGTTTTATAAGATACATCTGCCATTGAACAGTAATGATATTCATCTTGCTACGACACGTTTGAAGTATGAAGAACATTTCTTTTTTCAGCTGAAACTTCTTCTTAATAAAAAGGAAAGAACACAGAATACGCGTAGCGTCGTCTTTAATAATGTCGGCGATTATTTCAATACTTTTTATAACGAACATCTTCCTTTTCCGCTTACTAATGCGCAAAAACGAGTCATCAAGGAAATTCGCAGTGACTTGAAAACGGGCTTTCAGATGAATCGTTTGCTTCAAGGTGATGTCGGTAGTGGCAAGACTATCGTTGCACTGATGGTGATGCTTCTTGCTCTCGACAATGGCTATCAGGCGGCGCTGATGGCACCGACTGAAATTCTCGCAACACAGCATTACGAAACAATCAAGAAGATGCTCGGCGACATGAAAGTCACGGTGGCTTTGCTTACAGGTTCTACAAAACAGAAAGAGCGAAAAAATATATTGCCAGCACTTGAAAACGGCGACATAAATATAGTAATAGGAACGCATGCACTCATTGAAGAGACTGTGAAATTCAAGCAACTTGGTCTCTGCATCGTTGATGAACAGCATCGTTTTGGCGTGGCGCAACGCGCCCGTTTCTGGGAGAAGACAGAATATCCTCCACATACACTTGTCATGACGGCGACACCGATTCCTCGTACCCTCGCCATGACGCAATATGGCGACCTTGATGTGTCTAAAATCGATGAACTGCCTCCAGGAAGAAAGCCGATACAAACGGTTCATCTATATCAGGAACAAAGGCTTCGACTTCTTTCTTTCATGAAAAAAGAAATCGCGGCAGGACATCAGGTTTACGTCGTTTATCCGCTCATCAAGGAGTCGGAAAAGATGGACTTGATAAACCTTCAAGAAGGCTATGAGTCGTTGTTGCGCGACTTCCCAGAACCAGATTATCGGATTTGTGTTGTGCACGGACAAATGAGTGCTGAGGACAAAGACTTCGAGATGCAGCGTTTCGTGAAAAACCAGGCTCATATCATGGTGGCAACGACGGTGATAGAAGTCGGCGTCAATGTGCCGAATGCTTCTGTCATGATTATTGAAAACGCGAACAGATTCGGACTCTCGCAACTGCATCAGCTGAGAGGACGCGTTGGCCGTGGCGCAGAACAATCGTATTGTATCTTGATGACCGACCATAAGATAACCGGCGAAGGCAAGAAACGTATGGAAACGATGGTGCGTACCAACGACGGTTTTGAAATTGCGGAAGCAGACCTTCAACTGAGAGGCCCCGGCGAGACTCAAGGCACTCGTCAGTCGGGAATGATAGAAATGAAAATCGGCGACTTCGTGAAAGATGAACCAATCATCAGACATACAAGAAGAATGGTGAATCTGTTGTTAGATAATGACCCAACTTTGTCGAAACCAGAGCATCAGATGACAAAAGAGTTTTTTAATAGAAACCTTGCCAACGGATTTGATTGGGGAAGGATTGGGTGATGCTAATTCATAATTTTGGTGTCAGTGATAATTATGCATTATGCATTGTGAATTATGAATTTTTCTTTAAAAATCCTCTGACATTTTGTCATAAAATGTTATCTTTGCATTTTAAATCATGATTTTACAATGAAAGTATCTTATAATTGGCTTAAGCAGTATATCAACTGCGA